>DATJLC010000346.1:0-2040 GCA_035490755.1 Sphingobium sp.
GGCGTGCCTTGCGCCGTGGTTGCATAGCCGCCGAGCTTCGCGCGCAGCGGGCGCGACAGGCTCGCCCCGCGCGCGACGAGCTTGCCGCGATAGTCGAACCCCTCGGGGCGCAGACCAAAGTCGCCGGCAAGGTGCAGCGCCGCGGCTGCGGCCTCGGGCGCCTCGAACCGGCCCGAGCGCAGGGCGATCTGGCCGCGCGTGTCCCTGGCACCGCCATGGAACGCGACGCGGCCGCGAATATCGGAGACTCGGCGTCCTTGCATCTCGAGGCCCGTCAGCGCCAGGTCGGCGGTACCGGCCCAGCTGTCGAGCGCAGCGCCCAGGGTCGCGCGTACCGCTACCTTCGGGGCCATGGCCCGCCCGTTCGCACATTGCAGCTGCGATGCCGCCAGCGTTCCGGCGACACCGGGCCGCGCCCGGCGGATCTGCAGGCCGAACGTGCCGGCCACGCCCGAAGCCGCGCAGCCGGCAAGATCGAGCCGCGGCGCGGCGACGCGCGCGCGGCCGGCGAACCCGTCGTCGAGCATGCCCCGCCCCGCCAGCGCGACGTCGACAATGCCGTGCCCGCTGTCGAGCCGAAGCCGCGCATCGGCAAGGTCGAGCTTGAGATGGGGAAGCGCGAAGGGCTTGCCGGAGGGGGGCGGCATCAGCCGGTCGATCGCGCCGAGCGACAATTGCCCCTGCGTGATCCGGCCCTTCATGCGGACCCGGCCGGCGCGCAGTTCGAGCACCTCGGCGCCCCAGGGCGACAAAGCGGTGCCGAGCTCGACCCAGTCGGCGACCAGGTCGGGATCGCGCGGATCGCCGACCACCAAATTGGTGAGGCGCTGGTGCCAGGGAGAAAGCTGCTCGATCTCGTACTGCGCACGCACGCCGCGGCGGCTGAGTTCCCGGTCGACGAATTCGCGCGCGATCGTCCGCCGCTGCAGCCATGCCGCGAGGAGCGCAGCGAGGAGCAGCACCGCCAGCGCGAGGAAGAGGCGCCCCCATGGTCGGCGGGCGCGGCGGGGTGCTGCTTGCGCAGTGACCTGGTCCGGCGCTTCATCGAGGCTCGTAGTCACGCCGTACCAACTCCCGCGGCGCCACTATGGCGCCCTTGGGCGGGACGGCAAGGTGCGATGGGCGAGGAAGGGGTGCGGGAGTCAAAAAAGCCCGCAGGCTGGTGTGCCATGCGGGCTTTGGTGTTGGTTGCGGGAGCAGGATTTGAACCTGCGACCTTCAGGTTATGAGCCTGACGAGCTACCGGGCTGCTCCATCCCGCGTCAACCAAGGCAGTTGGGATCAGGATCGGAAGGCGAAGCCTTCCGCAAGGCCGAACGGCCGTCGCGCCTTATGGCGCGGAAGCCAAGGCCGCGGATGCGGCCGCCGGCGCCTGAGGCCAACTAACAGAGTGAATGGGTTTTCCTGGGAACTTGGGATCTTGCGCGTTTCGCACGGGCTGCAATGCCTGGCGACGACCTACTCTTCCATCGCTTGAGCGATAGTACCATCGGCGCTGTCTGGTTTCACGGCCGAGTTCGGGATGGGATCGGGTGGTTCACAGACGCCATAGCCACCAGGCAATGGAGCCGGTGCGAAGCGCGTAAGATCTTTGGGTTCAAATCGAATGCCGTGCACATATGTTTCAACAGGATGAGGGATCATCCGCACCAATGCAGCCCAGGGCTGTCATTGATGGTGGGACTCATCAAGCGCGAATAGGACAATTAGTATCGGTTAGCTCCACACGTTACCGCGCTTCCACATCCAGTCTATCAAGGTGGTGGTCTTCCACCGTCCTAAGAAATCTTATCTTGAGGGAGGCTTCCCGCTTAGATGCTTTCAGCGGTTATCCCGTCCGTACATAGCTACCCTGCTGCACCGTTGGCACGATGACAGGTACACCAGAGGTACGTTCACCCCGGTCCTCTCGTACTAGGGTCAACTCCTCTCAAATTTCGACGCCCACGGCAGATAGGGACCAAACTGTCTCGCGACGTTCTGAACCCAGCTCACGTACCACTTTAATTGGCGAACAGCCAAACCCTTGGGACCTGCTCC
>DATJLC010000347.1:0-1853 GCA_035490755.1 Sphingobium sp.
GGGCGTCTATATGGGCTATGACCAGCCGCGCAGCCTTGGCGGCTATGCGCAGGGCGGCCGCGTCGCCGCGCCGATCTGGAAGGAGGCGATGAAGCCGATTCTCGAGAAGATGCCCAAGACGCCCTTTGTCGCGCCGCCCGGCATCCGCATGGTGCGCATCGACCGTGCGAGCGGCAAGCGCGTGTTCTCCGGCTGGCCGACCAACGAGGCCAAGGCCGCGATCATCTGGGAAGCGTTCAAGCCGGACAGCGAACCGCGCCGGTCGATCCGCAAGGACGAGCTTGCAACGGTCCAGAAGGCAAAATCCGGCGCCGGGTCCAGCGCGACGCGCACGCAGACGCCGAGGGATTTTGCGGGCGACCAGGGCGGCATATATTGACATATTGGCCGGCACGTATTCGGGCCGCCCATAACTTTTGACTGTTGGAGATCATGACGATGCGCGCCGAAGCGCAAGCCTATGTTGATCGGATCAATGCTACGCTCGACCTGCTCAGGCGCTTTCTGGACTGGGACCGCGCGCTGCGCCGCCTCGACGAGCTGAATGCGCGCGTCGAGGACCCGACCCTGTGGGACGACCAGAAGCAGGCGCAGGAAGTGATGCGCGAGCGCACCCGGCTCGACAATGCGATCAGCGCGACCAAGGCGATCGAGGCGGAGATGAACGACACCGCCGAACTCATCGAAATGGCCGACGCTGAAGGTGACGAAGGCATGGCGAACGAGGGCGTCGCTGCCCTTTCGGCGCTCGCCGAGCGCGCCGACAAGGACAAGATCACGGCGCTGCTCGCGGGCGAGGCCGACAGCTACGACACCTATCTGCAGATCAACGCGGGCGCGGGCGGCACCGAAAGCCAGGACTGGGCGGAAATGCTGCAGCGCATGTATCAGCGCTGGGCAGAGCGGCGCGGCTACAAGGTCGAGATGGTTGACTATCATGCCGGCGAGCAGGCCGGGATCAAGTCGGCGACCATGCTGATCAAGGGCGAGAACGCCTATGGCTATGCCAAGACCGAGAGCGGCGTCCACCGGCTCGTCCGCATCAGCCCGTACGATTCCAACGCTCGCCGCCACACCAGCTTTTCCAGCGTCTGGGTCTATCCGGTGATCGACGACAATATCGAGGTCGAGATCAAGGAGAGCGACCTCAAGATCGACACCTATCGCTCATCCGGCGCGGGCGGACAGCATGTCAACACCACCGACAGCGCCGTGCGCATCACCCACATCCCCACCGGCATCATCGTCGCCAGCCAGAATGACCGCTCGCAGCACAAGAACCGCGCCACCGCGATGAACATGCTGAAGGCGCGCATCTATGAGGCCGAACTGCAAAAGCGGGAGGCCGAGGCGAGCGGCGAATATCAGGCCAAGACCGAAATCGGCTGGGGCCACCAGATCCGCTCCTACGTCCTCCAGCCTTATCAGCTGGTGAAGGACCTGCGCACCGGCGTCACCTCCACCTCGCCCGACGATGTCCTGGACGGCGCGCTTGACCCGTTCATGGCCGCCGCCCTCAGCCAGAAGGTCACTGGCGAGAAGGTCGAGGTCGAGGACGTCGACTGATGCAGGCGGCGGCGCGACCCGCCCTGCTCCTCCTGATCGCGGCGGCGCACCTCTCCGCCTGCGATGCCCTGACCGGCAAGGCAGATGACGGCCGGCCGGAAAGCGCACGCGCTTTCCCCAAGGCGGATCGGCCTGTCGCCGCGATCATCTCCACCCGCTGGTCCAACGAGGAAGCGCGCGACCGCCTGCGCGAGGCCGACCAGATCATGGATGCCGCCGATGTCCGGCCCGGCATGACGGTCGCCGATATCGGCGCCGGTGAAGGCTATTACACCGTCCGCCTTGCC
>DATJLC010000348.1:0-9433 GCA_035490755.1 Sphingobium sp.
GCCCGGCGAGCCGCCGCCTACCCTGTTCGAATATCTGCCGGAGAACGCGATCCTCTTCGTCGACGAAAGCCACCAGACCGTGCCCCAGGTCGGCGCCATGGCCAGGGGCGACCACCGGCGCAAGATCACGCTCGCCGAATATGGCTTTCGCCTGCCGAGCTGCATCGACAACCGGCCGCTCCGGTTCAACGAATGGGATGCGATGCGCCCGCAGACCATCTGTGTCTCCGCAACGCCAGGTCCATGGGAAATGGAGCAGGCGGGCGGCGTCTTTGCCGAGCAGGTCATCCGCCCCACCGGCCTCATCGACCCGCCGGTGGAGATCAAACCGGTCGAGGACCAGGTCGACGACCTCATCCACGAGGCCAAGGAAACCGCGAAAAAGGGCTATCGCACCCTTGTCACCACGCTGACCAAGCGCATGGCCGAGGATCTGACCGAATATATGCACGAGGCGGGGATCAAGGTCCGCTACATGCACTCGGACGTCGAGACGCTGGAGCGCATCGAGCTGATCCGGGATTTGAGGCTCGGCGTCTATGACGTGCTGGTCGGCATCAACCTGCTGCGCGAGGGGCTGGACATACCCGAATGCGGGCTGGTCGCGATCCTCGATGCCGACAAGGAAGGCTTCCTGCGCTCCGAAACCTCGCTCATCCAGACCATAGGCCGCGCGGCGCGCAACATCGACGGCCGCGTGATCCTCTACGCCGACCGCATCACCGGCAGCATGGAACGCGCCCTGGGCGAGACCAGCCGGCGCCGGGAGAAACAGCAGGCCTATAACGAGGCCCACGGCATCACGCCCGAGACGGTCCGCAAGCATATCGGCGACATCATCGCCCATGTCGCCAGCAAGGACCAGGTCACGGTCGACACCGGCCTCGACGACACGCCGCATCTGGTCGGCCACAACCTGCGCGCCTACATCGAGGAGCTTGAAAAGAAGATGCGCGCGGCGGCGGCGGACCTGGAGTTCGAGGAAGCCGGAAGACTGCGCGACGAGATCAGGCGCCTGGAGGCGGACGAGCTTGGCTTGCCGGTGGATCAACGCGTCGCGGCGCCAAAGGGCAGGGCAAGCGAGGGCAAGCCGGGGACGCGGAAGCTCAGGTACGGGAAGACTCAGAGGAAGATGGGGCGGTAGTCTGTTAGCGTGTTACATGCAGTCCCGACGCACCGAAAAATATTCAGTTTTCAACGCCCTTTTCCGCCGGGGGACGAAAGTTCATCGACAAGTTCAATGATTTCATCAATCGACCAAGCCATCTCCTGAAGCGAACTCTCGATGCCACTCAGATTCCATGAGAGCTCTTGCAACCGCTTCGCGGCTTCCTTTTGGACGGTCACCTTTCTCGCGAAGCTGTCATCGTAAGGCCACGCTATTTGCTCGCACACGTTTGCGAAGTCAGACGCTTTCTCGTGCAGATCCTCCAAATGAATAGCTTCACGCCACAACTTTGTGGACAACATCTCAAGACCTGCGAGGTTTCGCGGTGGAGACGCGGAAGGCGCTCCGTCACCCCCCAAAGCGACAACGCCTGCAAGGATCGCGGCCTCGCCACAGGCGCAACATCTCCGCGCCTCTGCGCCTCCGCGCGAAATCCAACCCGCGTCGGCTGTCCTACACGCCCGCCCGCCGCTAGACTCCCGCCCGCGCCGCATGGCGCAGCAACGGGTACGGCGCGGCAGACTCATGACAAAACTTCCATGCGCGATACGGGCGAGGTTTGAGAAGTTCGGAACCGGCCCCCGGCGCCTACGTGGGTGCCATGGCTGACGGCCCGTCCCTCCCCGCATCCATCACCGGCTGGTTTGCCGAACGCGGCTGGCGCATCCGCCGGCACCAGCTTGAGATGCTCGACGCCGCCCATGCCGGCCGCCATGCCCTTCTCGTCGCCCCCACCGGCGCGGGCAAGACGCTGGCGGGGTTCCTGCCCTCCCTCGCCGAGCTCATCCGGAACCCGCGCGAGGGCCTGCACAGCCTCTATGTCTCGCCGCTGAAGGCGCTGGCGGTCGACGTGCAGCGCAACCTCCTCACCCCCATTGCCGAGATGGGCCTGCCGATCCGGGTCGAGACCCGCACCGGCGACACGCCGTCCGATCGCAAGGCGCGCCAGCGCGCGCGGCCGCCGCAGATGCTGCTGACGACGCCCGAGTCGCTCTCGCTCCTCCTCTCCTTTCCCGACAGCCCCGCTCTGTTCGCGGACCTCAGCACCATCATCGTCGACGAGGTCCATGCCTTTGCCAGCGAGAAGCGCGGCGACCTCCTCTCCCTCTCCATGGCGCGCCTGCAGGCGATCAACCCCGCCCTCCGGCGCCTCGCACTTTCCGCCACCGTGGCCGATCCGGACAGCTATTGCTGCTGGCTGGCGCCCGGCGGACGCGCGCAGGACGTAACGCTGGTCGAAGGCGAGGCGGGTGCGGCGCCGGACGTTCGCATCCTCGTCCCGGAAGACCGGGTGCCCTGGTCGGGCCATTCCGGCCGCTATGCCGCGCGGCAGGTGATCGCACAGATCGCGGCCAACCACACGACGCTCGTCTTCTGCAACACGCGCGGCCTGGCGGAGCTGATCTTTCAGGAACTATGGGCGGTCAATGACGGCAACCTACCCATCGGCATCCATCATGGCAGCCTGTCGCGCGAGGCCCGGCGCAAGGTGGAGGCGGCGATGGCCGAAGGGCGGCTGCGCGGCCTTGTCGCGACCGCCAGCCTCGACCTCGGCATCGACTGGGGCGACATCGACTGCGTGATCCAGATGGGCGCGCCAAAGGGTTCGTCGCGCCTGCTCCAGCGCATCGGCCGCGCCAATCACCGGCTGGACGAGCCGAGCCGCGCCCTCCTCATCCCCGGCAACCGCTTCGAATATCTGGAGGCGCAGGCGGCGCTGGATGCCGTGGCGGAGGGCGCGCGCGACGCCGACGTCTTCCGCCCCGGCGCGCGGGACGTTCTCGCCCAGCACATCATGGCCCTCGCCTGCGCCGGGCCGATCGCGCCGGAGGCGCTGCTCGCCGAGCTCAAGACCGCGACGCCCTTTGCCGACCTGACCGCCAAGGATCTGGAGGCGGAGCTGCAATTCATCGCCCATGGCGGCTATGCGCTGCGGGCCTATGACCGGTTCCAGCGCCTCCGCCAGGACCCGGATGGCCGCTGGCGAATCGCCCATCCCCGCTTCGCCCAGGCGCATCGCCTCAATGCCGGCATCATCGTCGACCAGCCGGCGCTCGACATCCGTTTCGCGAACGGGCGCAAGCTCGGCACGGTCGAGGAAGGCTTTGCCGCCACGCTCAGCCCCGGCGACAGCTTCTTCTTCTCCGGCATGAGCCTCGAGCTGATTCGCCAGGACGAGAGCGAGCTTGTCGTGCGCGCCACTTCGCGCCCGGCGCGCATCCCGAGCTGGGGCGGCACGCGCATGGCGATGTCCACCCATCTGGCGGGCCGGGTGCGGCGCTTTCTGGCCAGTCCGGAGCAATGGCACCGTTTCCCGGCCGATGTGCACGAATGGCTCGCCATGCAGAGCCACCGCTCCGTCCTGCCCCGGCCCGACCAGCTCCTCGTCGAGACCTTCCGGCACGAGCGGCTGCATCACATGGTCATCTACAGCTTCGAGGGGTGGAACGCGCACCAATCGCTCGGCATGCTGCTCACCCGGCGGATGGAGCATCAGGGGCTGATGCCGACGGGCTTCGTCTCCAACGACTATGCGCTCGCCGTCTATGGGCTGAAGCCCGTCCCGGATCCGGCCGCGCTCTTTTCGGCGGACATACTCGAGGACGAGTTCGTCGAATGGGTCGAAAGCTCAAGCCTCCTCAAGCGCGCCTTCCGCGATGTCGCGGTCATCAGCGGCCTCATCGAGCGGCAGCAGCCGGGCAAGCGCAAGACCGGGCGGCAGGTGAGCTTCTCCACCGACCTCATCTATGACGTGCTGCGCCGCTACGAGCCCGATCACCTGCTCCTGAAGGCCGCCTGGGCGGACGCGCGGGCGCGGATGACGGATGTGGGGCGGCTCGGCGACCTGATCGACCGCGCCGCCGGCACGATCCTCCATGTCGACCTGCCCCATGTCAGTCCGCTGGCGGTCCCGGTCCTCATCATGATCGGCCGCGAGCATGTCGCGCAAGGCGAGGCGGAGGAGATGATCCTGATGGAAGCCGAGGAACTCGCGCGGCTGGCGATGGGGGACGGGTGATGCGCGCCTATACCGCGATCCCACCCGCCGACAGCACCGCCAGCGTCACCAGCTCCGAAGCGGTCGCCGCCATGGTCGCGACCTGGACCGGGCGGTCCATGCCGACCAGCATCGGGCCGATCACCGAATCGCCGCCCAGCTCGCGCAGCAGCTTGGCCGAAAGGTTCGCCGATTGCAGGCCGGGCATGACCAGCACATTGGCCGGGCCGGACAGGCGGCTGAACGGATAGTTCTTCATCACCCGCGGGTTGAGCGCGACGTCGGGCGCCATCTCGCCTTCATATTCGAAGTCGATGCTCTCATTGGCGTCGAGGATCGCCACCGCGTCACGGATATTGTCCAGCCAGTTGCCCTCGGGATTGCCGAAGGTCGAATAGGACAGGAAGGCGACACGCGGTTCATGGCCCATGCGCCGCGCCACCGCCGCCGTGCCGATGGCGATGTCGGCGAGCTCGCGCGCGCTCGGCCGTTCGTTGACGGTCGTGTCGGCCATGAAGATGGTATGGCTCTGGCCGACGAGGATGTGGACGCCGAAGGGCGTGCGCCCCGCCTGCTTGCCGATCACGCGCGTGAGCTCGCGCATGGTCTGGGCATAGGTGCGGGTGACGCCGGTGATCATCGCGTCGGCCTCCCCCATCTCGATGAGGAGGGCGCCGAACACATTGCGGTCGCGGTTGACCATGCGCTCGCAGTCGCGGCGGAGATAGCCGCGCCGCTGCAGCCGCTCATAGAGCATGTCGATCATGCGGGGCACGAGGGGCGAATTGACGCTGTTGTGAACCTCGAAGCTCTCCGCATTCTGGACACCCAGCGCGCGCAGCCGGTCATAGACTTCCTGCCGCCCGACCAGCACAGGCGTGCCATAGCCGCCGTCGCGGAACTGGATCGCGGCGCGCAGCACGACCTCCTCCTCCGCCTCGGCGAAGACCACCCGCTTCGGGCTGGCCTTGGCCCCTTCATAGGCGAGGGTCAGAACAGAGGTCGTCGGGTTGAGCCGCGCCTTCAGCGACTGGCGATAGGCATCGAAATCCTCGATCGGATGCTGGGCAACGCCGCTTTCCATCGCCGCCTTGGCCACCGCCATCGGCACCACTTCCATCAGGCGCGGATCGAACGGGGCGGGGATGATATAGTCATCACCAAAGCTGTGCGACATGCCGCCATAGGCCAGCGCCACTTCCTCGGGCACCTGCTCGCGCGCCAGTTCGGCGATGGCCTGCGCCGCCGCGATCTTCATCGTCTCGTTGATCGCCGTCGCCCGCACATCGAGCGCGCCCCGGAAGATGAACGGGAAGCCAAGCACATTGTTGACCTGGTTGGGATAGTCGGAGCGACCCGTCGCGATGATGGCGTCGGGCCTGGCGGCCTTGGCGTCAGGCGGGGTAATCTCCGGATCGGGATTGGCCATGGCGAAGATGATCGGGCGCGGCGCCATGTCCTTCACCATTTCAGGCGCCAGCGCATCCTTGGTCGACAGGCCGAGGAAAATGTCCGCGCCCTTCAGCGCCTCCGCCAGCGTGCGTGCATCGGTCTTGGCGGCATGGGCCGACTTCCACTGGTCGACATTGTCGCGGCCCTGATAGATGACGCCCTTGCGATCACACATGATGACATTGTCATGGGGCACGCCCATCGCCTTGATCAACTCGGTGCAGGCGATGGCGGCGGCGCCGGCGCCGTTCACGACGACCTTCACCGACCGGATGCTGCGGCTGGTCAGGTAACAGGCGTTGATGAGGCCGGCGGCGCAGATGATCGCGGTGCCGTGCTGGTCATCATGCATCACCGGGATCTTGAGGCGCTCCTTCAGCGCCTGCTCGATGATGAAGCATTCGGGCGCCTTGATATCTTCCAGGTTGATGCCGCCAAAGCTGGGTTCAAGCAGGGCAACCGCGTCGATGAACGCCTGCGGATCCTCTGTCGCGAGCTCGAGATCAATCGAATCGACGTCGGCAAAGCGCTTGAACAGCACCGCCTTGCCTTCCATCACCGGCTTGGAGGCAAGCGCACCGAGATTGCCGAGGCCGAGAATCGCGGTGCCGTTGGAGATGACCGCGACGAGATTGCCCTTGGCGGTATAGTCATAGGCGGCGGCGGCATCCTCCGCGATGACACGCACCGGCACGGCGACACCCGGCGAATAAGCGAGGCTGAGGTCGCGCTGCGTCGCCATGGGCTTGGATGCCACGATCTCGATCTTGCCGGGCCGGCCGGTCGAGTGGAAGAAAAGCGCCTCGCGCTCCGAAAACTCGATGCTCGCTTTTTCGGTCATGTCTTCCCCTTCGTACCAGATCGCCGGCGCGCGATTACCATCTCCTGGCGGCGGCAAGCCCGCAGCCGTCCTCGCCTGCCACCTAGAAGCTTGTGGCCAGCCTGTCCATCGCGAGCTAGGAGATCAGGCAAGATGACGGGCATGACCAGCGACAATTCGGTAACGCCGATGATGGCGCAATATCTGGCGCTCAAGGCGGAGGCTGGCGATTGCCTGCTATTCTATCGCATGGGCGACTTTTTTGAGCTGTTCTTCGACGACGCCCGGGCGGCGGCGGCGACGCTGGACATAGCGCTCACATCGCGGGGCGAGCATGGCGGCGTGCCGATTCCCATGTGCGGGGTGCCCGTGCACGCCGCCGAGGGCTATCTCGCGCGCCTGATCCGGGCCGGGCACCGCGTCGCCATAGCCGAGCAGACCGAAACCCCCGCCGAGGCCAAGGCGCGGGGCGGCAAATCCCTCGTCGCGCGCGCGATCGTGCGATTCGTGACGGCGGGTACGCTGACCGAGGAAAGCCTGCTCGATTCGCGGCGCGCCAATATGCTGGCGGCGGTAGGAGAGGCGGGCGGGCGGCTGGCGGTTGCGGCGGCGGACATATCGACGGGACGGCTGACCGTCTGCGCCTGCGACGCCATGACCATCGAGGCGGAGCTGGCGCGTATCGACGCGCGGGAAATACTGGCGCGGCCCAGCGTGGCCGGAGAGGTGCCCGGCGCCGTCCCGTTCGACAGCGCGGATTTCCAGAGCGATCGGGCCGAGGCGCGGCTGCGCGCCCATTTCGGCGTCGCGACGCTCGACGGCTTCGGCGGCTTTGCCCGCGCCGAACTGTCTGCGCTGGGCGGCCTTGTCGCCTATCTCGACCATGTCGGGCGCGGCCAGATCCCCTTTATGCAACCGCCCCGGCGCACGACCGCCGAGGCGCATCTGGCGATCGATCCGGCAACGCGGGAAAGCCTGGAGATCTGCCAGACCATCTCGGGCGCCCGCACGGGCAGCCTGTTGGCGGCGACCGACCGCACGGTGACGGCGGCGGGCGCGCGGCTGCTGGCCGAGGATCTGTCCGCCCCGCTTCTCGACACCCATGCGATCGAGGCACGGCTCGACTTGGTCGACTGGCTGATGCGGGACGGCACGGCCCGCGCCGACTTGCGCGCTGTTCTGCGAGCCATGCCCGACATCGGCCGCGCACTCGGGCGCTTGTGCATCGGCCGGGGCAGTCCGCGTGACCTCGGCCAGATCCGCGACGGCCTCAACGAGGCACGGTTGCTGCGCGAACGTCTGCGCGGCGTCGAGGAACCACCGACGATGCTGGGCACGCTCCTGCCCGCGCTGGAAGGCCATGGCGCGCTCGTCGATCAGCTCACCCGCGCCCTCGTCCCCTCCCCGCCGACCGAAAGCGCCAATGGCGGTTTCATCGCCCAGGGCTATGACGCCGCGCTCGACGAGCTGAGGCGCATGGCGAGCGACGGCAGGCAGGCGGTCGCAGCCCTGGAAGCGCGCTATCGCGCCGAGACGGGGATCGCCGCGCTCAAGATCCGCCATAATGGCGTGCTGGGCTATCATATCGAAGTGCCGGCCAAGCATGGCGACGCGCTGATGGGGCCTGACAGCGGCTTTACCCATCGCCAAACGCTGGCGGGCGTGGTCCGGTTCAACGCGCCGGAACTGCACGAGCAGGCCACGCGGATCGCACAAGCCGGCGGCCATGCGCTTGCAGCCGAGACCGCCCATCTCGAAGAGCTGACCGAAGCGGTGGCGGCACGCCGCGACGCGATCGCTGCCGCCGCCGAGGCCATTGCGCGGCTCGATGTCGCCGCCGCCAATGCCGAGCGTGCGATCGAGGGCAACTGGTGCCGCCCCGGCTTCGCGGCCGAGCGCTGCCTTGCCATCGAAGCCGGGCGCCATCCGGTCGTCGAGGCGGCGCTGGCACCCGGCGGCACGGCCTTTGTCGCCAATGACTGCCGCCTGGCCGAGGACGACCGGCTGTGGCTCGTCACCGGCCCCAATATGGGCGGCAAGTCCACCTTCCTGCGCCAGAACGCGCTCATCGTCATCCTCGCACAGGCCGGAGCCTTCGTGCCCGCCGCCAGCGCGCGGCTGAGCCCCGTGGACCGCCTGTTCAGCCGGGTCGGCGCGTCGGACAATCTCGCGCGCGGCCGGTCCACCTTCATGGTCGAGATGGTGGAGACCGCCGCCATCCTCGCCCAGGCGACACCAGACAGCTTCGTCATACTGGACGAGGTCGGCCGTGGCACCTCGACTTATGACGGCCTTGCCATCGCCTGGGCGGTGGTGGAGGCGGTCCATGGCGTCAATCGCTGCCGCTGCCTGTTCGCCACCCATTATCACGAGCTGACCCGGCTCGCGGAGAGCCTGCCGGCGCTGTCGCTTCACCATGTCCGCGCCCGCGAATGGAAGGGCGAGCTTGTCCTGCTGCACGAGGTGGCGCCGGGGCCCGCCGACCGCAGCTATGGCCTGGCGGTGGCGCGCCTCGCCGGCCTGCCCCCCGCTGTCCTTGCCCGCGCCAAGGCGGTGCTGGCGAAGCTGGAGGCGGGCAAGGCGAAGACCGGCGGAATCGCGGCCGGGCTCGACGACCTGCCGCTGTTCGCCGCCAGCCCGGAACCCGAACCGGTGCCCGTCGATCCGCTGCGCCAAGCCCTGGCCGCGATCGACCCCGACGCCTTGTCGCCGCGCGAGGCGCTTGACGCGCTTTATGGCTTGATGCGGCTGGTCAACGACACACAAGATCCTAGATAGGGGGCCATGTCTTACCGCCTGACCAACCAGCGCGCCATCATCGACCGCCGCGCCATCGCCGACCGGATCGCCGTCGAGGCCGAACAGCTCGGTCATGATGGTGCCAAGCTGCGGCCACGCATCGTCGCCATATTGAAGGAAGCGCTGGAGGCGGGACGGAAGGACGCCGCGCGCCGGCTCGCCGCGCATCCGACGCGTGGGCGCGAAACGGTGTCGG
>DATJLC010000349.1:0-2464 GCA_035490755.1 Sphingobium sp.
TGACCGGCGCACGGCAGGCGGGCGCGATCGGTTTCGCGTCCCTGCGCGGCGGTTCGGTGGCGGGCGACCATCAGGTGATCTTCGCGACCGAGGGCGAGCGCATCGAGATCGGCCACCGCGCGGAGACCCGCACCATCTTCGCGCGCGGCGCGGTCACGGCCGCCCTGTGGCTGGCGGGCCAGGCGCCGGGTCGTTACACGATGCGCGACGTGCTGGGGCTCTGACCCTGCCCCATGGCCTCCCGCCCGCTTTCCCGCGCCAATATCTTCGAGTTCTTCCGGCGCCTGGCCGAGAGCAATCCCGCGCCGCGCACCGAGCTTGAATATGGCAATGACTACCAGTTGCTGGTCGCGGTGGTCCTGTCCGCCCAGGCCACGGACAAGGGCGTCAACAAGGCCACCCGCGCCCTGTTCGAGCAGGTCAGGGCCCCCGCCGATATGGTGGCGCTCGGCGAGGAGGGCCTGAAGAGCCACATCAGGACGATTGGTCTGTTCAACAGCAAGGCCAGGAACGTCATCGCCCTGTCCGAGATACTGGCGCGCGATTTCGGCGGCGAGGTGCCGCGCGACCGCGACATATTGACCGGCCTGCCCGGCGTCGGCCGCAAAACCGCCAATGTGGTGATGAACACCGCCTTCGGCGAGGAAACATTCGCGGTCGACACTCATATCTTCCGCGTCGGCAACCGCACCGGCCTCGCGCCGGGCAAGACGGTGCTCGCCGTCGAAAAGCGCCTGGAGAAAAACGTCCCCGAACCCTTCCGCCGCGACGCGCACCACTGGCTCATCCTGCACGGCCGCTACATCTGCAAGGCCCGCCGCCCGGAATGCTGGCGCTGCCCGGTGGTCGACCTGTGCAACTACAAGGCCAAGGTGCTGGAGCCTTAACTCTCTTTGTCATTCCCGCGAAAGCGGGAATGACATTGCAGTAATATAGCCAAAACGGTTTTTTTCTGTCCTACACAAACCAGACCATGGCCTGTGCCTGCCCACGATTTTCATCGTCGAAAGGCCAGTCCCATGCTCGTTTCCCGCCTTCGCTCCCTCCTCATTGCCGAATGGCGCTCGGCGCATCGCTTCTGGTCCGTGCGCCTGTCCGCGCTCGGCCTGGCGTTGATGACCGCCTGGCCGCTGATCCCCCCGGAGCTGCGCGCCATGCTGCCGTATCAGCAGCACATCGCGCTTGCCATGTTCGCGCTGGTGATCCTCTCCCGCCTGGTATCGCAGGAGCCGAAGGCATGAGCATTATCCTGTCGCAGCGCTCGCTATCCCGGCTGGACGAGGCGCACCCGGATCTGCGCAAGGTCGCCATCCATGCGGCGAGGATATCGGACCTCGACTTCACCGTGCTGGAAGTCCTGCGCACGATCGAGCGCCAGCGGGAGCTGTTCGCCAAGGGCGCGACCCGCACCATGAAATCGCGCCACCTTGCCCACCCGGCAGACGGCAAGGCACGGGCGATGGACCTGGCGCCCATGATCGGCGGGGCTGTCTCATGGGACTGGCCGCTCTATCACCGGCTCGCGAACATCGTGAAGCGGGCGGCGCTGGCGGTTGGCGTGCCAATCGAATGGGGCGGGGGCTGGCGGACCTTCAAGGATGGCCCACACTGGCAGTTGCCCTGGGCGCAATATCCATGATGCCGGCCTGGCTCCTGCGCGCCTTGCCCCATATTGGCCTTGCCGCGGCGCTGATCGGCGCTGTGTGGTGGATCGATCATCAGGGCTATGAGCGCGCCACGCGCGACACGGAGCGGCATGATTTGAAGCTGCGTACACAATTGCAGTCGGACCTGCGCGCGCTCGAAGCAGCGCTGTCCGGCAAGCTCGCGGCAATCGACGCCGAAACCGCCAACACCCGCGCCGCCATCCAGCAAACCCGCCATATCGTCCAGCCCGCCATCGTGAAGGAACTGACTCGTGAAACGCGCTATTCCGATCCTGCTGCTGGCATCAGCGACGGCCTGCGTGCGGCCATCGACCGCGCCCGCGCGGCTGTCGCCTGTGCCGCCGCCCCTGACGGCGCAATTGTCTGCACCCTGCCCGCCGCTCAGTCCGCTCAAGGGCAATAGCATCGCGGACCTGGTGCAGGCGGACATGGAAGCCGCGCTTGCCTATGCCGACTGCGCCGCGCGCCACGCGGGCGTGGTCAACGCCTATCTGGCGGCGCGGGCGGCGGCGATCGGCTGGAGCGGCGCCGACTAATCTGGAAACGTCGCCGAACTACTGGTCCCTAAGGACGTGTGCACAGGCAGGGCCCCACGCCCCATGGCAATTTGGGGGTACGCCCCCAATGAAGGTCCGCTGAAAACCCGGCTAGGGTGTAGGATGCCCTTTCTGGCTCGCAGGAGGGACCAAAATGAAAAAGACAATAGAGTGGGCGCCCTTGTTGGCGGCCATGGCGCTTCTCACCGCCACGAGTCCCGCGCTGGCCAAGAATGGCGGCCACGGTCAGGGTCAGGGTCA
>DATJLC010000350.1:0-2616 GCA_035490755.1 Sphingobium sp.
ATGCTGTTCTCCGTGCTATTGCTGTCAGCCCGCCCGCGCGGAATCTTTCAAAATTTATTTCACGCGGAGACGCGAAGACGCGGAGGGAAACCCCGCGCCGAAGGCGCCTCAAACCCGCTCAACCATCAATGAAGCGCCGCAAACGCTACGCCGCAGGCGCGCCATCTCCGCGCCTCCGCGCCTCCGCGTGAACACAAGGGACGCGATCAGCCCACGGCAAATCAAGTCACCCGCAGCTTCGGCACCCCCCTGCTCTTCAGCATGAGGTCGGTGAGCGCCCAGACCAGCGCGTCCGCCCGGTCCGGCGACCGTCCCGGCCCGGCATAGCCGCCGCCCGCCAGCAGGCCGCACATCTCGTCCTCCAGCCGCGCGAACAGGCCGACATGATGCACCCGCCCCCGCTCATAGAGCGCCGCGACCGGCTCGGCGCGGGCGGACTTGCCCCGGCTGGCGTGGACCAGCCGGACGGGCATGTCGACCTCCGCCGCGCGCAGCACCGACGCCACCATGGCGCCGCCATTATTGGCCTCGGCCACCACCCGGTCGCCGCCCCAGCGATGGCAGGCGTGGGCGACCGCGCGGGCCCATTGCTCCGGCGTCGATCGCTCGACGCTGGCGTCGTCGATCACATAGGCGCAGCCGTCCGCACCCAGCCCGGCCACCACGATCCCGCAGGCATCGCCATCGCTGCCCGCCGGCGGATCGACGCCGATCACCACCCGGCCCAGCAGCGGCGCGTCACCCTTGGCGAGGGCGGCAGGGACCGTGCGCAGCCGGCAGCCCTCGATCAGGTCGCGCGTCCACAGCGCGCCGTCGAGGTCCATCAGCAGTTCGCCGTCCAGCTCCTGCCGCCCCAGCCGTGTGCCGCCATAATCGCGCAGCATCGCTTCTATGAACGCCTTGGGCAGAGCGCGATTGTCGACCGTGCGGCCCCGCGTCACCACCGTTCCCGCCTGGTCGACCAGACGGCGGACCAGCGGCACCGGCCGGGGCGTCGTCGTCGCCAGCGCGCGGGGCAGCGAGCCCAGCCGCAGGCCCATCATCGCATTGTCCCAGGCCTCCATCCCCCGCTGCCATTTCGCGATTTCGTCGGCCCAGACATGGCTGTGCTGCGGACCGCGCAGCGTTTCGGCATCGGCCGCGCCGAACAATGTCGCGCTCGCCCCATTGGGCCAGTGCAGCTGGCGCAGGAACGGGCGCCACACCGGCCGCATCCAGGGCGGCGCCACGCTGAGGATGCCGCTTTCGCCCTCCACCATCACCGCGCGCGCCTCATGCAGGCTCGCCCCGATCAGCGCGATGCGCGCCCGTCCGTCCTGTTCGGCAATACCCCGCACCCATTCCGCGCCAAGCCGCGTCTTGCCAAAGCCGCGCCCCGCCAGCACCAGCCAGGTGCGCCAGTCGCCCGCCGGCGGCAACTGCGCCGGCCGCGCGCGATGCTCCCAATAGATACGAAGCTCATTCAGTGCCTTGCCGCCAAACGGCCGCAACACCCGCCCCTCCTCCTCCCCCGAAAAGGAGGCCAGCAGGTCGAAGTCGGACAGGCTGCGACGCTCGGATTTGGTGAGTTTCCTGCGTGCCATTTCATTCCCTTCACAATCCTCCCCAGCAACGGGGAGGTGCCCCGAAGGGGCGGAGGGGCGGTGCCTGGTGCATAACGCCCTCCGTCACGCGCTACGCGCCAAAAAAATCGTGCTCCTGCGCAGGCAGGAGCACATCGCGTGTTTCAAACCGACCACGACACCAAACCCTATTCCTTCCCCTCCTCCCCCTCATCATCATCGCCCATCAGGCGCGCGCGTATCTTGGCCATTTCCGCGCGCACCATCGCGGCCGTCTCCTCGTCGCGACCGCCCGTCGCGCCCTCGAACTGGCGGTATCGCTCCACCTCCTCGCGGTGCGCGGCCAGCAGCCGGACCGCGAGATTGTGGGGATAGCTGTGGACGGTCTTGACCTGCTTGACCGCGCCGCTGGCATCCACCACGGTCTCGGTCTGCTTGCTGCCGTTCAGCGCCTGGCGCAGCAGCTGCATGTTCAGCTCCGAAAAGCCGATGTCGAGCGCCTCGCGCCAGGTCGCGGCGAATTGGGGGTCGCGGCGCTTGCGCACATAGGCGCCCCTGGGGCTCATGCCCGCCATCCGGGCGGCGAAGGAGACATTGGCCGTCGCCGCCAGCTCTTCGAAGAAGACCCGCTCGCGCGCCCTGGTCCAGCGCCGGCCAGCCGGCACGCGCAACGGCGCGCCGGCCGCATCCCCATGCTCCGTCTCGTCTGCCATCATCCACCTATGTGAAATTTTAGACCTATTTGGTTAAATTTATCCGTCATTCCCGCGAAGGCGGGAATCAGGGTCGCGGGCATGGCTTTGGGTGGCTCTGGATCCCCGCCTTCTCGGGGATGACAGTGCAGAGCGGGCTTGTCCCCGTCAGCCGCGATTCGCCATCATGGGTATTTCTCTAACCGGATCGGTACGCTGTAGGACAGGACTTTCTACCCTGTTGGAAAAGTCCAACAGCCGCACCCCCCATGTTTACGTAAACTATGGGAACAAGTGCGCACCGGCCTTCAGCCCAGCGCCCCAAAGATATTGGCGATGGCGCCGCTGATCTGGCGGACGAT
>DATJLC010000351.1:0-5130 GCA_035490755.1 Sphingobium sp.
GGCTCCCGGCGAAAACGCCTCGCCGAGGATCCGCAGCCGTTCCTCCTCACTCCACCGCCGGCGCCGCTCGGGACCCGAAAACACCGTAACCTGCCCCATCGACCGCTCTTAAGCGCACTCTCAAGAGCACGCTTAAGACCCCTCGTTCACCAGACCGACAAGGCGCGACACGCCGGATGGCTACGGCGATGCCGAGGCAAAGATGCTGATCCGCTTCCCGCGCGCCAGGTCAATGACGATCGCGGGCTGCGGAACGGCATGCGCGGCTCCCGCGTCCTCGGTCATCACGGCTGCGGCGAAAGCCGGAGTAGCCAAATCGTCCGGCGCCGGTTCGACATAAGCCTCTCGGAGTTTACGTCGCCAGGTTTAAACCAGCGCTGTCGAAACATCGTGCCGCCGCGCGACCTCGGCGACGCAGGCACCGGGCGCGAAAGCCTCCGTCAGGATCTGCAGCCGCTCCTCGTCACTCCAACGCCGGCGCCGCGCATCGAGCAACTCTTAAACAAGCTCAAGAACTGGCGCCGCGTCGCAACCCGCTACGACAAAATCAGAGAATCCTATCTCGGCTTCGTTACCTCGGCGCGGCATTGCTCCGAGTACCCTATGTCCACGAACCTAGTGCATGTGGGACGGGGCCTCGGGCGGGCCCCGGCGCACACGAATATGCAGTGGAACGATGGGATTATCGCCCCGGAGTGATTAGCATTTGAATAGCCGATTGGCAGTTGCCAGCCCCTTGGCGGCCATGGTGGAATCGGCGAGATAGCATTCATAGAGTTCGAGGAAATCTCCGGGCGCTGCATTGGGCATAAGCAAGGAGAATACCGCTCCTGGGTTGGCCGGTCCCAATGGATTGTCCAGTTTGATGTGTGTGCGCGTGTCGGGAGCGGCCGGTGGAAGGCTGAGGAACGCCACGGGTGCGCCGAACAACTCCGCGTCAACGCGCGCCTGCAACGGCTTGCTGGAGCGATATACTAGCACCAGGTACATGCGCTCGTTGAACCGATAGTCGAGCGACAAGGGTGCGTAGAGGCCAAGGATGGGGTTGGGACCGGTGACGCCAGTGCAGGTGACAAGTTTGGCGCGCGGATCAGGGCTGTTGACAGAAACACTCACATCATTAGTCGCGGGCTGGAACTGGCGTCCAAGACGGGGAACGAAAACCTGACGCTGCGCGCCGAACCCGAGTGGATCGCCCTCAACAATCTGGTCTCCGCCCGTGATGATGAAAAGCTTCGCGTCGTCGAAGCGAAAGGTTCCGCTTCCCGCGGCGATCTGTGCAGGAGTCAGGTGGCTTAGACGGTCGATCGATCCGTAATCCTGGCCGTTGATCTGTGCCGCCGAGGTGAAAATCGTCTCACCCTTGATCGGCAACACCATGAAGCTCGTGGGTTTCCAGCCGTAGGAGATGGTGCCGCCGTCGAACACGACCATGCCCCCGTTGTTGACAATTGTCGGGCCATCGCAATTTTCGCCGAAATAGCAGGCAACAAATTGAGCATTGATGCCCTCGGCGACGACGACGCCGCGGCCTGTCGCATCGGTTGCACCGCAGTTCGAGAAGAGCAGGGAATTGTTGCCATTGAACAATGAGCCATTGTTGTTGATCAACCATTGCGTGTTGGTGCAGCCGGCGATGTAGCAGCCGTAAAAGGCGCTATCGAAATTGCTCCCCTCGAGCTGCCATCCGATGGGCGCATCGACCGAGCGGCAATTATAGCGACGCGAGATCCAGGTGTCCTTTTCCCAGACATTCGCATTTGTCGCATTGGTGAAGAAGATACCGTTCAACTCGCTATGATGGCGGTATCGGATGCGCATGCAGAACGATGCCTTGAAATCCGCATTGATGATCATGTCACTCAGGATGAAAGGCGAGTAGAGGACATCGTTCACTTCTTCGACGTCGAACATAGTCATGCCGGCCGAGCCCGCGCGGATCTCGGTTTTGTCGCTGACGCCGTAGATGGAGACATAACGCCCCTTCAGGTTGAGCGCGGTGTTGATGATCGACACGCCCCCCGGCAGCGACAGCGCCTCGCCTTGTGCGCTTGCCGCATCGATCGCCGCTTGCAGTGCTGCGCTGTCGTCGGTGACGCCGTCGAACTTGGCGCCGAAATCGGTTGCGTCGAGCATGATATCTCCTGGTAAGCGGCGTTGAACAGTCCTGCCGCTGGAACATCACCAGAACAAACAAAATCCTACATTGCAAGTCGGAAGCGTCGCGCGGTTCAGCATCGCACGCGCCGCGGCCGTGACATGGCTTAAAAGGGGTGGATCATCTGCTTGGGAGCATGGTAGCCCGCCGGGGCGAAAGGCGCTCAGGCGCCGATCGTCCGACCCAAGAGTGGGTTCGGGTACTGGCGGGGATGGCGGCGGAGATGGAGGCAGGTTTCTGAGATGCGCACGCGATGGCCGTTTCGTGTAGTTGTGATGCTCGCCGGGGCGGCGCTTTGCTACGGCGCGGCGGTGCTGGCGCTTGCGCCCGTCGAGCGCAAGCGACATCCTGACCGCGCGTTGAAGCTCGTGCCCTTCGACGCACAGGCGCTGGCAGGCAGTGCTTTTGTGGCGATTGCAAGCAACCAGTCGCCCGCCACCTTGGAGCGCGCGGGCGCGGCCGCACGTCGCGCACTCGCGCGAGAGCCGATTAATGTCACGGCGCTGCGAACCTTAGGACTGGTCGCGGCGGCTAGACGGAACAATTCCCAGGCCGAGGCCAGCTTTAGGCTGGTCGAGAAGCTGTCACGCCGGGATCTACCCACCCAAATCTGGTGGATTGAGCATGAGGTCGCTCGCGAAAGCGTCCCCGGGGCCCTGAAGTATTTCGACGAAGCGCTTCGTACGTCTCCCCGGTCCTCCGACATTCTGCTGCCGGTGCTGGTCAACGCGATGGTGGAAGCCGAAATCGCGCGAGAGGTGAGGCCCTTCCTCTCAAGCCGTCCGAGCTACTTTCGTCAATTCTTCATCCAGGCGACGGATACCACACCCAACATCAATCATGTCGCGACACTCGGCATGCAGCTCCTCGATCGACAAAGCGCCGATGATCGCGACTTGATCAACCGCATCATTCTTCGCTTCGGGCGCGACAAGAAATTTGAGAGCGCCTGGCGGGTCTTTTCATGGGGTAATGGCGGCAAACCCTTTGGTACTCTCGTGAACGGCGACTTCGAAAGCCCGAATTTGTTCAGCCTCTTCCATTGGAACGCGCCTGAGAATGACACCCTTTCCGCGGAGACTTCCGCACGCGAGGGGTCGAATGTTCTATATCTGGTCGCGCGGGGACCACGCGGGGTCGCCTCGCGGCAATTGTTGCGGCTGGCGCCGGGGCAATATGAGTTGAGCGCCCAAGTTGGCGATGTGCCGGATGCACGCATCGACCGTCCCTCAATCGATGTCGAGTGTGCGAGCGGAAGCAAGCAGGCGCTGGCGCCCGTGGCGTTCCCGCCTTCCCCAAATCTCGCCTCGACGCTCAGGGCGCAATTCGAGGTTGCGCCGGGATGTCCGTTCCAATGGCTGAATCTCCGCGCGAGCTCCTCGACCGAGGAGGAGACCAGGGCGTGGATTGACAATATTGAGATCCGGCAGCGGAAGAACCGATAGCTTGTGGTATCAAGATCAGGCTGATCGGACCAAATCCGGCGGCGTCCTTAGGCGCTGACTCCTAGCACTACTTTGGCAGGAGTGCGGACGGGGTCTGGTGAGGCTACATCCGCAATGAGCACAATGCGCCGGTGGAGAGCGTGACAGGTAGTCAAGAATGGCTTGGCGCACTGCTGGGAGGCTGGGTTGCGGCGGTGGGCCCGAGGGCTCTTTTCTTCCGTCCCGCCTGAGCGATCCGGCGGCTTTGCAGGAAGGCATAGGCCCTCATCGTCATCAAGGCGTGGCGGTGGAGCCAGGCCAGGACCGGCCTTCGAAGTGGTCCAGGCCGAGTTCTTCCTTGAGTTGCTGATGGGCTTGCTCGCATATCCAGCGCGCCTTGATCGCGTCGGCCAGCGCCTTGATCGGGGTGTCGGCACCAGATTGGAGAGATAATATTTGCGTTCGCCCTTCGAGCGATGCTCGCCCACCAGCCAGGCATCCTCTCCCGGCATGTGCTGGGCTCCGGCGGAACCGATCCGCTGGGGCGCTCCATCAGCGATGCGTAAGCGGTGTTGTGGTCGCACCTTGCGGCGGTAGCTGATTGAGGCAGAGCTGTCGCGCATGGACGAGGGCATGCATGCGACCGCACTGGACACCCGCACTGGAGTTGGTCTGGAGCCACCGCGCCGGGTCGAGGTGCTGAGCGGTGCTGCCGGGAGGCGGCGATCGTGGAGCCTGGAGCAGAAGCTGGCGATCGTGGCCGAGGCGGAGGATTGCGATAATCTCACAGCGCTTGCCCGGCGGCACGATATTCGCACCTCGCAGCTTTACACGTGGCGGCGTGAGCTACGCTACGCGATGGCAGCGAGGCGAGCCGGGAGAGAGCCGGGCCCGACGTTCGTGCCGGTGGTTGCCGATAGCGCGATGCGCGAAGATGTCGCGATCGAAGTCGAGGTCGAGGGTGGCGTGGCGCGGATCGAGCGCACGCGAGCGCTGATCTGGCAGCGGCGGTGGTCCGAGCGCTACGGATCGCACGATGATCGGCCCTGGCGCTGGCGCGCGTGATGGTGGCGACGCGGCCGGTGGATTTTCGCAAGGGCGCGGACTCGCTCGCGACGCTGGTTGCTGCCGCCTATGGCGGCGATCCCTATTCGGGCGTGATCTATGTGTTCCGGGCGAAGCGCGCCGATCGGATCAAGCTGGTCTGGTGGGACGGTACGGGTCTGTGCCTGATGGGCAAGAAGCTGGAGTCTGGGGGCTTCAGGTGGCCTGGCATCCAGGACGGTGTGATGCGCCTGACGCGGGCGCAACTGGGCGCGTTGCTGGAGGGGCTAGGTGTTCAGTCCCGGCATCTGGTGGATCGGATTGACGATGAAGCGTTCTGGCTCTGAGGTCCAGATCCTGGCGCTGTATTCGTAGGGTGTGAGGCCGCTGAGCGTCTTTAGCCGGCGGGCGAAGTTGTAGGCAGCCATGAAGTCGGCGAGGTGCGTCCGAAGCTGGTCATGGCTCTCGTAGTGGAAGCGTTTGACGGTCGCCTCCTTGATGGTC
>DATJLC010000352.1:0-5030 GCA_035490755.1 Sphingobium sp.
CCGGAGACGCTTGAGGCGGACGCGCTGGTGCGGGCGGTCAGGAACGCCGACAAGACCAGCATCGTCGCCGCGCGCCTGTTCGACATGTTCACCGGCGAAGGCGTGCCGGAGGGCAGCAAGAGCCTCGCCGTCGAGGTGACGCTCCAGCCCGGCGCCAAGAGCTTCAGCGACGAGGAACTGAAGGCGATCGCCGACAAGGTGGTGAAGGCGGCCGAGAAGCTGGGCAGCGTGCTGCGGGGATAGAATCGGAACGTGCTGCTTCAAACATAGCCGTTCGTCCTGAGTAGCCACTGAGCGAAGTCGAAGTGGCGTATCGAAGGACCGGAGCTTAGCGCGGATGCTTCGATACGGGGCCTTCGACCAGCTCAGTCCCTACTCAGCACGAATGGTGTTGTGTTAAACCAAGGTTACCATGATTCAGGCCGTGTTCCCGCCCAAAGCAGGAGCACGGCTGGGAAAGTCTTGTCTCCCGGGTGAACATGGATCAGCACCTTGGAGTGGTGCGATACATCGCATATTCGACACGTCGCACCGCAGCCTCCAATGGGCGAAATCGCCAGGTAAGTTGCTTGTTTTCCTAAGGGATTCGGGTCAATCTGCCCGCAGACAACAACGTCTCACCACATAGCCAGAAAGTATTGTCATGGGTCCGTTTCGCGGCGCCAGGTTTGCGCTTGTGCTCGGATTGCCAGCCACCCTTGGCGGCTGCGCTCCGCAACCAATGGATATAGCAGGACCGGCGTCGGCGCCGGTGTATAGGCCAGCGCCACAACCGGTCGCCCGCGCCGTCGCGCCGATCAATCGCGACCTGGGCTCCGGCGAAACGCTCTGGCATGTGCGCTCCGCCCTCAATGTCGCCGCCCTGTCCTGCCGGGAGAGGAGCCATAGCCAGCTGGCATCCAACTACAACCGCATGCTCAAGCAGCACCATGTCGCCCTGGCATCCGCCTATGCCGAAGAGGAAGCGCAGTATCGGGCGATGTACGGCAAGGACTGGCAGCGCAAGCAGGACCGCCACCTGACCCAGCTCTACAATTTCTTCGCAAGCCCGATCGGCGCGAGGCAGTTCTGCGCGGCCGCCATGACGGTGAGCATGCGAATCAATGATATGGATGCCGACCAGCTCAGGCACTATTCCCGCACTGCCCTTGCCCAGCTGGAATATCCGCTCGTTTATGGACAGCAGGCACTGGTGGGCCGGTAAGGGAGGCGCATTGGCGCGACTGGCACCCGCCAGCGCGCCCTTGCACCTTGCCAATAGCCGCTCACGGTCACAGAGTGCGACCCGATGGCGGAACCGTTGATCAGCATTGCCTCGACCGCGCTCTCGGCGTCCATCAACCCGCTGGGGGCCGAGCTCTGGACGCTGGCCGACGCCGATGGGCGGTCGCTGATGACCGATGCCGATCCTGCCTTCTGGACCGGCCGGGCGCCGCTCCTGTTTCCGATCGTGGGCGCGCTTGGCGATGACAGCTACCGGCTGGAGGACGGCCGCGCCTTCACCCTCCCCAAGCACGGCTTCGCGCGGCGCAAGCCCTTCCTGCTCGTCGAGCGCGGCGGGGCCCACGCCGTCCTACGCCTGACGCCGGATGCCGAGACCCGCGCCGCCTATCCGTTCGAATTCCGGCTGGACATGGCCTTCCACCTCGCCGGCCTGACCCTCGCCATGACCGCCACCGTCGCCAATGTGGGCGAAGGGGCCATGCCGTTCAGCTTTGGCTATCACCCCGCCTTCGCCTGGCCCCTGCCCTATGGCGGCGCCAAGGAGGACCACCGCGTCACGTTCGAGCGGGATGAGCCAGCGCCGCTGCGCCAGCTCGACCTTGCCACCGGGCTCGTCCTGCCCGATCGGCGCCCGACCCCGGTCGAGGACCGGACGCTCGCACCCACTGATGCCCTGTTCGAGGCGGATGCGCTGATCTGGGACCAGCTCGAAAGCCGTTCCCTGACCTGGGGCATACCGGGCCGGCCGCATCTGCGCATCGACTTCCCCGACACCGACCGGCTCGGCATCTGGCAGAAGCCGGGCGCGCGCTATCTGTGCATCGAACCCTGGGCCGGCATGGCCGATCCGGCCGATTTTGCCGGCAGCATTTGGGAGAAGCCCGGCATCATCCACCTCGCGCCCGGCGAGGAACGCGCCTTCCGCATGGACGTGACGCTGGTTCACGGCTAAGGGCCGCCAACTTCAAGGTCATTCCCGCGCAGGCGAGACTTCTGCAAAACAGGATTGTCATTCCCGCGAAAGCGGGAATACAGAGCCGAAAGCACGGTTTTCCGTGGCCCTGGATCCCCGCTTCCGCGGGGATGACGGTAAATGGCAGACGATTTTCGCCTGCGCGGGAATGACATTTAGTAAAGACAGCCCATGACCATACCCTCCCGCCGCACCTTCGCGATCATCTCCCATCCCGACGCGGGCAAGACCACGCTGACCGAAAAGCTGCTGCTCGAGGGCGGCGCGATCCATCTCGCCGGCGAGGTCAAGGCGCGGGGGGCCAACCGGCGCGCCCGGTCCGACTGGATGAAGATCGAGCAGCAGCGCGGCATTTCCGTCACCTCGTCGGTCATGACCTTCGAGCGGGGCGGCATCACCTTCAACCTGCTCGACACGCCGGGCCACGAGGATTTCAGCGAGGACACCTATCGCACCCTGACCGCCGTCGATTCCGCCGTGATGGTTATCGACGCCGCCAAGGGCATCGAGCCGCAGACCCGCAAGCTGTTCGAGGTCTGCCGCCTGCGCTCCGTCCCCATCATCACCTTCGTCAACAAGGTCGACCGCGAGGGCCGCGATCCCTTCTCCCTGCTCGACGAAGTGGCCGACGCGCTCGCGCTCGACGTGGTGCCGATGAGCTGGCCGGTCGGCATGGGCGGCACTTTTGAGGGCATTTACGACTTCGCCGCCAACCGGCTGATGCGACCCACCGGGCCCAGCAAGGAGTGCGACGGCGATATCAGCAGCTTCACCAGCCTTGATGACCCGGCGCTGGCGGGCGCGCTTTCCGCTGACGGCCTTGCCCAGTTGCGCGAGGAGGCGGAGCTGGCATTAGGCGGGTATGCCGAATTTGACCTGGCCGCCTATCGCCATGGCGACCTCACCCCCGTTTATTTTGGCTCGGCGCTGAAACGCTTCGGCGTCGCCGAGCTGATCGACGCGCTCAGCAGCCACGCGCCGCCGCCCCGGCCCCAGCCCGCCGAGCCGGCGCCGGTCACGCCGGACCGCGCCGATGTCACCGGCTTCATCTTCAAGGTGCAGGCGAACATGGACCCGCAGCACCGCGACCGCATCGCCTTTATGCGCCTGTGCTCCGGCAAGTTCCGGCGCGGCATGAAGCTGACCCCCTCCGGCTCGGGCAAGCCGATCGCCGTCCATTCGCCGATCCTGTTCTTCGCGCAGGACCGCGAGATCGCTGACGAGGCCTTTCCCGGCGACATCATCGGCATTCCCAATCACGGCACGCTCAGGGTCGGCGACACGCTGTCCGAAAAGGCCGATGTGCGCTTCACCGGCCTGCCCAATTTCGCGCCCGAAATCCTGCGCCGCGTGGTGCTGAAGGACCCGACCAAGACCAAGCAGCTTCGCAAGGCGCTCGACGATCTGTCGGAGGAGGGCGTGATCCAGGTCTTCTATCCGGAGATCGGCAGCCAATGGATCATCGGCGTCGTCGGCCAGCTCCAGCTCGATGTGCTGATCTCCCGGCTGGAGGCGGAATACAAGGTCGAGGCGGCGCTCGAACCCGCGCCCTATGACACCGCGCGCTGGCTGACCGGGGACGCCGCCAAGCTCGAAGCCTTCGCCGGCATCAACCGCAATGCCATGGCCAAGGATCGCGACGGCAACCCCGTCTTCCTCGCCAAATCGGCCTGGGACGTCGGCTACCAGTCCGAACGCAACCCCGACATCGGCTTCAGCGCGACGCGGGAGCGTTAGAGGGGCTCCCTAAAGCCGGGAGCATGATCTGCCTGGCCTCGGCTCGCCACAAATATCGCCCGGCCCGACGCCAGTTGGCGGTGTCGATGACCTTGATCTAGCGACCGTCTACTCCTCTTGGTGTATATCTGCGGGCATCGACTTGAGACTCCGAGCTCCTGTGCGATCCGGTTTCCTCAAGCCAGCCGTGTGAACGACCGAAGGTGCCCTAGCACTGCGGATCAGCCGTGTGATCGGGCTGCCGAGTGGAGGTTGCTGTGAAATACGAACCTGTAGACGAAATTGGATCAAAGGCCGCTATTTTCCCTGCGGGCAAGACGGCCAGGAAGCTGTCCCGCCGGGAACGCATAGAGAGATGGGCGACATTGCTCGAGGAACATTCGGGGCGGCTGATGCCGTTTGTCCGAACCGAATATCTCTCCCAGACGGCGCGCAAGGCCCTGCGGGTCGACAACTCGCCACTGGCGCTCGCATTCGGCGATCCCATCCTGCGGGATGACGGCCTGCCGAGCGATACGCTGGGCGATGGGATGACCTATTTCGGCCTGTCCCAGCAGAAGGCGCATCGGCTGCTCTGCGATTGCCACTATTCCGGGGCCATGACCGGCAAGCTGGTCGCCTCGCGCCTGCGGTCGGCCGCCAAGCCCGGGCTTGCCGAACGGCTGTGGGAATGGGCCGCAGGACGCAGCCCCAATAACTGAGGGGGCATAGCCGAGTATCATAAGCGATGGCGCTCATTGTCATTGGCGCGCTGATGATTATCGCGGGCGTGGTGCTGGCCGCCATCAGCACCATCCGGCAGGGTCGAATGAGCGAGCCGCCGCACCGGCGTCTGGAAGGGACGGATACGCTGGAGCCCTCCGGGCGCGGGCGGCGCCTCAACCTGAAGGTGGACCTGCCCGGCGTCATGCTGTTCCTGCTGGGCGTCATCCTGCTGATCGTCGCGGGCGATTGAAGCAGCACGAGTACTCCTGCGAAAGCAGGAGCCCAGAGCAGTACGCCTTTCCCGATTACCCTGGGTTCCTGCTTCCGCAGGAACACCGATGATTTTTTGGGCTTAACGCTCGTGCCCTTTCAGCTCCTCGCCCGATATGGC
>DATJLC010000353.1:0-10494 GCA_035490755.1 Sphingobium sp.
TCCCCGTCGTCAGCTCGATCGTGACCGCGCCCGCCATTGCCCTGACCGCCGCCAGCGCATCAGGTCCGCGCAGGAGGAGATCACCGCCCTTGCTGGACCGGAGGACCGCGGCCTTGCGCCCATTCACCCGCAGGATGAACCGGGACGGCAGCGCATCGAGGCTGCGAACGCGTAACTGGACCTCGCCGGCCGCACCACCCGTCCTGGAAATCTCCAGCATGACGGCTCCACTTCCACTGGCGTCCTTTGGACCCAGCGTCATGGCCTGGCAGCGCAGCACATTGTCGCAGCCGACCGCCCAATCACCATGATATTGGGCCGAACCAGCGTCCGGCGCGGCAACGGCGCGTTCCGGTTCGGCGGCGCGCGCCGGCGCACTGCCATGCGGCATTACCGCCGCAACCGCCGTCCACACCAGAAAGACTCGTAAAATTCCGCCCCTTGTCATGCTCTGCAGCATAGTGTGTTGCGGCGAGGCGTGTAAGATATTCCACAAGAGGTAGCAGAAAGGATCGAATCGCAATGCGGAGCATGGGTGTCATCGGCGCCGGACAGATGGGCGCGGGAATCGCGCAGGTTTCAGCCCAGGCGGGTTACAACGTCGTGCTGTCGGACATTGACCTGGACCGCGCGACCAAGGGCAAGGACGGCATCGCCAGGTTGCTCGCCAAACAGGTCGAGAAAGGCAAGCTCGACGCGGAAGCTGCTGAAACCGTTTTGTCGCGGATCGAACCCACGGGTGATATCGCCGCGATGGCCGGCTGCGGCCTCGTGATCGAGGCGGCGACCGAGCGCGAGGACATCAAGCGCACCATTTTCCAGAATGTAGGCAAGATACTCGGCCATCAGGCGGTGCTGGCGTCCAACACGTCCTCCATTCCGATCACGCGCCTGGCCCAGGCATCACCCGATGCGACGCGCTTCATCGGCGTCCACTTCTTCAACCCCGTGCCGGTCATGCCGCTGGTCGAGCTGATCAGGGGCCTTGCGACCACCCAGACCACCGTCGATCTGGTCGAGGATTATGCCAAGGCGATCGGCAAGACCGTCATTCACTCCAAGGACTCGCCTGGCTTCATCGTCAACCGCATCCTCATCCCCATGTTGAACGAGGCCTGCTTCGTGCTGGGCGAAGGCATCGCCAATGTGCAGGACATCGACGGCGGCATCCGGCTGGGCCTCAACCACCCGATGGGACCGCTGACCCTGGCCGACTTCGTGGGCCTCGACACTTGCCTGGAGGTCTGCCGCGTTTTCCAGTCGTCGACGGGCGACCCGAAATATCGCCCGGCCCCGCTGCTCGTGAAGCTGGTCGAGGCCGGCTGGTATGGCCGCAAGACCGGCAAGGGCTTCTACGATTATTCCGGGCCGGAGCCGGTGCCGAACCAGTTCTGACGCGCCAGCAGCGGGTCCTGGTGGGAATCGCCGGCTACAGGAAGCCGCCGACCGTGTGGATCGCCACGCCCACCAGGCCGCCGACCAGCGTGCCGTTGACCCGAATATACTGGAGATCACGGCCGACCGCCTGTTCCAGCCGCTGGGTCACGGTCGCCGCGTCCCAGCCCCGCACTGTTTCGCTCACCAGCTGGACGATCGCGCTGCCATAAGTCGCGACGGTGCCGACGATGAGGCGCCGGGCGAAGCGGTTGAACAGGTGCCGGACCGCCGGATCCCGCTCGATCATCGCGCCAAGCTGCCGCACCATTTCGCCGAAGCGTCCGGCCAGCGCGGCGCGCGGATCGCGCGCGGCACGCAGCAGCGCCTCGCGCCCCTGCCGCCAGAGACTCTCGATCCATGCCTGCATGGCCGGATTGTCGATGATCTCGTCGCGCATCCGGCTCACCCGCGCCTGCATCTCCGGGTCGTGCTGGAGCCGGTAGGCCAGGCTGTCCAGGCCCTCCTGCACCTTGGATCGGATCGGATGGGCGGGGTCGTCGTTCGCCTCGGCCAGCAGTTTTTGCAGACCTGACAGAATGGCATTGGCCAGCGCCTCGTCAAGGCCGGTCCAGCGCATGACCGTGCCGGCCCTGTCATGCACCATCTGCCGGATAAGTTCCTCATTGGCGTCGAGCGTGCGCGATGCCCAACCGATCAGGCCGGCGATCACCGGCTGGTGCCGCCCTTCCAGCATCGCCGCGTCCAGCGCCTGTCCCAGTAGCGGCGCCACATCGAGCGCGCGAAGCCGGTCGGCAATGGCACCCTTCACAAAACCGCCAAGCTGTGCGTCGCCGAGCGCGTCCATGAGGTCGGCGAGCAGGCGCGAGGCGCCCCGGCGCAGGCGGCCATCCATGTCGTGCGGCGCGGCAAGAAAACGACCGACCGTCGCCGCCACGTTGAACCGCACCATGCGCCGCGCCACCACGCCCGGCGTCAGGAAATTGTCGCGCAAGAACAGGGCCAGCGTGTCGCCGATCCGGTCCTTGTTCCGGGGAATGATCGCGGTGTGGGGAATGGGCAGGCCGAGCGGATGGCGGAACAGGGCGGTAACGGCGAACCAGTCCGCCAGCCCGCCGACCATCGCCGCCTCGGCAAAGGCGCGTACGAACCCGAGGGCCGGATGCATCGGCTCAGCCCAGCGCGCCGCCACATAGACCGCCGCCATCACGACAAGAAGGCTGGTTGCGAAAAAGCGCATCGACGAGGCGCCGTTGGTCCACCTGACGGCAAACGGCATCGCCCGCGTCGCGGCCACCCCTATTCGGCCGCCTGCGATGCAATGTCGTCCCGATTGTCGCCGGGCGTGTAGGTCAGCAGGCGCTTGCGCAGATGCGGCGCAATCCAGCGCTCGAACCCGATAGCCAGGCTGAACGACGGTGGCACGATCAACAGGGTGAGAAGGGTCGACAGGATGAGGCCGCCGATCACCGTGACGCCCATCGGCGCGCGCCAGGCCCCGTCGCCGCCAAAGGCCATCGCCGTCGGCAGCATGCCCGCGACCATCGCCACGGTCGTCATGACGATGGGCTGCGCGCGCTTGTGCCCCGCGTCGATGATGGCATCACGCTTGGTCACGCCTTTGGACATCTCCTCCAGCGCGAAGTCGACCAGCAGGATGGAATTCTTGCCGACAATGCCGAGCAGCATGAGGAGCCCGATCAGGACCGGCAGCGAGATCGCCGTGCCCGTCGCCAGCAGCGCGATGCCGCCGCCAAGCGGCGCCAGCACGAGCGAGCCCATGTTGACGAACGGCGGCATGACGGTGCGGTACAGCAGGACCAGCACGGCAAAGACGAGCATGACGCCGACGATCACGGCAATCGTGAAATTCACGACCAGCTCGGCCTGCCACTTGCTCGAACCCAAGATGATCCGGCTCACGCCATCGGGCAGGTTGTTGAGCGTAGGCAGCGCGTCGATCTTCTTGTTGGCCTGGCCCGACACGACGCCTGGCGCCAGATCAGCGCCGATCGTGACCTGCCGGACCTGATTGTTGCGGTCGATCTGGGTCGGCCCTGCGCCAAAGCCAATGTCCGCGACCAGGCTGAGCGGCACCGATCCGCCGGACTGGGTCGCCACCGGCAGATTGCGGATGAAGTCAAAGCGTTCCCGCGCATTTTCATTGACCGAAACCCGGATCGGCACCTGCCGGTCGGAAAGCGAGAATTTGGCCATGTTCTGCTCGATATCGCCCAGCGTCGCGATACGGATCGCCTGGCTGAGCGCCGCCGTGGTCACGCCCATCTGCGCGGCCTGGTCGAAACGCGGCTTAAGCAGGATTTCCGGCCGTTGCAGATTGCCTTCGATGCGCGGCGCGACCAGCTCGGAAATGCCCGCCATTTCCTCGGCGACCTTGTTGGCGGTGCGCTGAAGCAGTTCCGGATCGCTGCCGCCCAGCGTCACGCCGATCGGCCGGGTCGTGCCGCCGCCGCCGTCAAACATCGACCGGAAGCTCACCCGTGCATCGGGTACGCGCAGCAGGACCGGCGCCCGGCTGCGTTCAAACTCCTGGCTGCTGATGTCCCGGTCCCCCCGGAGCCGCAGGAAAACCCCCGCCTCGCCGACGCTGATCCGCGAAAAGGTGCTTTCAACGACTGGGTCCTTGGCCATCAGTTCCGTGACCTTGTCGACAACCGCCTCGGTCTGCGCAAGAGTCGAGCCCGGCACAAGCTTGATCGAAACAAGGCTGGTATTGTGGTTGACGTCAGGCTGGAACTGCATCGGCAGGTTGGCGAAAATCAGTACCGTCAGCGCCACGCCGAAAGTGGCAATCCCCATGGTCCAAACCCGGTGGTCGGCGAAGAAGGCGCGCACCGGCCAGGAGCGGCCATATTTGGACAGCACGATCGCGCGCCTGCGGCGATCGTCAAGCGTCCAGTTCAGGACTTTCATGTACACGTCCATCAGCCAGCCTTCGCCATGACTGGACTGCCCGTGCGCTTTCAGGAAGTAGGCCGCCAGCATCGGCGTGATCATGCGTGCAACCGCAAGACTGACGAGAACGGCGCTGACAACGGTCAGGCCGAAATTCTTGAAGAACTCTCCCGAAACGCCGGGCATGAGCGCGACCGGGAAAAACACCGCGACAATGACGCTGGTTGTCGCGACCACTGCCAGGCCGATTTCGTCGGCAGCGTCGATCGCCGCCTGATAGGCGGTTTTGCCCATGCGCATGTGCCGCACGATGTTCTCGATCTCGACAATCGCATCGTCAACCAGCACGCCCGCGACCAGGCCGAGGCCGAGCAGCGAAATGGAGTTCAAGCTGAAGCCCATAAGATCCATGAACCAGAAGCTCGGGATGGCCGACATCGGGATCGCCACGGCGGAAATCAGCGTCGCGCGCCAGTCCCGCAGGAAGATGAACACGACGACCACCGCCAATATGGCGCCCTCGATCATGGCAAAGATCGCGGATTTGTACTGCTCCTTGGCGTAGTCGACATTGGTGTGCAGCAGCGTGAACTTCACCTTCGGATTGGCGGCCGACAGTTCGTCCAGTGCCCTTTGCGCCTCATCGAATACCGTCACGTCGGATGCGCCCTTGGCCCGCTGGTAGCCGATGGTGAGCACCTGATGACCGTTCGCCTTGGTCAGGGTACGCTGCTCGGCATAGAGGTCGCGCACGTCAGCGATATCGCTCAGCTTTACGGTGCGGCCATTGCCGATGGCGATCTGCGTCTCGGCCAGCGCCCGGGCGTTGATCGCGTTGCCCAACACCCGGACGGACTGCTCGGACCCGGCGATCTCCGCGAGGCCGCCGGCCGCATTGAGGTTGACCTGGCGCAACTGGCTGTTCACCGCGGCCGCCGTGAGACCGAAGGATTGCATGCGCGCGGGATCCAGGATGACGCGGATCTCGCGCGTGACCCCGCCAACCCGCTCGATATTGCCCATGCCGTGCAACGACTGGAGCTTGCGCGTGACAATATTGTCAACATACCAGCTGAGTTGCTCCAGCGTCATGTCGCTCGCTTCGACCTTGTAATAAGCGAGTTCTCGGCCGGAGGTGGACAAGCGAATGACTTGCGGTTCCAATATGCCTTCGGGCAGGTTGGACCGGATCTGGGAGATCGCATCGCGAACATCGTTGACGGCCCGGTCGATCGGGGTGCCGATCGCGAACTGCACCATCGTCTGGCTGCGGCCCTCGGTGATGGTGGAATTCAGCTCGTCAATGCCCTGCAGCGAGCGCACTGCGGCCTCGATGCGCTGAGTGACCTGGGTTTCCATCTCCGAAGGCGCGGCGCCCGGCTGGGCGACGACGATCATCGCCATCGGGAAGTCGATATCCGGATCGTTCTGGACCTCCATGCGCGCGAAGCTCGCGATCCCGGCGAGGCACAGCGCCAGGAATAGCACCAGCGGCGGCATCGGGTTGCGGATGCACCATGCCGAAATGTTGCGAAAGCCCATGGCTTTGCCGCCCCTCAGCCGCCGCTATGCGTCAGGCGGACAGGCTTGACGGCGTCGCCCGGATTGAGGAAGCCGCCGGCTGTCGCCACGACCTGATCCCCCACGGAAAGCCCGGTAGTGATCGCGACGCCGGTATCGGACACCAGACCGGACGTCACCGGTCTGCGGACGATCCTGTTCTCGCGGTCAACAACATAAACGAAATTGCCGCCGGTATCACTCTGAACGGCTGATTGCGGCAGCAATATCGCCTGGCCCTGGCCGGTCGTGATCGTCGCCTGAGCGAAGCTACCGGGCCGCAGCGTCGGATCGCGGCGCAGCAAGATCCGGGCAACACCCTGCCGCGATTGCGCGTCGACCACGGGCGATACCTGCCAGACGGTGCCAGCGACGGGATTCAGCACGCCGATCGGCCGCACCTGCGCCATGTCGCCCACCTTGACCTTGGCGATATCCCCCTCATTGACGGCAAGCTTCATCTCCATCTCGCCATTCTGCGCAATGTGGAACAGCACACCCGATCCGCTGGAAACGATCTGGCCGGGCTCGACGTTGCGGGTCAGGACCAGGCCAGCCAAAGGCGCGCGCACGTCCAGGCGCGCCATCGAAGCCTGGGCTTGGTTGAGCTGGGCGACAGCGACATTCACCCTGGCGACGGCGGCGTCGCGGAGCGCTGTCTTACTGTCGAGGTCGGCCTTGGAGATGAAGCCGTCCGCGACGAGGGCGCGCGCGCGCGCCAGATTGGCCTCGGCCAGCTTGGCGTCGGCGCGCGCGACCTGGACGGCGGCGGCAAGCGCGGCCGCCTGTTGCGCCTGCACGGAACGCTCGATCACCGCCAGTATCTGCCCGGCGCCAACCCATTGCCCTGGCTCGACCAATACGCGAACAACCCTGCCGCCCTCGCCGACCACGCCCACCGGCATGTCGCGCCGCGCGGCAATGGAGCCAGTGCCGGTGACACTGTTTGTGATGGGGGAGAACCTCGCCGTTATCACCGACACGCGCGGAACCTCGGCCTGGCTGGATGTCCCGCTCGGCCCGCCATGCAGCTTCTGCCAACCCATGACCATCGAGACGAGCAGGACCAGGAGGGCGCCAACCATCGCCGCAACGGCAACCTGCCGGCGACGCCGACGGCGCGCGAACTCTCCGTCCGGATCAGGATCGAATGACCCTATGTCCCCCGTCAACTGGGTCTCATAATTCATACAAGCAGCTCGCTGGGCGTTGGCCACGCCATGTCCAAATAGTCAGCCTGATTAGCTTAGCATGATTTGGCGCTCAAGCTGTTTATATGCAGATGCGAAATAGAAGAGCACCGAAAACCGGCATCTCTTCGGTATATCGACATAAATATGCCGCCCGGCCACGCCTCGCGACCGGACGGCCAATGTACCTGCATGTAACGTTAGCGCACCGAGCCCCGCCTGACCAGGTTCACGATGCCGAGCAGGACGACCGCGCCCACCAGCGAGACTAGGAAGGATGTCAGGCTGAGTGGCGCATTGTTGATGCTACCTCCCGCGAAAATCAGGCCGCCGATGAAGGCACCGACAATCCCGACCACGATGTTGAGGAGGACGCCCTGCTGAGCGTCCGTGCGCATGATGAGGCTGGCAAGCCAGCCGACGATACCGCCGATGATCAACCAGAGAATAAGTCCCATTTTCACCTCCTGGGTTGCGCGAAATGCGAGCATGGCCAACCGCAGTCTGCTTCTGGAAGGAAAACGCGGCTTGATTTGAAACGTTCCCGGACCGGCCCGGCGCAGCGGCCGGGGCACCGCCGTTCGATCTTTCGGGCGCACAGCTGATTGGATTTTACGCGCAATCAGCCTACATCGCCCCCATGCCGCCAGATAATCCAAGCAACGCCCCGATCCCGCCCGCCTGGGCCACGATGCGGCGCTTCCTGCCCTATCTCTGGCCCGCCGATGCGCCCGCCATGCGTCGGAGGGTCGTGCTCGCCCTGGCGCTGATGGTGACGGGCAAGGCCATCGGCTTTGCCATGCCCTTTGCCTACAAGGCCGGGGTCGACCGGATGGTGCCGGGGATGCAGGCACAGGTCGCCATCGCCGTGGCGCTGGTCATCGCCTATGCCGGGGCGCGCTTCGGGAACACCCTGTTCGACAATTTGCGCAACGTCGCCTTCGAGCGCGTCGGGCAGGAGGCGACGCGGCGGCTGTCGGAGCATGTGTTCCGCCATCTCCACCGGCTCTCGCTGCGTTTCCACCTCGACCGCAAAACCGGCGGCGTAACCAAGGTCATAGAACGGGGCACCAAGAGCATCGACGTGATGCTCTATTTCATTCTCTTCAACATCGCGCCCACCGTCTTGGAGCTGACGGCGGTATGTACTTATTTTTTCTTTAAATTCGGTCCTGGCATGGTCGCCGCCACGCTGCTGATGGTCGGCGCCTATATCTGGTTCACCCGCGCCATCACCGAATGGCGCAACCAATTGCGGCGCGACATGGTCGACCTTGACACGAATGCCGTGTCGCACGCGGTCGACAGCCTGCTGAATTTCGAGACGGTCAAATATTTCAACGCCGAGCAGCGCGAGGGCGACCGCTATGGCGCGGCGATCCAGAATTATGCCAAGGCCGCGCTGAAGAGCGAGAACAGCCTCGCCTGGCTCAATATCGGCCAGGCCCTGATCACCAACTTGATGATGGCGGGCGCCATGGCCTATACCGTCTGGGGCTGGAGCCGGGGCATGTTCACCATCGGCGACGTGGTGCTGGTCAACACCATGCTTGCCATGCTGTTCCGCCCGCTCGACATGCTGGGCATGGTCTATCGCACCATTCGCCAGGGCCTGATCGACATGGAGGCGATGTTCCGCCTGATCGACACCAGGCAGGAGATCGTGGACGTGCCCGGCGCGCCGCCGCTGGTCGTCGAGAAGGGCGAAATCCGGTTCGAGGACGTGGTGTTCGGCTATGATCCGGACCGCGCGATCCTGAAGGGGATCAGCTTCACCCTCCCCGCCGGCCAGACCTTTGCCATTGTCGGCCCGTCGGGTGCCGGCAAGTCGACCATCGCACGGCTCCTCTTCCGTTTCTATGACGTCACGGACGGGCGTATCACCATAGACGGGCAGGACATCCGCGCCGTGCAGCAGGATGCGCTGCGCGCTGCGATCGGCATCGTGCCGCAGGACATGGTGCTGTTCAACGACACCATCGGCTACAACATTGCCTACGGGCGGGCCGGCGCCAGTCAGGACGAGGTGGAGGCCGCCGCGCGCGGGGCGGCGATCGACCAGTTCATCGCCTCGCTGCCCAAGGGCTATGACAGCCGCGTGGGCGAGCGCGGCCTCAAGCTGTCGGGCGGCGAGAAGCAGCGCGTCGCCATCGCCCGCACCCTGGTCAAGGATCCGCCGATCCTGATCCTGGACGAGGCGACCAGCGCGCTGGATAGCCGCACCGAGGCCGCGATCCAGGAGGTGCTGTCATCGATCGCGAAACGCCGGACCACGATCATCATCGCGCACCGGCTCTCGACCATCGTCGATGCCGATCGCATCATCGTGCTCGACGACGGATGCATCGCCGAACAGGGCCGCCATGCCGAGCTGCTGGCCAAAGGGGGCCTCTATGCCGCGATGTGGGCGAGGCAGGCGGCGGAGCGCGTGCGCGAGACGGCGGAGGAGAGCGAGCCGGCCAATGTCCTCGCCCGCTGAGACAGGGGCGCGGGACCGGCCCTATGCGCTCTACGTCCACTGGCCCTTCTGCGTTTCCAAATGTCCTTATTGTGACTTCAACAGCCATGTCCGCGAAGGCGTGGACCAGGCAGCCTGGCGCGCGGGCCTGCTCGCCGACCTCGCGCATGAGGCCGCGCGCACCGGCGGCGGCATGCTTGGCTCGATCTTCTTCGGCGGCGGCACGCCATCGCTGATGCCCCCGCATACGATCGCCGCGATCATTGACGCCGCCTCTCGTCACTGGACCTTCGCGTCCGACATCGAGATCAGCATGGAGGCGAACCCCAACAGCGCGGAGGCGGCGCGCTTCGCCGATGTCGCGGCGGCGGGCGTCAACCGGCTGTCCATCGGCCTCCAGGCGCTCGACGACGTGGCGCTGCGCTTTCTCGGCCGGGCCCATGACGCGGCAGAGGGGCTAACGGCGCTGGCCATCGCGCAGCGACATTTCGCGCGGGTCAGCTTCGACCTCATTTATGCGCTCCCCGGCCAGAGCGAGGCGGCATGGGCGGACGCACTGTCCCGCGCCCTGGCGACGGGCACGGGGCATCTGTCGCTCTACCAGCTCACCATCGAGCCCGGCACGCGCTTCGAGACGATGGTGCGCAAAGGCGATTTCACACCCGCCGACCCCGATCATGCCGCCGCGCTTTATGAGCTAACCCAGGCATTGACGGCGGCCGCCGGCATCCCCGCCTATGAGATCAGCAATCACGCCCGCGCCGGCGAGCAGAGCCGCCACAACCTCACTTATTGGCGCTACGGCGATTATCTCGGCATCGGCCCGGGTGCGCACGGCCGCGTCATGGGCCGGTCCACGCGGCGGCACCGCAAGCCCGAAAACTGGATGGCGGCGGTGGACGAGCGCGGCCACGGCATAGACGAGGAAAGGCCGCTGGATCCCCACACGCGCGCAACCGAGGCACTGATGATGGG
>DATJLC010000354.1:0-4035 GCA_035490755.1 Sphingobium sp.
GTGTCGATGCGCTCCCGCCAGCGGACCAGCGCCGGATAGCCGGCCGGGTCGAAACGCTGCCACTCAAGATAATGCGCCCAGGGCCAGATTGCCATGTCCGCGATCGAATAGGCATCGCCCGCGACCCATTCATGCGCCGCCAGCCGGTCGTCGAGGAGGCGGTGGAGCTTTTCAGACTGGGCCTTGTAGCGCTTGCGCCCATAGCTGCCCAGCTCCTTGGGCAGGACGGTGAAGTGGGCGAGCTGGCCGAACATCGGGCCCATATTGGCCATCTGGATCATCAGCCACTGCATCACCTCGGCGCGGGCGGGCTGGGTGGCGGGCAGGAAGCGCCCCTCGCGCTCGGCCAGCCAGTGGAGGATCGCGCCCGATTCCGCCAGCGGCTGGCCGAGGCGGGGATCGACCAGCACCGGCACCTTGCCGAGCGGGTTCAGCGCCAGGAATTCGGGCGTGAACTGCTCGGCGCGCAGCACCGCGACGAGGCGCAGTTCATAGGGCAGGCCAAGCTCCTCCAGCGCGAGGACGACCTTGGTCACATTGGGGCTGCCCATGCCGTAGAGGATGAGGGGTTCGGTGCTCATCGGGCGTGCTCAGGCCCCGCGCCGGCCGATGGTGGCGCCCTTGCCGACCGGATCGGCCGGCAGGAGCACGACGACGGCGCGGCACGGCTCCGGCCCGTCATTGCGCCAGCCATGCAGCACGCCCCTGTCGACAACCACGTCGCCGGCCCGCACCAGCGTCTCGCCCACCTCTGTGATGAGCGTGACCTCGCCCGAGAGGATGACGGCATAATCGAGCGTGTCGGTGGCGTGGACGCCGAGGGGTCCGGTGGTGCCGTCCGGCGGGAAATCGGTCCAGACAAGGCGCGAGCCGCCCACCGGAATGTCAAAGCCGAGGCTCTTTCCGCCTGCGTCCTGCGTGCCTTCATTGTCGGCGGGCGAGCGGTCGCTCGTCCAGATGCTCATGGGCGCGGCGTCATCGATGATGATGGTGGAGCGGCCTTGCGGGTCGAGGCCCGTGACGATGCGGCGAAGAGGCGTGGTCATAAACGAGATTCCTGAGTGGCATGCGGGAACGCTGCGGCGCGCCGTGCGCTTGATTGGAGGCGGGCGGCGGACAGCAAGCAAGGAGCAGCCCCATGTTCGAGGCTCGGATCAGGAAGGATATGGAGGTGGCCGATGCCGAGGGCCGGCCTGTCGGCACCGTCGACGAGGTCGCGGGCGACGTGATCGGCGTGATGCAGGGCGATGCCCCCAGCCTGCATTTCCAGGTGCCGTTGAGCGCGGTCGAGCGCGTCGAGGGCAACCGGCTGTGGCTGAAGGCGGACACCTTCCTGCCCAAGAGCACGCCGTCGGAGGCGCTGCACAGCCATGACCACAGCCGCCGCTCCGGCAACCCTTTGTTCGGCACCAGCGGCCATGGCACCGGCATGGGCGGGTCGGGCGTGGGGCATTAGGGATTGTTCCGTTGAAATGGAAACGTGCTCCTGCGAAAGCAGGAGCCTAGGAATATTGGCACGCCTGACCGCCCTGGGCTCCTGCTTTCGCAGGAGTACCCGATTTTCGATGTGGTCGGGACAAGCTCCAGCATGGGCGTCATGACCCGCTTTTCCTAGCTTACTGGCACGCCAGGCATTCGTCATAGTCGGTGGTGGTGGCCAGTTCGATCTTGGGCGCCTCGGGCGTGTTGTCCGCCTCGACGCCGCCGGCGAAACCGGCGCGCTGCACAGACTTGGAGCGCAGATAATAGAGCGACTTGATGCCCAGCTCCCACGCCCGGAAGTGGAGCATGAGGAGGTCCCATTTCTCGACATCGGCCGGGATGAACAGGTTCAGCGACTGCGCCTGGTCGATATAGGGCGTGCGGTCGGCGGCCAGCTCGATCAGCCAGCGCTGGTCGATCTCGAAGCTGGTCTTGAACGCGTCCTTCTCGTCCTGGGTCAGGAAATCGAGATGCTGGACCGAGCCGCCCTTTTCGAGGATCGAATTCCAGACATTGTTCGAGTCCTTGGACTTGGCCCGCAGGATCTTCTCGAGATAGGGGTTCTTGACGATGAAGCTGCCCGACAGCGTCTTGTGGGTGTAGATATTGGCCGGGATCGGCTCGATGCAGGCCGACGTGCCGCCGCAGATGATGGAGATGGACGCGGTCGGCGCGATCGCCATCTTGCACGAGAAACGCTCCATCACGCCCTGATCGGCGGCGTCCGGGCAGGGGCCGCGCTCCTGGGCGAGCAGCATCGACGCCTCATTGGCCTTCGCGCTGATATGCTTGAAGATCTTGAGGTTCCAGCTCTTGGCCATGGCGCTTTCGAACGGGATGCCGCGCGCCTGCAGGAAGCTGTGGAAACCCATCACCCCCATGCCGACCGACCGTTCCCTGGCGGCGGAATATTTCGCCCGCGCCATCTCGTCCGGCGCACGGTCGATATAATCCTGCAGCACATTGTCGAGGAAGCGCATCACGTCCTCGACGAAGAGCTTGTCCCCGTTCCACTCATCCCATGTTTCGAGATTGAGCGAGGACAGGCAGCAGACCGCCGTGCGGTCATTCCCCAGATGGTCGCGACCCGTGGGCAATGTGATTTCCGAGCACAGGTTCGACGTGGAGACCTTGAGGCCCACGTCGCGGTGATGCTTGGGCATCATCCGGTTCACCGTGTCGGCAAAGACGATATAGGGCTCGCCGGTCGCAAGGCGCGTCTCGACGAGCTTCTGGAACAGGCTGCGCGCGTCCACCTTGCCGCGCACCGAGCCGTCCTTGGGGGACTTCAGCTCGAACTCCGTGCCGTCGCGCACCGCCGCCATGAACGCGTCGGTGATGAGGACGCCATGGTGGAGGTTGAGCGCCTTGCGGTTGAAGTCGCCCGACGGCTTGCGGATCTCCAGGAACTCCTCGATCTCCGGATGGGAGATGTCGAGATAGCAGGCGGCCGAGCCGCGCCGCAGGGACCCTTGCGAAATGGCGAGGGTGAGCGAATCCATCACCCGCACGAAGGGGATGATGCCGCTGGTCTTGCCATTGAGGCCGACCGGCTCGCCAATGCCGCGCACCGCGCCCCAATAGGTGCCGATGCCGCCGCCGCGCGCGGCCAGCCACACATTCTCGTTCCAGGTGTTGACGATGCCTTCCAGGCTGTCGTCGACGCTGTTGAGGTAGCAGCTGATCGGCAGGCCCCGGCCGGTGCCGCCGTTGGAGAGGACGGGCGTCGCCGGCATGAACCACAGCCGGCTGATATAGTCGTAGATGCGCTGCGCATGCGCCTCGTCATCGGCATAGGCGGCGGCGACGCGCGCGAACAGGTCCTGATAGCTCTCGCCCGGCAGGAGATAGCGGTCCTGCAGCGTCTCCTTGCCGAACTCGGTCAGCAGGTCATCGCGCGAGGGATCCGTGGTGACGGCGAAGCGGCGCTCGGCCACGGCATTGGATGCCATGGGCGCCGCGGGCGTTGCAGGCGCTGTCGCAGGCTGGGGCGCGGCAGCAGTCTCCGCCTGTGCCGAACGGGTCTCGGCCAGGATCAGGTCTTCTATCTCTGTCTGCATGTCACGAAAATCCATGTTGCGCCCCCAATGTTCCCTGTTCGTTCGATTCGGTCAAGCAAACCGCGCTCCCCCCGGAACTCGCCTGACCACGGGCACATGCTCTCCCGTCGCGGAAAAAGCCTTTCCCGCTATACCACAATCTGTTGAGTAACACCCCTGCTTCCGAACACCATGGATTGTGCCACAGCCGAATCCGGACGCAAGGGAATAAACGCAGGGGTAACGACTCGGTTCGTCGCTGAAAAGACTCGGTTCATGGACACATGACGCGGTGCAGCATGGCGCGACGCGTGGGCAATCCTCTGGTTGCGCGCTGCGCAAGAGGGAAAAGCATTGGGAATGCGAAAAAATTAAATCTGTGGATAAAGAGAGAAGCCCTCTCCCGCTGAGGCCACGGCAAAATAGAACGTCATTCCCGCGAAAGCGGGAATCCAGAGCTGAGAGCGCAGTTTTCCGTGGCCCTGGATCCCCGCTTTCGCGGGGATGACGGTTA
>DATJLC010000355.1:0-4190 GCA_035490755.1 Sphingobium sp.
GTCGGGAACGGCGCGTCTCGCGCCCGGCGACGCCGCCCCCGCCGTCGCCCTGGCGCAAGACCTCCTCGCCCACGCCAGTCCGGCCCTGCGCGCCCTGTTCGAGGGATGAGCGCGGCGGTCCTGGTCCTGCGTCCGGAGCCGGGCGCGAGCCGGACGGCGGAACGCTTGGCAGGGCTTGGTCTTGAGCCGATCAGATTCCCATTGTTTACACTCAAACGGGGGGTCTGGGCTCCGCCGGACCCCGGCGGCTATGACGCGATCCTGCTGACCAGCGCCAATGCGGTGCGCCTGGGCGGACCCGGCTTGGCCGTTTTTCACCAACTTCCCGCCTATGCGGTGGGCGCGGCGACGGCGCGGGCGGCGCGCGACGCCGGGTTCCGCGACGTGCGGCAGGGCGGCGGCGATGTCGCGGCGACGGTGCCGCTGCTGGCAGATGCCGGGCATGCGCATGTGCTGCATCCCTGCGGCGAGGACGTGCGTCCCTATGATGCGCTGGGGCTGCGGATAGACCGGCTGGTCGTCTATCGGGCAGTGCCGCTGGGCGATGCCGCCGGCCTTGCCGCCGTCCTGCCGCAGGGCGAGCTTTGGGCCCTGGTCCATTCACCGCGCGCTGGAGAGCGGCTCGCCGCGCTGGTTTCGCCGGATGCGCGCATCCGGATCGGGGTTATTGCGATCAGCGCGGCAGCGGCGGATGCCTGCGGGCCAGGCTGGCGCGCCATGGCAGTGGCCGGGGCGCCAAATGAGAATGCCTTGCTCCAATGCCTCCAAATGCTTGTTTGACGAAACGAATCGTTTAGTCTTCCCGTCACAAGACAGATCGGGGCGCCATGAAGGCCGACGACATTACATCAACAACGGCCGTGCGCGGCGGCCTGGGCATGCGCATGTTGCTCGCGACGATCCTGCTTGCCTTTGTCGGCGGGGCTGTTCTGGCGGCGCTGCTGGCAAGCCGGTGGCAGGGCTGGGTGCAGGGCCGCGAGGCGGGCGAGATGCTGGCCAATGGCGTCGATCCGCTCCAGAACGGGATGGCGGTGCTGGACCAGCGCCCAGCCGTGCAGAGGGCGCCGGTCGCACCCACGGTACTGGACATGCAGGCCGCGCGCATGGCCGAGCTTGAGCAGCGCATGGCCCGGATCACCGTTGCCGCACAGGCCGCTTCCTCCAACGCGAACCGCGCCGAAGCAATCCTGACCGCCTTCGCGGCGCGACGCGCGCTCGATACGGGCCATCCGCTCGGCTATGTCGAGAACGCGCTCAGGGCGCGCTTCGGCGATGCGCAGCCAAAGGCGGTGGCGACCATCGTCAATGCGGCGGCTGAGCCGGTGACGCTGGCGGACCTGCGCCTCGGCCTCCACGACATCGATCCGGTCTCCAGGGCCAGGCGCAGCGAGGACTGGTGGACCGGTTTCTGGCGGGAATTGCGGGGCGTCGCGGTGCTGCGCCGGGCGGGCACGCCGCCGCCTGAACCCGGACAGCGCCTCGAAAGAGCCCTTCGTGCCATTGATAAAGGTCAGGTCGACGCGGCCATCGCGGAAATGTCCGCGCTGCCCCCGCAGCCGCGCCTGGCCCGCTGGCTGGAGAAGGCGCGCCGCTACAACGAGGCGCATCGCGCGCTAGACGTCATCGAGGCGGCCGCGATCCTGGAACCGCGCACGGCCCCGGTGCTCGACCCTGGTGTCGCAGCGCCATCATCCGCGTCTGCGCTGCCCCAGACCGGGGGCTGAGCGCTAAGGGCCAATTAGAGCGCGCTGCGTCAAATCTGACGCAGGTCGCGCGCTCTAAATTTTTGTTATCACATCGTTTTATGCGCAAAACCGGTTCCCACTTTTGCGCACGATGCTCTAGTTAGGGCATCCGACGTTCACGACCATTCTATGCCGCCCTTGCACGACAGGAAGCGCTGCGATGACAGGTCCGCGCTGAACGTGGCAACAGAGCGCGTCTCCGCCTTTTCGCCGTCGACGAGCAGTCCGATCGGGCCGTTGTGCCGCAGGACCACGCGGGGGAAGGTTCCCAGCTCGACGCTCGGCCCCTTTCGGAAATCCCCGGCGAGCCAGGCCCAGCCATGGGCGATGAGATCAACTGCATTCCTAGCGACGATGCCGCGCACGTCCATGCCGGTCGTCGCGGGCTGAAGATAAACCGCCTCGAATTCCTCATCGATCCCATCGACGGCAATGCTGTCCCCGGACAGCGTCTCGTTCAGCGCCTCCGGCACGCTGGCGGCCAGACCCGCCAGATCGGCGTTGCGCAGATGCTCGCGCACCTCGCCCCAGGCGCTGGTCGGCCCGGCGACGATCCCCGCAAGAGCACGAAAGCCGCCGCCGCTGATGACTGGTATCGGCGCGGAAGGAATATCCTCGCGCGCCGCCCTCTCGGCAATGTCGATGGATGGCAGGTCGCCGTGTAGCGCGCGAGAGAGCAGGTTCATGGTCCCGCCCGGCAGGACCAATATGTCGCCATCCCAATCGCCCAGCCCGGCCGTGACCGAGGATATGGTGCCGTCGCCGGCATGGATGATGATGAGGCTGACGCCTGCGGCCCGCGCTTGCTGGCCGGTAGGCAGGGGGCGCAGGCCCAGCGGAATGCGCCGGGCGATCGGGCGGCCGGAACGGGAGAACAGCCTGATGACGGCGTCGATCGTCGCCGCGTCATGGCTACCGCTTGCGGCGTTGGCGATCAGCCAGATGGGCGCGCGTTTGGTCATGGGCCAAGCGGTGACTGTAGCAGAAAAGTGCCTGAATGCGGAGCAATATGGCCCATCGTTCCATCATTTCTTGATTTTTCGATCCGGGCGCATAGGAGGAGCTTCCGGATCACAGGATCGATCGACAGAGGGACGCTCTACAATGGCCGAATTCACCTTGCCCGCAAACAGCAAGATCAGCGGCAAAGGTACCGTGCACAAGGCGCCGGCGGGCGCCAGCAAGGTCAGGAAGTTCAAGGTCTATCGCTACGACCCTGATTCGGGCCAGAATCCCCGCTATGACACGTTCGAGATCGATCTCGACAGCTGCGGGCCGATGGTGCTCGACGCGCTCATCAAGATGAAGAGCGAGCAGGATTCGACGCTCACCTTCCGCCGCTCCTGCCGCGAGGGCATTTGCGGGTCCTGCTCAATGAACATCAACGGCACGAACGGCCTCGCCTGCACCACCGCGATCGAGGATTGCAAGAGCGGCGAGATTCGCATCACCCCGCTGCCGCACATGGAGGTCATCAAGGACCTTGTCCCCGACTTCTCGCATTTCTATGCGCAGTACAGCTCGATACAGCCTTGGCTGAAGGCGGTCTCCACGACGCCCTCGGGCAAGGAGCGGCTGCAGTCGCCGGAGGATCGCGAGAAGCTGGACGGCCTGTACGAGTGCATCCTGTGCGCCTGCTGTTCGACGAGCTGCCCCAGCTACTGGTGGAACTCCGACAAGTTCCTCGGCCCCGCCATCCTCCTCCAGGCCTATCGCTGGCTGGCCGACAGCCGCGACGAATTCACCGGCGAGCGCCTCGACGAGCTGGAGGATCCGTTCCGACTCTATCGCTGCCACACCATCATGAATTGCTCCAATGTGTGTCCCAAGGGCCTTTCGCCCGCGCGCGCCATTGGCGAGATCAAGAAGATGATGGTCGAACGCCAGCTCTGATCCGGTTGCGGGCAGTTTATCGATGGCCGCCGAACTCGTCGCCGATGGTCCCTGGGCGGGATGGGTGCGCTATGCCGATGTCGAGCCCGACACCTTCCTCAGCATCATCGGTCCGAGCTATGCGCGGTCGGAGGGCGGCAATCGGGCGACCGTGATGGTCGAAACGCGGCCGTTGCATCGCAATCGCGTGGGCGTGCTGCATGGCGGCTTCATCGCGGCGGTTGCCGATCATGTCGGCTTTGCCGCGCTCAACGTGATGGGCCGCCCCGAACAATTGAACGGGAAGACCGTTGACCTCACCATCCAGTTCATGGGGGCCGGCCATGTCGGGCCGCCGCTGCGCACCGATGTCGAGATCATGCACGAGACCGGGCGCCTTTTCTTCGTGCGCATGACGTTCAGCCAGGATGACGCGCTGGTGGCGGCGGCCACCGCGACGTTCCGGAAACCGCGCGCGAGCCAGTGACCGGCGTTCTCGACCGTTACGCGCGTCTCGTCGCCGCCGGCGAGATCAGGCCTGACCCAGACCAGCAGGCCGCCGCGACACGGCTC
>DATJLC010000356.1:0-2490 GCA_035490755.1 Sphingobium sp.
GCTGCGGCTGCCGCCCACCGTATCGCGCTTTGTCCTGACCATCGGGGCGACCGCCAACCAGAACGGCACGGCCATGTTCGAAGGCGTCACGGTGCTGTTCCTGGCCCAGTTCTTCGGCGTGCCGCTCGACCTGACGCAGCAGTTGGTGGTGATGCTGATCTGTATCCTCGGCGGCATCGGCACGGCCGGCGTGCCGGCCGGATCGCTGCCGGTGATCGCGCTTATCCTGGGCACGATCGGCGTGCCGCCCGAGGGCATCGGCCTGGTGCTGGGCGTCGACCGCCTGCTCGACATGTGCCGCACCACACTCAACGTGATCGGCGATCTGGTCGCCGCGCAGGTCGTCAGCGCGACGAGCGGCGCGTCAGAACAGGTCTAGCGCCCGCCCGACGAAGATCAGCAGCATCGCGCCCAATACCGAACCAAGACAACCCGCTGGCTCGAGCGGCTGCCCCGCGCGGTGGCGGCTGAACATCTGCGCGAGGAAGCCGCCCAGCAAGGAGCCGGCGAGACCCAGCAGGATGCTCCCGATCCAGCCCATCTCCACAGCGCCCGGATAGAGAAAGCGCGCCGCCCAGCCGATGAGGAGGCCGACGACGATCAGGCGCAGCACGAACAGCATGGATCACTTCCCTCCCGTGGGGTTAGCCTTGGCCCGGCTCTAACTGGTGCGGGCCGGAATGGCCAAGCCGATATGGACTTGGAGGACATATCAATTATAGCGCCTCCATCTTTGGCAGAGCGGCACAGAGGATCAGGCCCATGACCACCATCATCCGCGAAAGCGACCTTGTCGAGAGCGTCGCCGACGCGCTCCAGTTCATCAGCTATTACCACCCGATGGACTATATCCGCGCTTTGGGCGAGGCCTATGAGGCGGAGCAGTCCCCCGCCGCCAAGGACGCGATCGCGCAGATCCTGACCAACAGCCGCATGTGCGCCGAGGGACACCGGCCGATCTGCCAGGACACCGGCATCGTCAATGTCTTCATCCAGTGGGGCATGGACTGCAAGCTGGAGAGCGACAAGTCGCTGCAGGAGGTCGTCGACGAGGGCGTGCGCCGCGCCTATCTCCACCCCGAGAACAAGCTGCGCGCCTCGATCCTGACCGACCCCGCCTTCACCCGCCGCAACACCAAGGACAACACGCCCTGCGTCCTCAATGTCGAGATGGTGCCGGGCAGCAAGGTCAGCGTCGATGTGGCGGCCAAGGGCGGCGGCAGCGAGAACAAGACCAAGTTCAAGATGATGAACCCCAGCGACAATATCGTCGACTGGGTGCTGGAGATGGTTCCGCAGATGGGCGCCGGCTGGTGCCCGCCCGGCATGCTCGGCATCGGCATCGGCGGCACGGCCGAGAAGGCGGTGCTTCTGGCCAAGCAGAGCCTGATGGAGCCGATCGACATGGGCCAGCTCAAGGCGCGCGGGCCCCGGAACGACATCGAGGCAATGCGCATCGAGATCTTCGACAAGGTCAACGCGCTCGGCATCGGCGCGCAGGGGCTGGGCGGCCTGTCCACCATCCTCGACGTCAAGATTTACGACTGGCCATGCCATGCCGCAGGCAAGCCGGTGGCGATGATCCCCAATTGCGCCGCGACCCGCCACGCCCATTTCACCCTGAACGGATCCGGCCCCGCCTATCTGGAGACGCCCAAGCTCTCCGAATGGCCGGAGGTGCACTGGGCGCCCGACAAGGCGGCGATCCGCGTCGATCTCGACAAGCTTACGCCCGCGATCGTGCAGAGCTGGAAGCATGGCGACCGCCTGCTCCTCAACGGCAAGATGCTGACCGGCCGCGACGCCGCGCACAAGCGCATCCAGGACATGCTGGCCAAGGGCGAATCGCTGCCGGTCGATTTCAAGGGGCGGGTGATCTATTATGTGGGCCCGGTCGATCCGGTCCGCGACGAGGTCGTCGGCCCGGCCGGTCCGACCACCGCCACGCGCATGGACAAGTTCATGGACGTCATGCTGGAGCAGGGCCTGCTGGGCTGCGTCGGCAAGGCGGAACGCGGCCAGGCGGCGACCCAGAGCATCGCCAAGCACAAGAGCGCCTATCTGATGGCGGTCGGCGGCGCGGCCTATCTGGTCGCGCGCGCGATCAAGCACGCCAAGGTCGTCGGGTTCGACGACTTGGGCATGGAGGCGATCTATGAGTTCGAGGTGGAGGACATGCCCGTCACCGTCGCGGTCGACAGCGAGGGCAATAATGTCCACACGCTGGCTCCGCTGATCTGGAAGGAGAGGATCGCGAAGGAGGGCCTGCTGGCGGGGGCTTGAGGCCCCAGCAGCCGGCGGACTTGTGCTCCTGTGAAAGCAGGAGCCCAGGGGCCACTGGCGGGACATCACTGACCTGGGTTCCTGCTTTCGCAGGAACACGCCTGATAGACTATCGCCCGGCGATCGCCTTCGCCCCCACCCAGCTCTTCATGTCGGGCGTGTCGTTCACCTTGAAGGGCACGCCCTTGGCTGTCAGGAATAATTTCT
>DATJLC010000357.1:0-3640 GCA_035490755.1 Sphingobium sp.
GAGCGGTGTTATTTGCGGGTGCCGGCCCGCCAGATCAGCACTGCGATGACAATGCCGACCGCGATGCCTGCGAACAGGCCGATGCTCGGCTCTCCCATCAGCCCGCCGATGACAACGCCGGCCATGATCGACAGCGCCAGAGGCGCGCCGCCCCCCATGCTGCGCGAGGATGTGTTAGAGTCTTCGGGAGGGGTAGAATCGGAGGTCATGATTTCCCTTGGCACGGTTCAAATCGGGACGCCAGTCGCCTCGATACGGAACAGGCTGCCCCGAACCGGGACATGCCTAATTTTGTCTTCACCGCGCTCATCCCCGTGATTGCGGCAATGGCACGGCCTGGCGCGCGACTTGCGTAGCTAGGCGTCAGGTCAAAGCCAATAAAGAGGACTCGCCTATGTACCTGCCGTTCCTGCACGACCGGAAAAGCTATGATGACGCTCGGCAGCTCATCGACACGTTCGGCGACGAGGCGGGACTTGAGGCGGCGACCAGGGCTGATGCGAGCCGGGAGCTCGGCAATCATCTGCGCTTCTGCCACTGGCGCCAGATCGAGCGGATGATCGGCATCATGATGGTCGAGCAGGCGTTCGGCACGGTTCACTGACATTCACTGTTGGCAGCCTCCGCCTTCGCCCGCTCCTCCGCCACCAGTTCCTTGCGCGACAGCTTGCCGACCAGCGTGCGCGGCAGGCTGGCGCGGATCTCCACCGCGACCACCCGTTCATGCTTGCCGAGCTGGGGGTTGAGCCAGGCCATGAGGTCCTTCCCCGATATCGCGGCGCCGGCCTCCAGCGTCACAAAGGCTTTCGGCATCTCGCCATGATAGGCGTCGGGCACGCCGATGACGAGCGCCTCGCGCACGGCGGGATGGCGATATAGCACCGCCTCGACCTCGCTCGGAAAGACCTTGAACCCGCCGACCGCGATCATGTCCTTCATGCGGTCGACGACACGGATGAATCCGTCCGCATCAATGATGCCGACGTCGCCTGTCCGGATGCCGCCGTCGATGAAGACCTCGGCGCTCGCTTCCGGCCGGCGCCAATAGCCCTGCATTACCTGCGGCCCGAAAATGACCATTTCCCCCGGCTCACCGTTTGGCGCGGGCCGTGAGGGGTCGCTCTTGTCGACGATGCGCACCAGCGTGCCGGGCATGGGCTGGCCGATGGTGCCCGCCTTGCCCTCGCCGCGATAGGGATTGGCGGACACGACGCCGCTGGATTCGGTCAGGCCATAGCCCTCGACCAGCCGCGCGCCCGTCACCGCTTCGAACCGCGCCTTCAGCGGCAGGGGCAGCGGCGCGCCGCCCGACACGCATGTGCGCAGCGACGAGAAGTCGGTGCGGGCGAGGTCCTTATGGTCGAGCAGCGCCTGATACATGGTCGGCACGCCCGGCATGGACGTGGCCCTTGTCCGCCGGATCGCCGCAAGCGTCTGCCCTGCGTCAAAGCGCGGCAGCATCACGATCTCCCCGCCATGATAGATGGTGCGGTTCAGCACCGCCGTATTGGCGAACACATGGAAGAAAGGCAGCACGCCGATGATCCGGTCGGGCTTGTCCATGTCGGGATCGATGATGCAACATTGCCGCGCATTGGCCGTCAGATTCTGGTGGCTCAGCATCGCGCCCTTGGGCCGGCCGGTGGTGCCGCCGGTGTATTGCAGCAGCGCCAGATCATGCTCGGGATCGATCGCGGGCAAGGGGCACGCGCCATCATTGTCCAGCAGCCGGGAGAAGCTGAGGATGCGGGGATCATGCGGCCGCGCCGCCTCGTCCGACCGCTTGAACAGCCGATAGCCGACGGATTTCGCCAGCGGCAGCACGCCCGCGACCGATCCCAGCACCAGCGTCTCGAGGCTGCTTGCGTTGAGGACGGCATAAGCGGTTGGGAGCAGCGCCTTGGCCGTCAGCGTGAACAGCATGCGCGTGCCGCTGTCCTCCACCTGATGCGCCAGTTCCTCCACGGTGTAGAGCGGCGAGAAATTCACGGCGACGGCGCCCGCGATCATCGCACCATAATAAGCCGCGACATAATGGGGGACGTTGGGCAGGAACAGGCCGACCCGGTCGCCCGGCCTTATGCCCTGGGCAATGAGCCCGCAGGCCATCTGCCGGGCGGCGCGATGGACCTGGGCATAGCTGTATTTGCGGCCATAGAAATCGAGCATCGGCGCATCGGGCACGCGCGCCGCCGTGGCGGCCAGCATGCCCGGCATCGACAAAAGCGGAAAGGCCGTATCCCACGGTACCGGATGGCGATAATTCTCGCGCCAGACGTTCCCAGGCAACTGCCCGCCACCACTTTTCATGACGCAAGGCTATGCCAGCGCGCGAGCGCTGGCAATGCTTTCAGAAAGTCGGCATCGATCCTCCCCGGCAAGGGGATCGTTGTATAATTTGTTTTTCAACCGTCATCCCCGCGAAAGCGGGGATCCAGGGCCACGGGGAACAGCGCTTGCGACGCTGGATTCCCGCTTTCGCGGGAATGACAGAATGGTTTTGCAATGATCCCCGGCACGGGGAGGATTTGTCAGATCAAACGTGACCCTTGTTGTCGCTGAACGGGTCCAGCAGGGTCGCGATCCGGTTGATCGGATCGGCACCTTCCGCGCCCAGCGCCTCGTCGGCCCGGCGCTGCGCATCGTCGCGCTCGCGGCGCAGTTCGGAGATCAGGGCCTCGCGATCGCCGGCCAGGCGGCTGTCGGCCGGCGCCTCGACAATGCCCGCCTTCTTGGCGGCCTTGGCCACGAGCGCGTCCAGCTCCCGCTGCGAGCACAGGCCCAGCGTCACCGGATCCTTGGGCGTGATGTTGGCGATGTTCCAATGGCTCCGCTCGCGGATCGCCTGGATGGTGGTGCGGGTGGTGCCGATCAGCTTGCCGATCGCGCCGTCCGAAATCTCGGGATGGTTGCGCAGGATCCAGGCGATGCCGTCCGGCTTGTCCTGGCGCTTGCTGACGGGCGTGTAGCGCGGCCCCTTGGTGCGGCGCACCGGATCGGGACCGTTCAGCATCGTCAGGCGATAGTCGGGGTTCGCCTCGCCCTTGTGGATTTCCTCCAGGCTCAGCTCATGCGCGCGCACCGGGTCGCGGCCGGTATATTTGGTGGCGGCAGTGTCATCGGCGATCGCCTGCACCTCGAGGATGTGCAGGCCGCAGAATTCGGCGATCTGCTCAAAGCTCAGCGCGGTGTTGTCAACGAGCCAGCTGGCGGTTGCATGGGGCATGAGTGGCTGGGCCACGGCGATCTCCTGATGGCAAAAAAGTACAGAAATGTACCGAAAAACACAAGGGCCGCCCCTCTCGGAGCGGCCGCGTTGGCGCCTATCTAGTTCATGGCCGCGCGCAGGGCAAGGGTCAGGCGGCGGCCATCGGCTTGAAGCCATCAAGCGCCATCACGCGATTCAGCCACCCAGTGACAGCGGAATAGCCCGACAAATCAAAGCCGCCCTCGTCTGCCACATGGGTATAAGCGAACAGGCAGATGTCCGCGAGGCTGCACGCGTCTCCGACCAGCCAGTTCCGGCCCGTCAGGTGCTTCTCCATCAGGTCCAAAGCCGCGACACCCCCCGCACGTTTGCCCGCGATCTGATTGCGCTGCGCCTCGGCAAGCTTCTCCTCACCGACAAAGGCGAGCCAGA
>DATJLC010000358.1:0-2328 GCA_035490755.1 Sphingobium sp.
GCCCGCAGGTAGGCGGGCAGATTGGATGGCAACCGCGGACGGCTCCACCAGGCACTGATCGCAGCCGCGATCACGGACAGCAGGCCGCGCTGGTGCACGGCATCGGCGATGGAGAATTCGAGGCGCAGAACGATGCTGCCCCCGGGAAGGGAATCGTAAGACATGACGGTTTCCGGGCGCGTCAAGACGCGGACCGGCCTCTGTTGGGTTGGTGATGGATGGGACGGAATCGGGGACGCAAAACGGCCCGGTTCAGTTCATCGTTGGGGAGCTAGGAAGTGTCCGCGGTCGAAGAGACCGAGATGGCGTTGGAAGCGAGGCCTTAGCCGCGCGCGCAATGCCAATGGTTAGGACCCTGGTGGAGTACAAACATGCCTGTCATGTAGCTGCCTCCCACGGGTTGGCTTTGATGGACGATTGCCTTCTAGCTCGCGATTCCGTGATCCGCAAGCAAGGATGTGGCGGCTTGTCGCACTTGGCCGCGATTGTGGCGCATTGGCAACAGGTTAGGCGGGCCGGACCAGCGCCTGGCGCTCGGCTTCGACCTCGTCGCGGCAGAAGCAGCCCTCGATGTGATCGTTGACCAGCCCCATGGCCTGCATGAAGGCGTAGCAGGTGGTTGGGCCGACAAAGGCGAAGCCGCGCTTGCGCAGGTCCTTGGACATGCGCACCGAGGCTTCGGTCTGGGCGAGGCGCCGCAGGTTTTCCCAGCTGAGATCGTCGGGACGATGCTCGGGGCGGGTTTCGAAGCGCCAGACATAGGCGGCAAGCGAGCCGAATTCCTGCTGGATCAGCAGGGTGCGCCGGGCATTGTTGATGGTGGCGGCGATCTTGCCGCGATGCCGGATGATGCCCGGATCGAGCAGCAGGCGCTCGATATCGGCCTCGGTCATGGCGGCCACCTTGGCGATGTCGAAGCCGTGGAACACCTCGCGGAACCGTTCGCGTTTGCGCAGGATGGTGATCCAGGAGAGCCCGGACTGAAAGCCCTCGAGGCAGATCTTCTCGAACAGCCTGATGTCGGAGGTAACGGGCCGGCCCCATTCGCGATCATGATAGTGGCGATAGAGCGCGTCATCGCCAGCCCATGGGCACCGCGGCAGGCCATCGGAGACCGACTCAATTGACATGGGCAACGCACTTTCACTAATCGGGGGCGTGGGACTGCTTAGGCCGCTGCTCATCTGTTTTGGAATCGCGGCCCCCTATATTCGACAAAGAGATTGCGTCGGCCAGCCGTCATGGCCTGACACGGTGCGGATTTTCGAGGAGTGGTGCGGTGATCATTCCGGGACGCCTGCGAGCCCTGGTCGTTGACGACAACGCCTATGCCCGCGCCATTTCGGCGAGCGGGCTCAAAAAGCTGGGCGTCGGCCAGATCGTCGAAGCCGAAGGCGGCGCCGCGGCGATTCTGGCGCTGCTCGGCGAGCCTTTCGACCTGATGCTGATGGATTGGTACATGCCCGATGTGAGCGGCGCGGGGGTGATGACCGTGCTGCGCGACGCGCGGCTCGGTGCGGCGGCCAAGACCCCGGTCATCCTGATGACGGCCTATGCCAGCCGGGACAATATCGCCCGGGCCCGCGAACTGGGCGTCAACGAAGTGCTGGTCAAGCCCTTCACCACCGATCAGCTCGGCACGGCGCTCAGCCGCGTCCTGGGCGATGCGGCGCAGGCCGCGGGCGACGGCTCGGTGTTCCTCTAGTCGCTTACCAACCGCTAACCAACAGCACGATCAATGGCTTAACCATGCCGCTTCACGGCGTATTGGCCATTTTGCGCCACTCTGCAGCCAAAGCCGGTTCGCCGGCGCGAATGTGGATGTCGCCATGATCGGAATGAAGACGGCCGGCAAGGGCCTTTTGGCATTGGCAGTTTGCCTCTCGGCGCTGCTGCCGGCACAGGGTGCGGGGTTGCAACCGGGCTGGCGCTTTGCGCCGCCGCCGGGGGTAACCATCGTCCAGGGCGCGCCGCGCCATGCGCTGGCGCTGCAGGCCAATATGCAGGTCAACCCGATCTACCTGCGGCAGGTGGTGCAATACCCCACCAGCGAACGCAGCGGCACGATCGTGGTCGATACGCGGGCGCATTTCCTCTACTTCGTGCTCGGGGACGGCCGGGCGCTGCGCTATGGCATCGGCGTCGCCAAATCGGGCTTTGAGTGGAGCGGCACGCATCAGATCACGCGCAAGGCCGAATGGCCGAGCTGGACGCCGCCGGCCGAGATGCGCAAGCGCCAGCCAGAGCTGCCGCGCCACATGGAGGGCGGGCCGGACAATCCGCTGGGCGCGCGGGCGCTCTATCTGGGGTCGACGCTCTACCGCATCC
>DATJLC010000359.1:0-5045 GCA_035490755.1 Sphingobium sp.
GTCCGCCTCGATCCCCCAGCGCCGCAGATGCGCCGAGACGCGGGTGGCGAGGTCGCGGTCGGGCGTCACCAGGGCGGCGGTGCGTTCGGGCGTCTCCAGCGCCTCGCGCAGGGCGATGGCGACGGCCTGCGCCTCCTCGGCCGGATTGGCGGCCTCCAGCGCGCTTACATCCTTGAGGACGCGTTCCCGGTCGCTGATCGTCTGCCAGACACCCGTGAGCGGCGCCGGCAGCATGGCGATGGTGATGCTGCGCCCGCGCGGGGCACGGGCGTCGTGCGCGCTTCCCCAGCGCCACAGCGCCACCTCGTTGCGGTGCATGCCCATGCGGTCGAGCAGCAGCTTGAGGGCGAATTGCGGGTGGGTCTCCGCGATGCGCGCCTTTTGGCTGCCATCCTCTCGGGCATCCAGGGGCGCGATCGCATCCCATTGCTCGGCGGTCAGGTTGAGGTCGAGGTCGGGAAACGCCACCTGCCCCTGCGGCAGCGTCGCGACCGTCGCGAGCAGGTCGGCGATCGCGGGCGCGCTGGTGGTGATGCCGGCGGCGATGACGAAGTCGGCCGGCGGTTCCGCCCGCCAGCGCCTGGCCACGATCTCGAACAGCCTGTTGCGCCGCTCCGCCGCATCAATGCGCCCGAGCTTGGCAAGCTCGGCCGGCCAGGCATCGAGCAACAGGCGAAAGGTCGCCAGCGCCTTCTGCCAGTGCCCGGAGAGCGAATCGGCAGTGGTCTCCGCCAGCCCGTCGACATCATGGGCCGTCCGGCGTTCGACCAGTAGCTGGTCGAGCGTGCCCGCGAGCGCGAGGCCCAGCCGCATCGCCTCGCCCGCATCGACCGGCTTGCCCTCGCGCGCGCGCTCGTTCTGAACAAGCCGGGCCAGGATCATGCCGCGCTGCATCGGGTCAATGGCGGGCGGGATGTCCGCGCCCGCTTCCATTGCATCAAGGGCAGTGCCGACCCGCTCCGCCAGCTCCGCATCGCCGATCGGCACCAGGCGCGGCAGAATGAGCCCGCCGCCCGAGGCGCGGACAAAGGCATCGCGCACCGCCCGCACCGCGCGGTTGTTGGGCAGGAGGATGAGGCCGCGCGCAAAGGCGGATGGATCGCCCTTCCTGCCCCATGTCGCGAGAATGCCCGCGACCAGCGCGTCGGCAAAGGCCCGGTGGGCCGGAATGGTGAAGAGCGCGGGCCGGCGGCGATCAGCCACCGGCGATCACCGCCTCCACGACCGGCAGCGCCGCCGGCGTCCCCACGTCGAACCACAGGCCCTGGTGCGAGACGCCATAGGCGCGGCCCGCCGCGATCGCCCGGTTCCAGAAGACGTTGGTCGAGAAAATGTCGCCCGGCGGATCGACCAGCAGGCGCGGCGACATGATCTGGACGCCGGTGAAGACAAAGGGCGCGACCCGGCCCGGACGGCGGCGCGACAGCAGGCCCTGCGCGTCCATGTGAAAGTCGCCCATGCCGCGATGGCAATGGGCGCGGGCATGGGGCACGAGCAGGAGCAGCGCGTCCATCCGCGCATCGTCCCATAATGCGGCGAGCATGGCGATGCTGTCCTGCGGCCCGTCCAGCCAGATATTGTCGCTATTGGCGCACAGGAACGGCCCGTCGCCGAGCAAAGGCGCCGCCTTCATGAGGCCGCCGCCGGTCTCCAGCAGGCATTCGCGCTCGTCCGACACCAGATAGCTGACATGGTTGCGGCGGCGTCCCCGCGCCTCCAGATGCGCCCTGACCGTGTCGGCCAGATAATGGACGTTGACGACGATGCGGCCGATCCCCGCCGCCTCGATCCGGTCTAGCGCATGGTCGATCAGCGGCTGTCCAGCGACGCGGACCAGCGGCTTTGGCCGGGTCGCCGTCAGCGGCCGCATCCTCTTGCCCAGGCCCGCCGCCATCAGCATGGCGGTATCGAGGACGGTGCTCATTCAGCCGCCATATGGGCCAGCGCCTGGTGACGATGCTCCGGCGGCACATTGGCGTCGAACCATTCCTTGACGCAAGCCAGCGCGGGATGGGCAAGGTCGCGTTCCAAGAGCCCCCACATGCGGGGCAGGAAGTGGAGATATCGGGGCTTGCCGTCGCGCTTCCACAGGCGCGTGAAGATGCCGATAATCTTGGCGTTGCGCTGGGCGCCGAGGATCGCATAGGCCGCGTCGAAATCCGCCGAGGTGCCCGCCTTGGCGCGATAGCGGGCGAGCATCGCCGCTTCCAGCGCCGGATCGACGTCGCGCCGGGCATCCTGAAGCAGCGAGACGAGGTCATAGGCGGGGTGGCCGGTCAGCGCGTCCTGGAAGTCGAGCAGGCCAAGGCCGAAGGAATGGGCGCCGTCCTCCAGGATCATGATGTTTTCGGCATGATAGTCGCGCAGCACCGTGACCCCGGCACCGGTGTCGCGCTCGACCAGCGGCAGGACCGCGTCCCAAACCGCCGCATAGCCGGCGGCGTCGACATCCAGCCCGGCGGCCGGGCAATACCATTCGGTGAGCAGGCCCGCCTCGCGCTGATAGACTTCCCGATCATAGGGCGGCAGGTCGGCGGCGGGGACGCTGTGCAGCGCGGCCAGCAGGTCGACGGCGCGGCGATAGACGCCCTCTTCCTCGCCGGCATTCTCGTCGACATGTTCGCGCACCCGGCAATCGCCGAAATCCTCCAGCAGCACCAAACCGTGTTCAAGGTCGCTGCCGAGGATCGTCGGCGCCGCAAAGCCATGCTTCACCAGCCAGCCATCCACCGCGATGAAGGGGCGCGGATCCTCGTGCGGCGGCGGCGCATCCATCAGCACCGCGCGACGCGCCCCGTCGACCACCCGGAAATAGCGGCGAAAGGAGGCATCTCCGGCCAGGGGCAGGATCGCGGCGCCGGACCAGCCGCATGCGTCAAGAAATCGGGGGGCGCCGGCGGGCGGAATCATTTCGGAGGCCATCGCCCTTCCCAAGCGTGAGGCACGGTCACTGTCAAGACGCGCGCGCCGTCCGTGCCAGTCGCAAGGTCGATATGGAGGGCATGGCGCAGGAAAGCCGCGCCGAGCTGCTCCGGCCATTCGACGACAAGCGCGCCGTCGGCCAGCCAGTCGTCGAGGCCAAGCTCGGCCAGCTCATCGGCATGTTCCAGCCGGTAGAGGTCGACATGAGCAAGCGGCAGGCTGACGTTCGGCGGCTCATAGGGCTGGACAATCGCAAAGCTCGGGCTCGGCACGTCGTCCGCATAGCCAAGGCCGCGCAACATGCCCCGCGCCAGCGTCGTCTTGCCCGCGCCCAGCCCGCCGGTCAGCGCGACCACGTCTCCCGGCCGCAAGACCCGGCCAAGCGACGCCCCCAGCGTCTCCATCGCATCTGGCGTCGCGACGATCATCCGCGCGGCAGCTCGATGGTGACGGCGGTGCCCTGCCCCGGCTCGGACAATATGGCGACGGTGCCGTCATGCGCTTCCACCAACCGGCGCACGAGGAGCAAGCCGAGGCCGTCCGTCCCCCCCGGCTTGGTCTGGCTGAACTGGCCGAAAACGTCGAAAAGCTGCGCCTGCGTCTTGGCGTCGATGCCCGGCCCGTCGTCCGACACCACGATCCGGACCTTCTGCTCGTCGCCGTCGCAATGGACGAGAACACGGCCGTCATAGCCGGTGTAGCGCACGGCATTGTCGATGAGGTGATCGATCGCCTGTCCGACCCGGCGCGCATCGCCCTGAATGGTCCCTATGCTCGGCTGAATGTCGCATATGAGGGTGATCTTCGCGTTCGCCGCCGCATCGGCAAAGCGGTCCGCGCTGTCGCGCACGACCTGCGCCACGTCGACAGGGCCGCGCAGGATCGGGAGAGCCCCGGCGGCGCCCTGGGTGAGGTCCAGCACATTGTCGATCAGTTGCGTCAGCCGCTCGGTGCTGTGGGTGATCGCCTGGACATATTCATGTGCCCGGTCGCTGAGTGTGCCCGCATAGCCGGCCAGCATCATCTCGGCGAACCCCGCGATGGAGGTGAGCGGCGTGCGCAGCTCGTAGCTCATGTTGGAAACGAAGGCGGTCTTGACCCGGTCCGCGTCCTCGAGCGCATCGTTGCGATCGCGCAGGGCCTGCTCGATGCGGCGACTGTCGGTGATGTCGAGCATGACGAACAGCGCATTGCCGTCCGGCAGCGGAATCGCCGCGAACTCGAAATAATGGCCGTCGGCAAAGGCGATGCGGCCGCCGCGCTGACGGCGCTCATTGGTCGCGGCGCGGATGAGCTGGCGCACGAGGCCCGCCTGCTGCGGCTTGGCGAGACGGCTCGCCACCGCCTCCATCAATTCGTCGACGCGCGGATGCTCGACCAGCATCGCTTCGGACAGGCCCCAGATCTCCTGGAAGCGCATGTTCCACAGGTGCAGCCGGCCGTCGGCGGCAAAGACGCCGATCGCCTCGAACAGATTATCAAAGGTGGCGGTGCGGACGCGCAGCAGGGTGTCGCGCGCGCTCGACAGCTGAACCTGCTCGGTGCGGTCCTCGAAAATCAGGAGGAGGCTGCCGTCCGGCAGCGGCTGGGCCACCACGCGGATATGGACACCGTCGGGCAGCAGCCAATTCTCCTCCTGCGGCTGCTCCGACTGGAACCATTGGCGGCGTTCCAGGCGCCAGGCGGGGAAGTCGCGGGTTTCCGGCAAGCTGCCGCTGTCCCGCATGGCGTCGAGAACGCGGTCGAACTCGCTCCCGACCGCCACCACGTCAAGGTTCAGGCCGAATATGCTGGTGAAGGGCTGATTACAGAATTTGAGGCGCTGGTCCGGGCCGAACTGGGCGACGCCGGCCGAGAGCCGGTCGAACATGTCGCGCTGCGCGTCTGCCAGATGCCGAAGTTCGGCACGGGCGATGTCCAGCTCCTGCATGTCAATGGCATAGGTGGCGACGCCCTGCGGGCCCAGCGGCACGTCGACCACGCGCATCATGCGTCGGCTGGTATCGATCGTGACGGGAATGGTCCGGGTCATGGCGCGGCCCTCCGCGGCTGCCAAAGCGGCGGCCTCCGCTGCGGATACGCCATCGATCGGCTCGATCAGGTCTGTTCCCTGGGCGATCACC
>DATJLC010000360.1:0-10337 GCA_035490755.1 Sphingobium sp.
CGCGTCTGCAGGTCGAGGTCGAAGATCGTCTCCGGCGCGACCATGGATTCATAGCTGATCCGGAGCTTGGTCACGTCATATTCGGGATTGTCGTCGAGGCCGGCGACATAGCTCGCCTCCGGGAAGGTCAGGCGCTCGGGCGTGTTGGTGGCGTAATCGCGGATCTCTATCTGGTCGAGACCGTCCTCGCGCCCTTCCGTCACGTAGAAATTCTTGAAAATCGAAACATCGGTCAGATAGAAATGGGCGGACGGCGCCAGCACTTCCTCCCAGACATCCGGCGCTTCGATGCGGCTGCGCGCGAGGCGGAAATTGGGATGGGCATCGTTGGTGCGGATGTAGAGCCAGCCGTCATGCTCATCGACATCATATTCCCGCCCAGGCTTGCGCGCTGACACCATTATGGGCGGCGCGGTCGGGTCGTCGGCGGGGACCAGGCGGACCTCGCTTGTCACATGGTCGCCGGTCGCGATGACGATCCAGTTTTCCGCGCTGGTGAGGCCGACGGAGACGCGAAAGCCCTCGTCATCCTCGTGGAACAGCTCGATGTCCTGCTCCAGTGGCGTGCCGATGCGGTGGAGGCGGGCATTGTCGGTGCGCCAGTTCTCGTTGGCGAGGCCATAGACAAGCGCCTTGCTGTCCTTGGTCCAGACCAGGGCCGAGAGGGTGTCGGGGATGACGTCCGGCAGCATCTCGCCCGTTTCCAGGTCGCGGATGCGCGCCTCGAACCGCTCCGATCCATTGTCGTCGACGGCAAAGGCGAGATAGCGCGCGCAAGGGCTGATCGAGATCGCGCCGAGCCGGAAATAGTCCTTGCCTGCGGCCAGCGCAGGCTCGTCCAGGATGAGCATGTCCGGCCCGCCGTTCACATGCCGGCTAAACCATTTGCGATATTCGGCGCCCTTCTCGAAGGCGCGCCAGTAGAGCCAGTCGCCATCCTTTTGCGGCACGGAGGCGTCGTCCTCCCGAATTCGCCCCTTCATCTCCTCGAACAGCCTTTCAATGAGCGGCTGATGCGGCTTCATCGCCGCCTCGAACCAGGCATTTTCGGCATTCAGATAATCGAGGACATCCTTGTCGGTGACGTCGGGATAGCCCGGGTCGCGCAACCAGGCCCAGGGATCGCTGATGGTACGGCCATGATGGCTGGTCTCATGGGGGCGTTGCGGGGCGAGGGGCGGTTCTTTCATCTCTGTCATAAGCCGCAGATAGAGGCGCACGGGTTGCGGCTCAATGAAGGATTGGTTCACGCGGAGACACAGAGGTCACCCATGGCTATACCTGCATGAAAGATTGAATTCGCGCAGTGGCGCAGAGGACGCAAAGGGCGCCTGCCACGCCGCAGGCGCTTTTCATACATTTTCGCAATCATCCGGCACTTTGCCACAGGCGCGGCACCTCAGCGTTCTCTGCGCCTCTGCGTGAATCAAATTGCCGCGCGCCTTGCCGCTGGCAAGTGCAGGGTAAGTTTCTATGTTAGGCGAAAGAACCTGAGGAATTGACGCCCCATGTCGACCCATGAAGACCGCCTGAAGGCCCTGCGCGAGCAGCTTGCGCGCGATCGGCTGGATGGCTTTGTCGTACCGCTGACCGACGAGCATATGAGCGAATATGTCGGCGCCTATGCGCAGCGCCTTGCGTGGCTCACCGGCTTTCAGGGTTCGGCCGGCAGTGCGGTGGTGCTGCCGGAGGAAGCCGCGATCTTCACCGATGGTCGTTACACGCTGCAGGTGCGCGAGCAGGTCGATGGGCGGCATTGGGCCTTTGTCGGCGTGCCGCAGACCAGTGTCGCGGCCTGGCTGGGCGAACATGCGCCGGACGGAGCGCGCATCGGCTATGACCCGTGGCTCCATACCCGCAAATGGGTGGAGGATGCCGCAGAGGCGCTGAAGGCGCGCGGCGCCAGCCTGGTGCCGGTCGACACCAATCCGGTCGATGCGATCTGGCCTGACCGGCCGGAGCCGGGCAAGGCCAGGCTCGAGCCTCATGCCGAAGTCTATGCTGGGCAGAGCAGCGCCGACAAGCGCGCGAAGATCGCCGAGTGGCTGGTGGGCAAGAAGGCCGATACGGTCGTTCTTTCGGCGCTCGATTCGATCGCCTGGACCTTCAACATCCGTGGCCGGGATGTGGAGCGCACGCCCGTCGCCCTGGCCTTCGCGCTGGTCCATGCTAATGGCACGGCGGCGCTGTTCGTTGATCCGGCCAAGGTCGATGCCGAGGTCGCCGCGCACCTCGGCAATGCGGTGGAGCTGCGGCCGCGCGATGATTTCGCGGCGGCGCTGGGCGCGCTGGCCGGCAAGGCGGTGGCGGTGGACCCGCAACGCGCCGTCGCCGCCATATTCGAGGCGCTGGAGCAGGCGGGCGCGGATATTCTCCCGCTACGCGATCCGGCGGTGCTCCCCAAGGCGATAAAGAATCCCGTCGAGATCGCCGGGCACAAAGCGGCACAGGCACGCGACGGCGCCGCCTTGTCGCGCTTTCTCCACTGGCTGGCCGAAGCCGGTCCCGCCGGCACCGAGACGGAGATGTCGGCGGCGGCGAAGCTCCACGATTTCCGGCGGGAGAGTGGCCTCCTCGTCGACCTTTCCTTCGACACCATTGCCGGCTCCGGCCCCAATGGCGCGGTCGTCCATTATCGCGCGGAGGAGAAGACCAACCGGCCGGTGGAGTCGGGTACGCTCCTCCTCGTCGATTCGGGCGGGCAATATCGTGACGGCACCACCGACGTGACCCGCACCATCGCGATCGGCGCGCCGAGCGCGGAAATGCGGCGCAACTTCACTTTGGTGCTGAAGGGCCACATTGCGCTGGCCACCGCGATTTTCCCGGCGGGCACCAAGGGCGGCCAGCTCGACGTGCTGGCGCGGCAATATCTGTGGGCGCAGGGCCTCGATTACGCCCATGGCACCGGCCACGGCGTCGGCAGCTTCCTGTCGGTGCACGAGGGGCCGCAGCGGATCGCGACCGCGATCGAGGGGGACGAGCCGCTGCAACCCGGCATGATCCTCTCCAACGAACCCGGCTATTACAAGACCGGCGCCTATGGCATCCGCATCGAGAATCTGCTCCTGGTTGAGACGCGCGAGATCGCCGGCGCGGAGCGGGATATGCTGGGCTTCGAGACGCTGACGCTGGCGCCGATCGACCGCGCGCTCATCGAGGTGGCGCTGCTGCGGGCGGACGAGCGGGCCTGGCTGGACGGCTATCATGCCCGGGTGCTGGCGGTGATCGGACCGCAGCTCGATGACGATGCCCGAGCCTGGCTGGAGGGCGCCTGCGCGCCGCTCTGATGCGTTTTATTCTTCCGTGGCCGGCGGCGGCGGCACAGGAATCGGCTTGTCGCCCTGCGCGCGCTCCTGCGCCTTGCGGCGGCGCAGATTCGCGCGCAGCGCCGCCGCGAGCCGCTCCTTCCTCGGATCCTTGCTGTTGTCGTCCGTCATGCGCCGCAGATAGCGGGTCGCGCCCCGAATCCGCAAGTTGCCTTGACAGCGCCGCCGGGCCCGGCCATAGGCCCGGCTCCGGTGGTGCGGGCAACGGCTCCGCACTGCGTGGGCTGCCGTAGCTCAGTGGTAGAGCGCATCCTTGGTAAGGCTGAGGTCGTGAGTTCAATCCTCACCGGCAGCACCATTTTCCTTAAATTGTCCGCTGTTCAGGAATTTCCCCTTCGGGGTAACGGGGAAATTTTGGAGCGAGCTTGCTCGCCCTTAGGATCGCTCGGCAGTCAGCCTAAAGGAACAACGTCGCCGACGTCGATAACAACGTCGGCAACGCTGGGTTCAGGACGTTTTTGGGGCGGCTGAAACCGGAGCGATCTTTTTGATCCAATCCGAGGTGACATCGAGGGCTTCCCGGCGCTGCGAGAAGAACGGCACGCTCATGAACCCGTGTATGATATCGGAATAATTGCGGTGTTCGACGACCACACCGGCCTGACGCAGACGGGCCGCATAGTCGCCCGCGCTGTCGGTTAGCGGATCGAAGCCACCAGTCACGAGCAAAACGGGCGGCAACCCTTGCAGCGATGCGGCCTTGATCGGCGACACATAGGGGTCGGCGCGTTGCTGCATGGTGAGCTGGCCAAGATAGGCATTCTGGAACCCTGTGCCGGCATCGCTGGAAAGGCCATAGCCGTTCTCGAACTTGGCTTGGCTGGGGTAGCGTGTAGCCGTCAAGTCGACGACGGGATAGTAGAGCAACTGGCCGGCAAGGGCGGGGCCATTATTATCCCGCGCGCGCAAGGCAACGACTGCCGCAAGGTTCCCACCGGCACTGTCGCCGCCCACCACGATCCGCGCGGGGTCGCCGCCGAGCGCGGCGGCATTCTGCGCCGCCCAGACCGTAGCGGCATAGGCGTCATCAGGCCCTGCCGGCCATGGGTGATCGGGCGCCAGGCGGTAATCTACCGACACGACAATGGCTCCCGCGCTGTTGGCGATGGAGCGGGTCAGCGAATCGAACAGGCCCACGCTTCCCGTGACGAAGCCGCCGCCGTGGAAATAGACGATGACGGGCGGGGCCGGCTTGGCCTTGTCATATCCGGTGGGCCAATAGACGCGCGCCGGGATGGTCACGCCGTTCCCCGGGATCTTGATGTCCCTGGTCGTTTGGACATTCTCGGCAGGCAGCAGCGGAGAGAGCGCGAACAGGATATTGATCGGGATCGCAATCTTCTGCTTCTTGGTCTCGCCATGCTCGATCGGAACTGCGAACGTCAGCGTCCGCAAAGTGAAGGCGGCGCGCCAATCGAGTTTGCCGTAGGGTGTGCTAGTCCAAGTGTAACTGTAGGCGAGGAACCCCGCCAGCAGCGCCAGAGCCAGATAGCGCTTCTTGAATCTGCGGACCTTGACGGTGTCCGACCCTTTGTCCGCCATCGCGGCCTCCCCTTTAGAGTATGTTGGCCAGCAAGCATCGGCCCCCGAGGCGTTATTTGGCCAAAATTATGGCAAGATCAAGAACGGCTTTGAGCGCGGGATTGTCGAGAAGAATGCCCAGATCAGTTCCGCTGTCGCGCAGCGCCTGGCAACTGCTGTCGAGGACGAAGCGTTTGCCTGACACCAGCGGAGCCAGCGGCACGCCGGGATTCAGGACGGCAAGCACAATGGAGACGACCTATGGTGAAGAAGATCGTGAACTGCCTGTGGTTCGACCACGGCGAAGCGCGCAAGGCCGCGGAGTTTTATGCCAGCGTCTTTCCCGACAGCCACGTCGGTCCGGTGATGGCCGCGCCTGCTGACTTCCCATCAGGCAAGGAGGGCAACGAGCTGACCGTGGAGTTCACGGTGCTCGGAATGCCGTTCGTCGGTCTCAACGGCGGCCCTGAGTTCCGGCCCAATGAGGCGGTGTCATTCATGGTCGAGACGCAGGACCAGGCCGAGACTGATCGCTACTGGAACGCGATCGTCGACAACGGCGGCGCGGAAAGTGCCTGCGGCTGGTGCAAGGACCGCTGGGGCTTCTCCTGGCAGATCACCCCGCGACAGCTCAACGAGGGGATGGCCGACCCGGATAGCGAAACCAGAAGGCGCGTGTTTGAGGCCATGATGACGATGCGGAAGATCGACGTCGCCAGCATCGAGGCGGCCCGGCGGGGCGAGCGTTGAGGCCTGCCTGCTCCATGCATCGAACCATTCCCGGCGCTACGCGTTGACGCTCCATTGATAGGAGGCGAACATGCGTAAAACACTTCTGATCGCGGCGGGCCTCGCGGCCACTGCGGGTCTTGGCGGATGTGCGCACGAGACCTCGCGCGACGCCTTGCGCGGCGCGGGCTTCGGGGCTGCGGGCGGTGCGGTGGCCGGGGCATTGATACCTGGACTTGGCGTCGTGGAAGGCGCGGCGATCGGTGCTGCGGGCGGCGCGGCTGTCGGCGCGGTGACTTCCGAGGGTGAGCGCAAGTGGCGGCGAGACAGCCGCGGCCGGCAATATTATATCGATAGGAACGGCCGCCGCGTCTATCGTTGATGCAGGGCGTGGATGACATGCATTGGCGGCAGGCATGGCCGGTCCTCCCGCCAGGCAGTCAAGGCTATCGGGCAGACTAGGTCCGGCGATCGGCGTCGCGGCCGTTCATGCGGTGCTCGGCCTTGCCCTTGTCGCGGGCCTCAGGGTGGCCCCGCCAGTGCGGATCGCCGAGGACGCCATGTCGCTGATCGTGGTGGACCTGAAGCCTCCGCCCCCGCCCCCGCCTGAGCCGCCGCGCGAACCGCGCCCTGCCAGCAAGCAGGGCGGATCGTCGTCGGCCCCCACCGCACGTCCCCGGGATGCGGCAGTTCCGCCCGCGCCAATCCCGCCGCTACTAGTCCCTGCGCCGCCGGTGATGGCGGGTTTCCCGCCCTCCGGTGACGGCATGGGAGAAGGGGCAGGCGGAACCGGCTCGGGCCAGGGTCGGGGTCAGGGAGAGGGTTTGGGCGTCGGCGACGGCCGTGGCTTTTCCGGCGCGCGGCAGATTCGCGGGCGCTTCCGCAATTCGGACTTCCCATCCTCTGCCAAGGCTGCGGGCCGGCTCACCATCGGCGTTCGCTATGCGGTGGGACCGTCCGGTCGCGTCGAGCATTGCGAGATCATAGCGCCGAGCGGCTATCCCGAAGTTGACGCCATGACCTGCCGGGTGATCGTCGAGCGCTATCGCTTCCAACCTGCCCGCGACGAAGAGGGCATCCCTGTCACCGAGGTGACGGAAGAGGATTACACCTGGTCGTTCGACTGAACCATACTGCCCGCCCCTGTCAGGCGCGTGTCCGCCGGCCTGCGCGGGATGCCGCCGTGCCCTGCGCCTGGGCCGGATCGGGCAGGCCGGGCGCCGTGGTCCAGCCGAGATGGGGCAGGCTGGCGGTGCGCTTGCCCGACAGGTCGGTACGGAAAACGACCAGCCCCTTGTCCTCGATGAAGGCGAGCATCCGGCGGGCGCGCCCCAGTGAGCTGGTGCCGTAAAGCGCCGCCAGTTCGGCATCGGCCGGACAATTCTCGCCCGCCCGCGCGGCACGTGCGAGGCCGAGAAAAGGCGCCAGCATCTCCTCGGGCAGGGCGGCGGCGAGGGCCATCGCCTCCTCCCACCCGGTCATTTCGGCAATGCCCGCCCGGGCCATGGCGAGGCGCATGCGGAAGTCCTCGATGCCCATACCCGCTTGCGCGCCGCGCATGCGGCAGCGCACGGTGAAATCCTGAAAGAGGACGGCGTTGGACGGGCGGGCCTCGCCATCCTCCCGCGCCATCTCCGCGATCAACGAATCCCGCACCGCCTCCTGTTCCTCGTCGCCCAGCATCGGAACGGCGGGCACGGGCGGCGGGGGCGGCGATGTGATGGTGCGGATGAGGTCATGAACCGCCGGCGGCGGTGGCGCCGGAGCGGGGGGCGGTGGCGGCTCCATCTCGGCCTGGAAGAACAGCCTGTCGCGCAGGTCGCCTGCCGGCGCGTCCGGCATCGGCATGAGCTTGGGGCTGGCGCTGCTGGCCGCTGTCCGCACGGCCCCGACCCGGACGCTGACCGGCCGGCGCGATATGGCCGGGCCGAGGGCGAGGAATTCGCCGCGCGCCAGGTCGCGTATGGCCTCGGCCTGCCGCCTTTCCATCCCCAACAGGTCCGCCGCGCGCGCCATGTCGATGTCGAGGAAGGTCCGGCCCATGAGGAAATTCGACGCCTCGGCGGCCACATTCTTGGCGAGCTTGGCGAGGCGCTGGGTGGCGATGATGCCGGCAAGGCCACGTTTGCGGCCGCGACACATGAGGTTGGTCATGGCGGCGAGCGATGTCCGGCGCGCCTCCTCCGTCACGTCGCCGGCCGCGGCGGGCGCGAACAATTGCGCCTCGTCGACCACGACCAGCGCGGGATACCAATATTCACGCGGCGCATCGAACAGGGCGGCGATGAAGGCGGCGGCGCAGCGCATCTGGCCGTCAATCTCCAGCCCCTCCAGATTGAGCACGACGGACGCGCGATGCTCCCGCGCCCGCGCGGCCAGGCGCGCGATCTCCGGCAGGCTGTATTCGGCGGCGTCGATCGCGATATGGCCGAAGGCGGCGGCCAGGGTGACGAAGTCGCCCTCCGGGTCGATCACGACCTGCTGGACGAGCCCGGCGCTGCCCTCAAGCAGGCGGCGCAGCAGATGGGACTTGCCCGAACCCGAATTGCCCTGGACGAGAAGGCGGGTGGCGAGCAGTTCTTCCAGATCGATGCCGATCGGATGGCCGCTCCCGTCGATCCCCATGTCAATCTTGGCCGTCATGCCAGCGGCTGTGGCCCAGAAGGCCCGCCCACGGCAAGCCCCATGCGGCGATCGCCTTTCGCAACCTGGCCCCGCCGATCAGCCCATGCTGGAAATCCCGGCCGATTGGTGAGAAAATCGACGTCAGAGAGGGGGCGGACAATGGATTTCATTCCGGTCGTGAAGGGAAGCTATCTGGAGGGCCTGTGCGCGGATGGGCAGTCCGTCTGGGTCGCCGATCCCGTCAAAGGCGGCGTGCGCCGTTGCCACGCGGACGGTACGATCTGCGCCTGGCTGACCGACCGGCCGTGGATCGGCAGCCTGTTGCGGGGGCATGATGACATCGTCCTCGTCTCCGGCGAAAGCATCATTTGGCTCGACGGCAGGACCGGCGCCAGTGGCCTCGTGGCGGATAGCGTGAACGGCAAGCCCTTGCCTGGTGTGAACGAGATGATCGCGGATCGGCGGGGCGCGATCTATTTCGGCAGCAGCGACCTGGCCGCGATCGCTCGGCTGGAGAGGGCCGCGCCGGCCTCGCTCTATCGCCTCGACCCGGACGGCCGCGTCACCGAGCTGGTCGGCGGCTTGCGTTTCGCGAACGGTCTGGCGATCAGCCCGGACGGCAAGCGGCTCTATCACAACGAGACCTTCGTCGGCACATCTGCCTATGACATCCGGCCGGATGGCAGCCTGGGCGCGGCGGTGCGCCTGCTGGACAAGGTCGACTGCGACGGCCTGGCCGTCGATACCGACGGCACGCTCTGGATCGCCGGATTCGAGACACATGCGATCTTGCGCATGCGGCCTGATGGCACGCTGATCGATCCGGTGCCGATCCCCGGCGGCGGCGCGACCAATGTCCGCTTCGGCGGGCCAGACCTTCGCGACCTTTACGTCACGACCGTGGCACAGGGCGCGGCCATGCGGCTGGCGGCCGGCATGGGGCCGGAGGCGGAGGATTCGGTACTCTACCGCGGCCGATCCGATGTGGCGGGCCTCGCCGTCCCTCGGGCGGCGCTGCCGGCGGCCTGAGCCAGGTTCTCCGCTTCATCCCGCCCCCGCGGCCAGGGCGATCAGTGCATCGATATCAAGATAGGTCTCGAGGTTCGCCGCGACCTCGTCTAGCGCGGCATCGACCGAGGCTCGATAGTCGCGTCCGCCGCCCTCCGCGCCGAAGCGGGCGAGAAGGGCGCGGCGCTGCTCCGGGGCGGCGAGGAGGCCATGGACATAGCTGCCCATCACCGCGCCGTCGGGGCTGACGGCGCCGTCGCTGCGGCCGTCATCGAGCCGGGCGAGCGGGCGCTTTCTGTCCGGCCCGCGTGTCTCGCCCATGTGCATCTCATAGCCGTGGAACGGGGCGCCGAGCGCTGTGCCGGTGACGGAGCGCAGCGCCTTGGCGGGCGTCAGGATGGTCTCGACGTCGAGCAGGCCGAGGCCGTCGGCGCTGCCGGGCGGCCCCTCCATGCCATCGGGGTCGCTGATCCGGCGGCCGAGCATCTGATAGCCGCCGCACAGGCCCAGTATCGCGCCGCCCCGCCGGCGATGGGCGAGGATATCGATGTCCCAGCCCTGGGCCCGGAGCGCGGCGAGGTCGGCTATGGTGGCCTTCGACCCCGGCAGCAGGATGAGTGCGGCATCAGCCGGGATCGGCTGGCTGGGCGGCACCATCACCAGCTCCACCCCCGGTTCGAGCTTCAGCGGGTCGAGATCGTCGAAATTGGAGATATGGGGCAGGATCGGGCAGGCAATGCGCATTCGGCCGGACCGGGCAGGCGAGGGGCGTTCCAGAACGACGGCATCCTCGCTCGGCAGGCGCGCGGTCGCGGGCAGCCAGTGGACCAGGCCATAGCCCCGCCAGCCCGACAACGCCTCGATCTGGCGATAGCCATCCGCGAACAGGGCCGGGTCACCGCGAAACTTGTTGACGATGAAGCCGTGGATCATGGCGGCATCTTCGGGATCGATCACGGTCCGGGTGCCGACGATGGCGGCGATCACCCCGCCGCGATCAATGTCGCCGACCAGCACCACGGGAACATCGGCGGCGCGGGCAAAGCCCATGTTCGCGATGTCGCCTGCGCGCAGGTTGATCTCGGCGGGCGAGCCAGCGCCCTCGACCAGGACGATGTCGCAGGC
>DATJLC010000361.1:0-6793 GCA_035490755.1 Sphingobium sp.
GTGCACGCCTGGGCCGTACATCGTGTTCTTCGAATGGGACCGTTCGGACATCACGCCTGATGCCGCATCGATCCTCGACAATGCCGTGTCGGCCTATGCCAATTGCGGCAATGCCCAGGTCATGCTGGCGGGCCACGCCGACAAGTCCGGTTCGCCGCAGTACAATGTGGGCCTGTCGGAGCGTCGTAACGCCGCCACCCGCGCCTATCTGACGTCGAAGGGCATCCCTGACGGCGTGATCACCAGCCAGGCGTTCGGTGAATCGCGTCCGCGCGTCGAAACCGCCGATGGTGTTCGCGAGCTGCAGAACCGTCGCGTGGAAATCACTTACGGTCCGGGTTCGGGCCAGTAAGACAAGTGGCCGGGCCTTCGGGCCCGCCGCATCGGGAGGGGATCGGCCGCCATGGCCGGTCCCTTTCGCGTTTTCTGGGACTTTTCTCCCGGCCTCGGCCGTGGGGCCTGTTTTTTTCACGCGGAGGCGCAGAGGGCGCAGAGATGGCGTGCGTGCGGCGAAGCCGCTGATCTTCCGCGCTCTTGATCCATTGACGGTCTGATTGAAAAGGCGCCTGCGGCGCGGCGCTGCTCTCTTTCTCTCTGCGTTCTCTGCGCCTCTGCGCGAAAACACTCTTCGGCACGAAGGGCGAGCAGTGACGGGGCTACACCAGCCGCACCGAGGCGAGTTGCAGATATTCGCTTCCCTCGCTCCCCTGCACGCTCTGCATCAGGCCGCATCGCTCGAACTGGACAGGGCCGGTCGTGAAGCCGGCGTTGCGGGCGATCCAGTCGTCGATGGGCCCAGCATGGCGGGAGAGACGCGCCAGCGTGACATGGGGCAGATAGGCGCGGCGCTCGGGCGTCAGGCCGATCGCCTGGCAGATGCGGTCGAGCTTGTGATGCAGGTGGAGCAAGGGCTCGGCCGGCACCGCCCGCACCCAGAGCGCGTTGGGCCGCCCCCTGGCCGCGAAATAGCCCACGCCCGACAACGACACCGGCGCAACGCTGCTGATGGTCCGGGGCAGCAGGGCGGCCAGCTCCTCCGCCGCCGCCGGGCCGAGCTCGCCGACGAAGCGCAGGGTCAGGTGCAGTTGCTGCGGGCTCTGCCAGCGCGCCGCATGGACGCCGTGCATGATCTGGCTCAGCTTGGCATGGAGGTCGCGGGGCGGCAGCAGGGCAAAGAACAGGCGCATCACGTGGCTCCTGCGCGTCAGGTCCGGGCCGAGGCCGTCGTCGCGGCTGCATCTCGTCCGGTTTCGCTTGAAAAATACTATACCAAGCCTGATATTGGCGCCATGCCGACCATGGATCGTCGGCGACAAGGAGATTTGTTGCAATGGCTAACTGGCGTGATCCCCCGACTTCGGCTGCGGGTATGAACGGCCTCGCCACGGGTGCCCGCACGGCGGCATTTGACGCCGGGCTGCGGTCTCACATGCTTTCGGTTTACAACTATATGGCCAGCGGCGTGCTGTTGACCGGCATCGTCGCCATGCTGTTCGCCCAGAGCGGCCTCGCCGCTCAGGTGCTGATGGGGCCCGGCCTGCTGAAATATGTCGTCATGTTCGCACCCCTGGTGTTCGTGATGGTTTTGAGCTTCGGCATCGGCCGACTTTCCACGCCTGCCGCGCAGGGCCTTTTCTGGGCTTATGCGGCGGTGATGGGCTTGTCGCTCTCGTCGATCTTCCTCGTCTACACCGACATGTCGATCGCGCAGACCTTCTTCGCGACGGCGGCGGCGTTCGCGGGGCTCAGCCTGTTCGGCTACACCACGAAGCGCGACCTGTCGGCGATGGGCACGTTCCTGATCATGGGCGTTGTTGGCATTTTCGTGGCGATGCTGATCAATCTGTTCCTGAAGTCGTCGGCGCTGGACCTGGCCATCAGCTTCATCGGCGTGCTGCTGTTCGCGGGGCTCACCGCCTATGACACGCAGAAGATCAAGAGCATGTATGCCTATGTCGCCGGCACGGAGATGGTCGGCAAGTCGGTGGTGATGGGCGCGCTGACGCTCTATCTCGACTTCATCAACATGTTCCTGTTCCTGCTGCGGTTCATGGGCAATCGCGACTGACAGGCGCTGACGGTTATCGAATGGCGAAGGCCCGGGGGAGTTTCCTTCGGGCCTTCTTTTTTGGCGCGCCGCTTCGGGAGCGTGATGTCAGCGGTTCTCGACTTCAGCCGAAGGCTGTTATCCTGAGCGCCCGCCCTGCGGGCAGTCGAAGGGCTCGAACCGAACGGAGGGGAGTGTTTCTCTGTATCTAACCGTCATCCCCGCGAAAGCGGGAATCCAGAGCCACGCACACCCGCGCCTGCGACCCTGGATTCCCGCTTTCGCGGGAATGACATAGGAGCAACTATCCCCCGAAGGGGAGCCCCTATGCCCGCGTCATCTCCGCCGCCAGCGCGTCATCGATGGCCCTTGCCCGGCTGTAGGCGGGGCGAGCCGTCAGGCGTTCGGCATAGGCGGCGAATTCCGGGTTGTCCGGCAGGGTTCCGAACTGCCTGCCCCAGACGATCTGCGCGCCCACATAGACATCGGCGGCGGTGAAGCGGCCGCCGCAGATCCAGCTCTTGCCGGCGATGGCCGTTCTCAGCACCGCGACCATCTGCTCGAAGCTGCCATAGCCGTACATGCGCTGCATCTCGGGTGGGGTCACGACCTTGGCGGCATGATTGGAGACCGCCGCTTCGACCGGGCCAGCCGCGAAGAACATCCAGCGATAATAGTCGGCCCGTTCCTCCGGCCGGGGGGCGAGGTCGGCGTCGGGAAAGGAGTCCGCCAGATAGGCGCAGATCGCGCCGCATTCGGTCACAACCCGGCCCTGGTGCACGATCGCGGGCACCTTGCCCATTGGGTTGATCGCCAGATATTCGGGCGCCTTCATGGTGGTCCCGTAATGCAGGGCGTGCTGCTGGTAAGGCACGCCAATCTCCTCCAGCATCCAGCGGACGATCTGCCCGCGCGACATCGGGTGGGTGTAGAATTCCAGGTCCGCCACAATATGTCTCCGCCAATAGTCATTCCCGCGGAAGCGGGAATCCAGAGCCGAGAACGCCGTTTTTGCGTGGCCCTGGATCCCCGCTTCCGGGGATGACGGTAAAAAAAGCGAGTTTTTGCAAAGGTCTCCATTGGAATGCGTCAGTGCAGGAAGCGGCCTTGCTCCAGAAAGGCGCGGGTCTGCCGGCCGACCCTGTGATCAAAGGGCATCAGCACATGGCTGACCGGCAGGATGATGTGGTCCGCCTCGCCCTCCAAATGGGTGGCGGCGACCGTCACCTTGCCGTCATGGGGCGGGGGGACGATGCGGAGCATTCCAGGCAGCGGGCGGTCGCCGGCGATCACGCCGACGGGATAATGCGGCGGCGCCAGCGACGCGATCGCGGGATGATCGCGCCGGGTGACGAGCGCGGGTTCCGCGCGGCCGAGAATAGGCCGCAGCAGCGGCCGCGCCGCGCAGAAGTCGGCGAGCTCGCTGCCGCCATTGGGCGTGCCGATCATGACCACGCGGCCAATCCGCGCCGGCTGGAGGCGATCGATCACGGCGCGCGCGATCAGCCCGCCCATCGAGTGGCCCACGAAATGGACCGGGCGCGATGTGCCGACCGCCCGACGGGCCAGCGCCTCGGCGATCCGCTCGGCAATGACGTCCAAAGGCGCAGACCAGCTCGGATACCAGGGGATGTGCGCCCCGAAGCCGGCCGAGCGCAAGGTGCGGCCAAGCCGGCGCATCGACAAGGGCGAACTCATGAAGCCGTGCAGCAGCACGACGTCGGCCGCGTCGTGAGAAAGCGGGGCAGGGGCAAGCGCACCGGGCAGATCACCGACCTGCCCGACGCCCTTCATCGGATCAGCCCTTGGCCACGCCGTCCTTGGTCCGGCGGGCGCGCGGCTTGGACGGCTTGGCGAGGCCCTTCTGCTTGGCCTTGGACGGCGCGGAGGGCGTGATCTCGAAGGCGAGCGCATCGTCCTTCAAGCGCACCGTGACCTCGCCGCCATGCACGAGCTTGCCGAACAGCAGCTCCTCGGCGAGCGGCTGCTTGATCTTCTCCTGCATCAGGCGGCCCATCGGGCGGGCCCCATAGAGCCGGTCATAGCCGCGCTCGGTAAGCCACTTGCGGGCGTCCGTCTCCAGCGTGATGTGGACGTCGCGATCCGCCAGCTGCAGTTCGAGCTGGAGGATGAACTTGTCAACGACGCGTTCCACAACCTCCGGCGGCAGATAGGCAAAGGGCACGATCGCATCGAGCCGGTTGCGGAACTCGGGGGTGAACATGGCCTTCACCGCCTCCTCGCTCGCATCCTCGCGGCTGATGTCGCCAAAGCCGATGCCTTCCTTGGCCAGATCCGCCGCGCCCGCATTGGTCGTCATGATGAGGATGACGTTGCGGAAGTCGACGGTCTTGCCGTGGTGATCGGTCAGCTTGCCGTTGTCCATCACCTGCAGGAGGATGTTGAACAGGTCCGGGTGCGCCTTCTCGATCTCGTCGAGCAGCAGCACGCAATGCGGGTTCTGGTCGACGGCGTCGGTCAGCAGGCCGCCCTGGTCATAGCCGACATAGCCCGGAGGCGCGCCGATGAGGCGGCTCACCGAATGGCGCTCCATATATTCGGACATGTCGAACCGCTGCAGCGGGATGCCGAGCAGGCTGGCGAGCTGGCGCGCCACCTCCGTCTTGCCGACGCCGGTCGGGCCCGAGAAGAGATAGTTGCCGATCGGCTTGTCGGGATCGCGCAGGCCCGCGCGCGACAGCTTGATCGCGCTGGACAGCACCTCGATCGCCTTGTCCTGGCCGAACACGACCCGCTTGAGGTCGGTCGTCAGCGATTCCAGCACGGTCTTGTCGTCGCTCGACACGGTCTTGGGCGGGATGCGCGCCATGGTCGCGATCACCGCCTCGATCTCCCTGGGCGTGATCACCTTCTTGCGCTTGGACGGCACCACCAGCATCTGCATCGCGCCGACCTCGTCGATCACGTCGATCGCCTTGTCGGGCAGCTTGCGGTCGTTGATGTAGCGCGCCGACAGCTCGACCGCCGACTTGATCGCGTCGGGCGTGTAGCGCACCGAATGGTGGTTCTCGAACGCGGAGCGCAGGCCGGTGAGGATCTTGATCGTATCCTCCACGCTGGGCTCGTTCACGTCGATCTTCTGGAACCGGCGCAGCAGCGCGCGATCCTTCTCGAAATGGTTGCGGAACTCCTTGTAGGTCGTGGAGCCGATGCAGCGGATCGAGCCGCCGGACAAGGCCGGCTTGAGGAGGTTGGAGGCGTCCATCGCCCCGCCGCTGGTCGCGCCCGCGCCGATGACGGTGTGGATCTCGTCGATGAAGAGCACGGCGTGGGGGAGCTTCTCAAGCTCGCTCACCACCGCCTTCAGCCGTTCCTCGAAATCACCGCGATAGCGCGTGCCGGCGAGCAGGGCGCCCATGTCGAGCGAGTAGATCACCGCCTGACGCAGCACGTCGGGCACGTCGCCCTCGACGATCTTGCGCGCCAAACCCTCCGCGATGGCGGTCTTGCCCACGCCGGGATCGCCCACATAGAGCGGATTGTTCTTGGAGCGCCGGCACAGGATCTGGATCGTGCGCTCCACCTCGGCGGTACGGCCGATCAGCGGGTCGATCTTGTTCTCCATCGCCTTTTCATTGAGGTTGATGGTGAACTGGTCGAGGGCGCCGTCCTTCTTCTTGGTCTCGGCCTTTGGCTTTTCCTCGGTGCTTTCGCTGGCCTTGGCCGGTTCCGGCGCGGACACGCCCTTGCCGACGCCGTGGCTGAGGAAGCTCACCGCATCGAGGCGGCTCATGTCCTGCTGCTGGAGGAAATAGACGGCATAGCTGTCCCGCTCCGAGAACAAGGCGACCAGGACATTGGCGCCCGTCACCTCCTCCTTGCCGGACGACTGGACATGCAGGATCGCCCGCTGGACCACGCGCTGGAAACCGCTGGTCGGCGAGGGGTCGACATTGCCCTCGATCTTGAGGCTGTCCAGTTCGGAGTCGAGATATTGGGTGACGGTGTCGCCCAACTCGCCCAGTTCGACGCCGCAGGCCTGCATCACCTTGGAGGCATGCTCGTCGTCGATCAGCGCGAGGAGGAGATGCTCGAGCGTCGCATATTCATGATGACGGTCCGAGGCATGGGTCAGCGCGTTGTGAAGCGTCGATTCAAGGGCGGAAGCGAAAGATGGCATGTCGGTCTACTCCAACAACCCGTTTCGGGTTGCAACTGAACCCAATGTCGGTGCACCGGACGTTCCATTCAAGTACCGATCCGATGATGCGACGATGATTGGCCGGTCCTTTTGACCGGCGTGGGGCCCTCCGCTGGGCCGGCCTTGCTCTCCTACTTCCTGAATAACGCCTCAGCGCTTGCTTTATGGTTAACGGCATTTGAAATCTTGCGCTTCACCCGGTCGATTTCGGCGGTAAGGCGGACGATCCGCTCTTCCAGCTCGCTGACCGACAGGGCGTCGAGATCCTGCTTTTCCAGCATTCCGACCGGGTCGACCGCGCCGCCACGGGGAAGAAAGTCGTCCGCGTCCATGGCTTGAATGTTGACCCAATGGAGTCGCCTGTCAATAAGGTCTGCGACAGGACACAGCATGGCTGCAATGAGAGGCGACGGTTCGGATGGGTGACGGTTCGAATGTCCCGGCGATGATGACGGCCATCACCATAGCCGTACCGGGCGGGCCCGAGGTTCTGACGCCGGCCGAGGTGCCGGTGCCCGTGCCGGGGCCGGGCGAGGTGCTGATCCGGGTCGCGGCGGCGGGCGTCAACCGCCCCGACACGATGC
>DATJLC010000362.1:0-2941 GCA_035490755.1 Sphingobium sp.
CGTCCTGGTCGACGATCGCCCCGCGGGAGGTATTGATCAGGGTCGCGCCATTGCGCATCAACCCCAGGTGGCGGGCGGTGATCATGCCCGTGGTCTCGGCATTGAGCGGCGGATGCAGCGTGACGATGTCGCTGCTGCCCATCAGCTCGTCGAGTGACACCAGTTGTGCACCGAGCCGCCTGGCCTCGGCGGCCGGCAAATAGGGATCGTAGAGCTTTATCGCAACCTCGATATCGCCCAGGCGCTCGATGACGATGCGCCCGATGCGGGACGCACCCACGACACCGATGGTCTTGCCCCGGTTCCCGGCACTGGGAAATTCGGCTTCGCGGTGGATGAAGTCGCGCCGCTGCCGGTACAGATTGCGGGTCCGGAAGGCCTGCTTGTTGGCCAGAATGATCATGGCAAAGGTGAATTCGGCGACGGGAATGGCGTTGATCCAGCCGGCATTGGAGAGCTGGATATCGCGCTGCCTTATGGTGTCGGGCAGGAAATGGGAGGCCTGGCCGCCGGCATGGAGCACAAAGCGCAGGCGCGGGGCCGCTTGCAACTGCGCCTCGCTAAGCGGGGGAGCACCCCACCCGGTGATCAGCACATCGGCCTCGGCCAGCGCGCCGCGCGCCTCGGGCGCATCAAGGGACGTAAAGGGCGTCGGGTGGAGGCTCTCGGCCCCCGTAGCACCAAGGGCCGCCAGGCCCGGGCCAAATAGCTGGTCGGCAAGATCGGGTGGATCAAGCAGCACGACGAAGCGAAGCGGCGCCATCGCCCCCGTGCGACCTGTTTCTGGGTCTCCCGCGCTTTCCACCGTCAGCATGCCGGTCTCTCGTCACTGCAACATTCCGGCAGTCATGTAACAGACGTGAAACTAGTTACACAAGAGGGAAATGTGCGACGATTGTCATCCGGGCGCGACGGCGGATTCGCGCAGCACGAAGCGCGTGGGCAGCAGGACATGGTCGCGCGGCGCTAGGCCGAGCGCTATTTCGGCCGCGCGGACGCCCACTTCGAAGAAGGGTGGATGCACGGTGGTGAGCGCCGGAGTGAGGTCGCCGACCACCGGCGCATCGTCGAAGCCGATGATGGAGAGCTGGTCTGGAAGCGAGATGCCAAGCGCGCGAGCGGCGCGGTAGGCGCCTACGGCTATGTTGTCGGTCATGGTGACGATGGCCGTGACCGTTGTGCCGGAACGAAGCAGTTCGTCAGCCGCGCGTGCTCCGTCGGCCTCGTTGTTTGCGGCCACCCGGATCAGCGCAGGGTCCAGCGCGATCCCGTGTCGGCGCAGCGCGGTCTGGTAACCGTGCAGGCGCAATTCGGCGGTCGTCATCCCCGGCCCCTCGCCGATATAGGCGATGCGGGTGTGCCCGAGCCGGACCAGCTCATCGACTGCGGCGCTGACGCCAGCGGGCTGATCATAGTCCACGCTGACCAATTGGGGATGGCCGGCGACGGGCGGACGACCGCACAGGATGAGCGAGGCGTTGACCTGGGCAAGATCGCGCGCATAGCCGGCGGCCCGTTCGTCGAACGAAACGTCGGTCTCGGTCGAGCCGACCAGGAGCACGGCCTTGACTCGCAATTCGCGCAGCACCTGGATCAGGTCGCGTTCGCGTTCCGGGTCGCCCTCGGTCGCCGACATCAGCACCAGATGTCCGTTGCGGCCGGCCACGCTTTCGACGCCGGCGGCAAGGGCGGCGAAGGTCGGGCCGATCATGGCGCGGACGACAAAGGCGATCGACTGGGGCCCCCGCCCCATCATGGCGCGCGCCAAGCCATTGACCACGTAGCCCAGCTCCCGGGCCGAGGCCAGAACCCGGTCCCGACTGTCTGGATTGACGTTGGGATTGTCGGCAAATACCCGGGACGCGGTGGCCACCGAAACCTTGGCGTGAAGGGCCACATCCCGCAGGTTTGCCTGGGTTACCCGGTCTGGTCCGCGCGTGCCGCGAGCGGGCTTGCGATCAGTGTCATTGGTGCTCATGCCCCGACATGTACAGGCTCGCTTGACACGTGTCGACGCATGACCTACGTTTTGTGAAACTAGTTACACGCAATCTTCGGAGGAGGACGCCGTGCAACAGCTCACTTCGGCGGCGCGCAGAAGGCGGCGCACATCGCCACTGGATTCAGCGGCCCTGCTGCTGTTGGCCTTGCCCGGCATTGTCTGGTTTGTGGTGTTCGCCTATGGCCCCATGGCGGGGCTGGTCGTGGCGTTCAAGGACTTCAATATCCGCGACGGCATCTTCGGCAGCCCGTGGAACGGCTTTGCCAATTTCCGCTATTTCCTGTCGAGCGGCGACGCCTTCACCATCGTCGCCAATACGCTGATCCTCAACGCACTGTTCCTCAGTGCGTCGCTGTTTGCCGGCCTGCTGCTGGCACTGATGCTCAACGAAATTCGCGGCCAGTTCTACCGGCGCTTCCTGCAGTCGACCATCTTCTTCCCCTATTTCGTCTCGCCCATTGTTATCAGCCTGATGCTGCAGGCGATCCTGTCGGGCGTGGGCGGGCGCGGTGGCATGGTCAACGACCTGCTCAACGTCTTCGATATGCCGCAGATCGCCTGGTATACGACACCGGGCGCCTGGCCGTGGATCCTGACCCTGGTCAAGGTCTGGCAGCTGGGCGGCTATACCTCGGTCATATTCCTCGCCGCGATCACCTCGATCTCCGAGGAAGTCTACGAGGCGGCAGCCATTGACGGCGCCAGCCGGGCGCGCATGGCGATCTCCATCACCACGCCGCTGCTGTTGCCGACCATGGGCATCCTGATCGTGCTCGGCGTGGGGCGCATCTTCTTTGGCGACTTCGCCACCATCTACGCCATCGTGCAGGACAACGGCATCCTGTTCCCCACCACCGACGTCATCGACACCTATGTGTTCCGCTCGCTGCGGACCATCGGGAATTTCGGGACCACCGCCGCTATCGGCCTGTTCCAGTC
>DATJLC010000363.1:0-2300 GCA_035490755.1 Sphingobium sp.
CGGTTTCACCCGGCATCGTCGTCGCCATGGAGTTCGGGCAATTGCCTGATGGTTTCGGGTTCGACGTTGCGGGCCTCTTCGAGGCTCAGCAGGGGAACGCCGTTGACGATGGGAAAGGCCAGGCGGGCAGCAACCGAGATCAGTTCAGTGCGGTCGGCCGAGAGTATCAGCCGGGTCTTGGTCAGCGGGCAGACCAGCATTTCGAGCGTCTTGACGTCGAGGACGTGACGCGGATTGACCGCCGGCGTCTGGCTCATGGTCAGTTCAGCGGCGCGGCGCCGCCGCCGCTACCGCGCGCAATTTCATATTCGGTCATGGCAATCAGCGTCTCGGCGCGCTGCTCAAGCGTCCGTGCCTCCAGCAGTACCTGCTTTTCGGCCGGACCATAGGGGCCCACCATGCAGCAGAAATTGACCAGGTCGGCCGTGCCGGTGCGCTCGATCTCTTCCCAGTTGAGCTCGATGCTGGCGAACTCGGCATAGTCGCGCATCATCCGCACGAAGCGCTCGCGATCCACCGCTTCCTCGCCGAAGTCGCGGGTGAAGTCGGTGGCAAAGCCATCGGCCGAAATCACGCCCTGCCGATAGGGCGTCATGACCGTCAATTCGTGCACCAGGCGAAAACGCGCGACGCCTTCGAGGATGATGAAATAGCGCCCCTCGCCGCTCTCCTCGAAATGGGTCAGCCGGCCCAGGCAGCCGATCGATTGCAGCGGGCTGCGGCCCTTGGGGCTTTCTTCGCTGGTGTCCTCGGGCTGGATCAGTCCGATCAGCCGGTCGCCGCGCAGGGCGGCATCGACCATCTCGATATAGCGCGGCTCGAAGATGTTGAGCGGCCGGTGCGAGAAAGGCAGCAGCAAGGCCCCGCTGAGCGGGAAGATCGGCACCGATTTGGGCAGGTCGGCCGGGGAAGCGGGGCGCTTGAGCATGGTTGGGTCGTCTCTCAGGAGAACAGGGCGGCCGACAGCATGCGGCGACCCTTGGCGGTTGCGGGGTCGCGCGGACCCCAGGCATCGAAGAATTCGAGCAGCTTCTTGCGCGCGCCATCCTCGTTCCAGGTGCGGTCGCGCTTGAAGATGGCGACCAGTGCCTCGGCCGCTTCGACCTTGTTGCCTTCGGCATTGAGCGCCAAGGCCAGATCGTACCGCGCTTGATGATCATCGGGATTGGCGGCGACGGCAGCCTCGAGTGCAGCGGTTTCGCTGAGATTGGCGGCCTCACCCAGGAGGCGGATGGAATTGACCAAAGCCGTATAGGCTTCGCCCTTGCGTTCGGCTTCAGGCAGCATGTCGAGCGTCGCCTGAGCCTGTTCGGCTTCACCGGCCGCCATATAGACGCGGGCGAGGCCGATCAGCGACGCGGCATGGTCCGGCTGATGCTGGAGCACCATGCCGAAGATCTGCGCAGCGCGACCAAGATCGCCTGCGGCCAGCGCCTGCTCGGCGGCGGCGACGGCTTCCGATATCTGGGCCTCCATCGAGCCTTCGGCAGGCTGCGGCGCGGGGGCACCTGATATGACGCGCTCGGCAAAGCGGCGCACTTCGCCCTCAGGCATGGCGCCCATGAAGCCATCCACGGGGCGGCCGCCGGCAAAGGCGAACACGGCCGGAATCGACTGCACGCCGAGCTGGCCGGCAATCTGGGGGTGCTCGTCGATATTGATCTTGATCAGCCGAATCGCGCCGGCCTTCTCGTTGACCACCTTTTCCAGCGCCGGCGTCAGCTGGCGGCAGGGCCCGCACCAGGGCGCCCAGAAATCGACCAGCACCGGTTGCTCGATCGAGGCGTCGATCACATCAGCCTTGAAGGCCTGATCGCTCGAGTCCTTGATCAACGCTCCGGCCGGAGGAGCGGACTGGGAGGGAGCGGCGACGCCGTTGAACGGAGTGGACATGACGGAAACAAGGCCCTTCAGACACTAGCAAACTGGGATATTCGCGGACCTTCTTGCGCCCGCAAACGGTGATGTGACAAGCCCCTCAATCCACAAGACGACGACAAGATGATGGCCGCGCCAAATTGTGGGTTGCAATCGGACAAGTGATTGGGCATATAGGCGCGCGTCGCCGGACTGCCAAGGCAAGCTGGAGACAACGGAGCGCGGGTGTAGCTCAGGGGTAGAGCATAACCTTGCCAAGGTTAGGGTCGTGGGTTCGAATCCCATCGCCCGCTCCAATTCTCAAAGGCCGGCAAGCCTTGAGAAACAAAGGGTCCTTCGGGGCCCTTTTTGTTTTTCCGGCATTGCTGTGATGGCGTGGTTGGGATCGCCGGTTGTGCACGGGTTACAGTCGAGCCCAGCGC
>DATJLC010000364.1:0-2695 GCA_035490755.1 Sphingobium sp.
CATCCGATAGACGAAGGGCCGCGTGGGATTGGTCACGTCGACGATCGCCAGCCCCTCAGCCTTGGCCGCGACATAGGCATAGGTCCGCGCGATGTAGATGCGCCGGGCGTCGTGGAAGCGCACCGTCGCCTGCGGGACCGCCACCGGATCGGCAAGGCGGGTGATGTCGAAGAGCTTCAGCCCGTCCCTGTCCGTCACCCAGAGATAGCGGAACTGCACCGCGCTCGCCCGCGCGTCGGTGAGCGGGCGGACCGCAGCCAGGCGGGGTTTCATCGGATCGGCGAGGTTCACCGCCACCAGGCCCGCATCCGCGGTGATATAGGCGATCTCGCCTGCCAGCGTGACGTGCCGGGCGCCCTTCAGCACCCCGTCCGGGTTCCAGGTGACGGCGCGTTTCAGCTTGTTGTTGCGAAATTCGCCGTCCGCGAATGTGTCGACATTGACGAGGATCAGCCCCTCCTCGCTGTCGGTGATGACGGCGTAGCTGTAGATCGGCAGGAACGGCTGCTCCTGGTTGATCTGACGCAGTTCCGGCGTGTTGCGAAGCGGGCTGATCGCCTGGTTGGTCGCGATCGCCATGCAGGTCGCGTTCTTCGACGGCACCCGCGCGTCATGGCCGAGTGCGGAGAAGGGGCCGCTCAGGATGCGTTCGGAGACGCCCTTGTTGGCGACGCTGGCGACATCATAGACATGGAAGCCGCCTTTGCCTTCGGCCACGAACATATATTCGCCGCGCAGCTGGAGGCAGCCGACCCGGCCGGACGTGCCCTGCACGATGTTGCGGAATTCCTCCAGGGCTTGCGTCTCGCCGGACAGGTGCCCGTCAAGGGTCTTGCCCCGCACCCAGTTCTTCAGCTCCCGCTTATTGTCCTCGACATGCATGCGCCAATAGTCGGGATAGGCATATTTCTGGAGATAGGAGCCGATCACCGCCTGGGGCTCGTCCCATTCGGTGACGCGCACTGCCTCGAAGCCGCCTTCGAGACCGGTCCAGGCGTTGAGGCCGACGAAATTCACATAGTTCGTGCCCAAGAGCAGCAGCTGCGCCATGATCGCGTTGTTGTCGTCCTTGTCCGACAAATGGCAGTCGGTGCAGGTCTTGGTCTCCTGCCGGCGCACGGTATGCGGGAAATGCGGCGCGAAGGCCTGGCTGGAGAAGCCGATGCCGGAAATGGGCGGCTGCTGGATATAGATGCGCTCGCGATTGACGTTGGTCGAGGAGAGGACGAGCGCCGAGGTCGAGCGGACGGGCGCGACCTGATTGCCCTTGGTGGTCATGTGACGGCCAAGCTGGAACATCTCGTCGCGCGCCACCTGGGGGTTGTAGGTCGCGAAGTTGCGCGTCTCCTCCCCCTCATAATGGTTCATCTTCGTCTTCCAGTTGGCTTCGATCGGCAGATGGCAACCGCCGCAGCTCGTCGTCCAGCTGAGATGGCAGGTGAAGCAGGCCATCTCGCTTTCCTTGTGCGCGCGTTCGGACTGAGGCACGCCCGGGCCGAAGGCATAGCGGCCATCCTCGCCGCCATTGCGGCTCATCAGCTTGGCGCGGGCGGCCCTGGCGTTGAAATGCGCGTTTGACGGATCGACCGAGTCCTTGACGAGGCTGACCTCCCACTGGAGCTTTGGATCCACGATCGAGCGCTGGATGAGCTTGCCGTCGATCCACTCGAAGCGGCGCTGCCCGTCGGGATTGCGCAAGAGCGCGAGGTTGTTGCCCTGCGGCCGCGCGGCCGGGCCCGAGGTCAGGAGGGTCGGATAGGCGTCGGCCGTGCCGTGGCAGTCCTTGCAGCCGATCTCGATCGCATTGGCGACCTCGCCATAGATATAGCCATTGCCGTGGCTGTCCTGCGCGAAATGGCAGTCGGCGCATTGCAGGCCCTTTTCGGCATGGATGTCCATGAGGTGGACGGCCTTGCCGCCCTGGGTGCCGACGGGGGAGAATTTGGGCGCGTCCTTGCGCCGGAACTTCTCCGGATCGTCGGGCGCGACGATGTGGGCAGTGTCGGTGCCCCAGGTGGCCATATTGCCCTCGGCATCGAGGAGATTGCCGCTGCGGTCTCGCTTGAAGATGCCGCGGAAGTTCCAGCCATGGCCGTGATAATCCGCGAACTGACCATGCTTCGCCTTGGGGTTCACATCGTCAAAGACACGGCGCAGGAAGTCGACGTCCGCCCATTTGCCCTTGGGACTGGCCCCTTCCGGATTGCGGTCGAGCACCGCGTGGACCTCGGCAGCGGTGGGATATTTCTGCCGGTCGGGCCACATCAGCGGCGCATCGGACTCATAGTCCCACATGGTGTAGCCGAGATAGCTGTTCAAGAAGATGTTGGGCTGGTGCATGTGGCAGTTCATGCACTGCGCGGTCGGGATGGCGCGGGTGAAGGCATGGCGGATCGGGTGGCCGCTTTCCTTGACTTGGTCATGGTCCGCGTCCGGCCGCTTGAGCGCGCCATGGCCTTCCGGAACGTCATGATGCTCCGCCGATTCCATCTTGTGCGCGATGGTGGGATCGACCGTCGCGGTCTGGCCGTCGCGGCCATATTGCGCGTAGGTCAGGCTGGCATAGGGTTCGCGGTTGTTTGCATAGACGACATGGCAGCCCGAGCAGCCCGAATGGCGATAATCGCCCGGCTGGTCGTTGGTGCCCATGAACCACATGAAGGGGTCGTTGAGGCGGGTCTTGTGGATGTTGAGC
>DATJLC010000365.1:0-5552 GCA_035490755.1 Sphingobium sp.
CTGCTCGTCGCCACTGTCATCGGCTCGGGCATCATGGCGGAGCGCCTTTCGGGCGGCAATGTCGCGCTCGCCCTGCTTGCCAATACGATCGCGACCGGTGCGGTCCTTTATGTCCTCATCACCTTGCTCGGCCCCGTCAGCGGCGCGCAGTTCAACCCGGCCGTCACCCTGCTCCTGGAAACGGACCGCCCGCGCCTGCCGATCATACTGGCGCAGGTCGCAGGCGGCATGGCGGGCGCTGTCCTTGCCCATCTGATGTTCGACATGGCTACGGTCTCTTATGCGGCGAAGCTGCGCACCGGCCCCGGCCAATGGCTGAGCGAGGCGGTCGCGACCTTCGGCCTGCTCTTGACCATCCGGCTCGGTCTTCGCCATCGGCCCGACGCGGTGCCCGCTTTGGTCGCCTGCTGGATCGTGGCGGCTTACTGGTTCACCGCCTCGACAAGCTTTGCCAATCCCGCCGTCACGATGGCCCGCGCCTTGACGGACAGCTTCGCGGGGATACGGTGGATCGACGTACCGGCCTTCATCGCGGCACAGGCCGCGGGCGCGCTGATCGGCAACATCACCGCCAATCTACTGATCGGAGAGAAGAAGAGGCATGAAAGCGACCATCTGGCACAACCCGGCCTGCGGCACCTCGCGCAAGACGCTGGCGATCCTTGAGGAGACGCCCGGCGTCGAGCTGACCGTCGTCGAATATCTGAAGTCGCCCTACAGCCGCGACAAGATCGCCCAGCTCATCCGCGATGCCGGCCTCACCCCGCGCGAGGCGATCCGCAAGATGGGCACGGACGCGGAGGAAAAGGGCCTTCTGGAAGCGGACGACGCCGCGATCCTCGACGCCATGGCGGCCAATCCGGCCTATGTGAACCGCCCCTTTGTCGAGACGGACAAGGGCGTGCGCTTCTGCCGCCCGCAGGATATCGTACGCGAGATATTGTAGCGTAACAAACTGGCCCGCGGGGCCGAATGCTGCTACCAACCTGGTTTACTATATTACGCCCGGGAGAGAGATATGTTGACCATGGCCCGTTTCGGCACGCGTGACCTGGACCGCGCAAAGGCCTTTTACGACGCGGTGACCGCCCCGCTTGGCGCCACACGGGTGGCCGAGCGTCCCGACTTTGTCAGCTACAAGGGACCGGATGGCGGCATGTTCCTCGTCGGCAAGCCATTCGAGGGCGAGGCGACTGCCGGCAACGGCACCCAGCTTGGCGTTACCGCGCCGAGCCGGGCAGCGGTCGACGCGGCCTATGCCAAGGCCATTGAGCTCGGCGGCCAGTGCGCGGGTGCGCCCGGCCTTCGCGGCCCGGAGGAGATGGGCTTTTATGCTGCCTATTTCCGGGACCTGGACGGCAACAAGATGATGGTCTTCCGCACCGGTCCGGCGTAGGGCGATCCGGCAACAAACCGGTTGAGAACATCGTTCTCTATGTTATCCTCCGGGCAGGCCGTCAGTAGGCCTGTTCGATGACCGAGGACGCAATGCCCCTGGACGCCCAATCCGACCTATCCGTGATGCCGACGGCGCCATCTGCCAGTAGTGGAGCGGACATGGATTCGGATCGCGCCCGCCAGATCATCGGCGCGGCCCATGAGCTGCTGCGGGACGAGGGGCTAGAGGGGGTAACGATCCGCGCCGTTCTCAAGAAGACCGGCCTCGCGCGGCGCGCCTTCTACGAATGCTTTGCCGGCAAGGACGATCTGATGCTGGCCGTGTTCGAGCACACGATCAAGCTGGCGACCGAGACCTACGCCGAACAGTTGAAGGCGGTGCCCGATCCCATGGAGCGGCTGCGGCACATCGTCATTTCCATCGGTCTCGGCACCAGCATGGCCGACGGGCCGGGCGGCGCGTATAATCGGCGCGGCGCCGCCATGAGCCGAGAGCATATCCGCCTCGCGGAGTCGCGCCCCGACGACCTGCAAGCGGCCCTCAGCCCGCTCCTGGCGCTGATCGCCCGGCAGCTTTCCGACGGGATGGAGGCCGGCACGGTCAGGGCCGGCGCGCCCCAGCGGCTGGCGACGCTAGTGTACAATCTCGTCGCCACCACGGTGCACACGGAACTGCTCGCCGAGGAGCGCGTCCAGGCCGACCCGGCGCGCCGGGCGGAGCTGGCCGCGGACATCTGGGATTTCTGCCGCCGGGCGATCATGGCATAGGTTTTTCGCGCAGAGGCGCAGAGGACGCGGAGATGTCGCGACTGCGGCGAAGCCGTTATCATTGGCGCCACCGCGTCCAGTCGTTCGGCCGAGCAGGAAAGCCTGCGGCGCCTGGCATTCTCTCTGCGTCCTCTGCGCCTCTGCGCGAATGACCGTTCTTTTAGCGTGGACTTTCCCGCGCCTTTCGACTATCGGCGCGGGCTCGAACCCTTGATGGGTTCACCGTCCGAGACAGCTGGTGGCACCAAAGGGGGCCTTAATCTCCAGCCTAGACGGGGAAAAAGTTCACGCCGGCCAGGAGCATGCTCCGCCGGGTCTGCCCGCAATGGCGTTCGCGCCGACTCGGGTTCAGTCAACCATTCCCCCGGACATTTCGCGCCTCGCGCGGGCGGCGGCAACGCCGTGCACGCGAGGCATGGCAAGAACGTGCCGGCTGGCGGGGCCCTGCCCTTCCGTCCGGCACAATGGGAGTAATGGCATGGATCGCAAGGAGAAGTCCGAAGTCGTTTCCGCGCTGAACGCGTCCCTGCAGCAGATGGGCGTGGTGGTCATCACCCGCAACCTGGGCATGTCTGTCGCCCAGTCCACCGATCTGCGGCAGAAGATGCGCGAAGCCGGCGCGGCTTACAAGGTGACGAAGAACCGCCTCGCCAAGATCGCGATCGAAGGGACCGACTATGCTGGTATTTCCAGCCTGCTGACCGGTCCCGTCGGCCTCGCCACCTCGACCGATCCGGTCGCGGCGGCAAAGGTCGCGGTCGATTTCGCCAAGACCAACGACCGCCTCGAAATCGTCGGCGGCGCGATGGGCACGCAGCTTCTGGATGCCGAAGGCATCAAGGCGCTGGCGTCCCTGCCCTCGCTCGACGAACTCCGGGCCAAGATCGTGGGTCTGCTCGTGGCACCGGCGACCAAGCTCGCCACCGTCACGCAGGCACCGGCCGCACAGCTGGCGCGCGTCTTCAACGCCTATGCGGAGAAGGAAGCCGCCTGATCCGGCTTTCTACTTCAATCTTTCAACTGAACCCTGCGGGCACTGACCCCGCGCACAGAAATGGAGTGATAGTAACATGGCTGACATCAATGCTCTCGTCGAACAGCTTTCCGAACTGACCGTCCTCGAGGCCGCCGAGCTCTCCAAGGCGCTCGAAGAGAAGTGGGGCGTTTCCGCCGCTGCAGCCGTCGCGGTTGCCGGCCCCGCCGCTGGCGGCGGTGCTGCTGCCCCGGCTGCCGAAGAGCAGACCGAGTTCGACGTGATCCTCACCGGCGACGGTGGCAAGAAGATCAACGTCATCAAGGAAGTCCGCGCCATCACCGGCCTGGGCCTGACCGAAGCCAAGGCCCTCGTCGAGAGCGCGCCGAAGGCTGTCAAGGAAGGCGTTGGCAAGGCGGAAGCCGAAGAGCTCAAGAAGAAGCTGGAAGAAGCCGGCGCGACCGTCGAGCTCAAGTAAGCTTTTTAGAGCCAAGCAGGAAAAGGGGCGGTCTCGCGAGGGGCCGCCCCTATTTCTTTGGAACAGCTCCGCTCAGTTCTGGGCTGGCCGCCAGCTCAGCTGCACCGGGGACTGGCCAGCGATCCGCATCTCCGACCAGCGCTCGGCAGCACTGCGCGCAGGCGCCGCTTTCGGAACCGGCGCTGAGGCCTGCCCGGTACGCAGCAGATGATGCGCCCGGCGGAGGCGAAGCTTGCGCGTGTGGAAGGGGTTCTCGCGCGTGGGCGCCTGCGCGACCATTGCCTCCAGCTGCGCTCTGAAATCGTCATTGCTGCGCACGGCCGTCCGCCGACCGGCCGCCATCGGCGCGCGCGGGGCCGGTGCGGCAGGCGCCTTGTCAATGCTTGTGGTGAGTCTCGGCACGGCCTTGCCGGGCCTGCGACGCCGTTTGGCCGCAAAGCCCGTGCCGCCTGCCATGGTCAGCAAGCCGGCGCCCGCTAGCGACAGCCAGGTCAGATCCCACGAAGCTGCCTGCGAGGACGGTTCAGCGAGAGGCAGGCTGGCCACGGCATCGGTGTTGAGCTTCACCGCGGGGTCATCGGGAACGGGCGCTGCCGGGGTGGAGACAGGCGTCACCGCCCATTTCGTCGGAGCAGGCGGCGTGGCGTGGGCTAGGCTTGCAGGCGGCGGCGCTGACTTCCTTGGCTTCGCCTTGGCCGGCAACCTACTGTCCGCCTGGCGAGGCGTTTCGGGTTCGGATGCGGGAAGTTCGGGCAGTTTCGCCGAGGGCTCCGGGTGAGCCTGCGCGGCCTGCACAGGCGCGGCATCCGGCACAGGCGCGGGCACCGCGCTCAGGGGCGGATCGGTGGCCGGCACGGCTTGAGAGCCGGCGGGATCAGCCACCAGGCCCTGGGCGAAAACGGGGGTTGAGGACAAGGCGAGCAGCGCGGCAATCGCGGTGGCGCCGGGGTGAACGGGCGTGTGTTGATATATCATGCGGGTGTTGAAAACAGAAACTCGTCCAACCGTTTCCCGCTGCAGCGCAACAATTTCGGCGGATCGTTGCCCCCCATCGGCGATTTGACCCAAGGGCCACACCCATATGCCCACTTGACACCCCCAGATTGATTATCTCAAGGCGGCATCCTTCGCGCAGGAGCACGACATGGCCAGCCTACCCTCCGAAGTCGTCGAAAACGCGGACCTCGCGGCCCTGATCAGGACCATTCCCGATTATCCCAAGCCCGGCATCCAGTTCCGCGATGTCTCGACCCTGCTGCTCGACGGCCCCGCCTTTCGCGCGACCATCGACCGGATGGCGGCCATGTTCGATCCCGCCTCGGTCGATCTGATCGCCGGCATAGAGGCGCGCGGCTTCATCGCGGCCTCCGCCCTTTCCTATGCGCTGACCAAGGGCAAGCTGATGCTGCGCAAGGCAGGCAAGCTGCCCGGAGCATCGATCGGCATCGACTATGCGCTGGAATATGGCACCGACCGGATCGAGATGCATGTCGGCGCCGTCGCACCCGGCCAGCGCGTCCTTCTCGTCGACGATCTGCTGGCCACCGGCGGCACGGCTCTCGCGGCGGCCTCGCTGCTGCGCGACGCGGGCGCCGTGGTCGACAAGGCGCTGTTCATCGTCGACCTGCCTGATCTCGGCGGCGGCGGCAGGCTGCGCGCCCACGGGATCAGGCCGATGGCGCTGTGCGCCTTTGCCGGCGACTGAGAAGGCCCCATGAACATCATCGTCCTCGCCGCGCTCGAGGAGGAGGCGGACGCCTTCCTGCCCGGCGCAGGCACGCAGATCGATTGCGGCTGGCTGGCCGCGCGCAAGGTGACGGCGTTGGGCCATGACATCATCACGGCGACCACCGGCATCGGCAAGGTGAACATGAGCAGCGCCGCCGCGCGGCTCCACGCGCTGCACGGCGCGGACCTGTTTATCGTCACCGGCAC
>DATJLC010000366.1:0-2099 GCA_035490755.1 Sphingobium sp.
GATATTGGCCGGGTCGACATAGCTCACCAGCGTCGGCAAGCCTCGCACCCCGAAGGCCCAGTCGCGCAGCGCCCGCGCCGCCTCGAGCGCATAGCCGCGGCCTTCATGCCCTTCATAGAGCAGCCAGCCCAGCTCCTTTTCCGGGAACAGCGGCCCGTGATTGATGCCGACCTGGCCGACGCATTCCCCGGTGTCGCGCCGATCCACCATCAGCGCACCATGGCCGAACAGCTGCCAGCAGGCGACATCGTGGCAGAACAGGCCCCAGGCCGCGAACGTGTCATACGGTCCGCCCATATAGCGCGAGCGCGGCGACGCCAATAACGCCTCGAGCGCCGGAAAGTCGGCGAAAACCGGCGGCCGCAGGATGAGGCGTTCGGTCGTCAGCGTCGGAATCATCGTCTTGGCCCCGCGTCGTCGCGTTCACACATGCACCTGGTCGCCGCCGCGGTCCTTGCCCTTGAGCGACGCGATGGCAAGTCCGGCATAGAACACCATGACCAGGACGATCACCAGCCATCCCGGTATCGGTCCGATCGCCGCATGGGCGATAGCGAGGTCGAGCGGCCGGCCGGGATCGAGCGCCACACCCTCCTGCAGATCGGGCGAGGCGATCTTGAGCACCCAGGCGAAAAGCAGGATCAGGAACATCCAGACATAGTTGCGCCGCAACCGGCGCCGCAGGGCAAGCTGGAAGGTGATGCGGAACTTGGGATGCCGCAGGTCCTGCGCCAGCATCAGCAGCCATGGCTCCACCCCGCCGGCGGTTTCGGGGCCGAACAGCTGGCCGAAATAGTGCCGCTCGAACTGGCGGACGCGCATGCGGTAGACATCGTAGAACCGATAGCGCCGCGCCTCGACGCACAGCAGCAGCAACACGATCAGCATGGCAAAGAGCGGCAGGCCATGATGGGCCGCGGGCGTGGACAGCGATACCGAGAGCAATGCGGCCATGACCGTGATGGCCCAGTTGCTGGTCATATCCAGCCGCGATCGCCACGCACTCATCCGGCCCATTTCGGCTCGGTAATAGTGGATCATCGCATTGGTCGCCTCGGCCGAATTGGCCGGCAACGCCGCCGTGGCGATGGGCAGGGCAGCCGCGTCCGGCATCGCCCCGGTCGTAGGAGCTGCACTCACGGATCACTCCAATCTCGTTCGCCTGTCCGCCGGCGAAATTACGCCGTTCGGGGCGCCGGCGCCACCATCGAGGGTGAAGGCGACTGAGGCGCCAGGCAGGCTCGGGCGAAGCGAGCGATCTCCGCATCATAGACGGAGGACTGCTCGAGAAAACCCAGATGATTGACTCCCTCGACAGGCCGATACTGCGCTCGCGGCGCCGATGCCGCTATGCCGGCGCCGGCCGCGGGCAAGGTGACGATGTCGACCTCGCCGCCGATCACCAGCAGCGGCCGGGCCACCTTGGCGACCGCGCCGGTCGCATCCCAGCGAAACATTGCGAGATTGCCGCGCATGATATTGCCCGGCGCATTGCGCGTCGACAGCAAGGTCGCGTGTTCGAGCTGGCTGCGGGTCACGAACTTGCCAAAGCCCAGGCGATTGGCCAGATGCGCCGAGCCGCTGAAATAGCTTTGCCATGCCCCAAGCCAGACCAGCGGCTGCAGCACGATCATCAGGCGCATGATCGGCTCGAGCAGCGGCCAGCGGATCGCCTGGGCCAGGCCGCTGGCAATCATGGTCTTGAGCGGGTTGGTATAGGTCGTGTTGAGCAGCACGGCGCCCGCCACGCGCTGATTGAAGAAATCGGGCATGTCCCGCGCCAGCGTCTGGATGGTCATGCCGCCGATGCTGTGCCCGACAAGGACAACCTCCGGAGCTTCTGTCCACTCGACAACCGACCGCAAGTCGCGGGCGAACTCTGCCAGGTCAATGCCCGAAGGCGCGCCTTCTCGCGATTTGCCCAGGCCTGGCAGATCCCAACTCACCACCCGGAACTCACGCAACAGGTCGCGCCTGGCATAGAACCAGATCGTACTGTCCAGCGACCAGCCATGGGTGAGGACGATGGTAGGCAGGCCCGGCGGGCCGACACTCTCGACATAAAGATCGGCGCCGGTGGCGCTCTTGATCATGCTGCC
>DATJLC010000367.1:0-2448 GCA_035490755.1 Sphingobium sp.
TGCCGAAGCCGTACCGCATCGCCTGGGCGACGCCGCGTCCGATACGCCCGCAGCCGACAATGCCAAGAGTCTTGCCGGCCAGTTCCATGCCCTCGTAGCCATTGCGGGACGACCAGCCCTGGCTCCTGAAACGCCGGTCGATATCGGCATAGTCGCGCGCCAGTATGAGCGCGGTGGCAATGACATGTTCGATGACGGACTGCTTGTTCGCCTCCAGCAGATTGGCGACGGCAATCGACTTTGCCGTCGCCACCTCCATCGGGATGAAATCAAGTCCGACGCCGTGCCGGACACAGGCAAGCAAATGCGGGGCAGCATCAAAAATGTCATCCGGCAGCTTGTTCCTCACGATGATGCCGTCCGCATCGACGATCAGCCGCGACAGGGGCTCGATGCTCCCGTCCTGAACCGCTTCGTAGTCGTAGGATTGCCGGAGCAGGGCTTCGGCATCCGGGTGCAGGGGGCTGGTGGCGACGATACGCAAACGGCGGGGCATCGATATTCTCCGGGGTCAGGCGGTCTTGAGGCGGGTGATCAGGCTGGACGTGTCCCAGCGTCTTCCGCCCGCTTTCTCGACATCGGCATAGAATTGATCGACAAGAGCCGTAACGGGCAGGGATGCGCCATTCCGGCGCGCTTCGTCCAGGCATATGCCCAAATCCTTGCGCATCAGCTCGACCGCAAAGCCGAACTCGAATTCGCCGCGGTTCATCGTGGCGCCGCGGTTCTGCATTTGCCAGGAGCCCGCCGCGCCCTGCGATACGACGTCGAGCATGGCATCGACATCGAGACCTGCCGTCTGGCAGAAATGAATGCCTTCGGAAAGGGCCTGCACGAGCCCGGCAATGCAGATCTGGTTGGCCATCTTGGTCAACTGGCCCGAACCGGACGGTCCCATCAGCCGGCATGCGCGCGCAAAGGCGGCGATCGCCTTTTCAGCGCGGTCGTAGTCACCCTGGTCTCCGCCGCACATGACAGTCAATGCCCCGTTGCGCGCGCCGGCCTCGCCGCCGGAGACGGGGGCGTCGATAAAGCCGATGCCGCGTTCCCTCGCCGCCGCATGGAGGCGTCGGGCGATATCGGCCGATGCCGTGGTATGATCGACGAAGAGCGTGCCCGCCGTCATTGCGTGGAATACGCCCGTCTCGCCCAGCGTCACTTGTTCGAGATCGCGGTCATTGCCCACACAGGCCATGACGATATCCTGCCCATGCGCAAGCGCCCGAGGGGTTTCGGCCTGCGCGCCGCCATTTTCGGCCACCCAGGCTGCGGCCCTGGAAGCGGTGCGATTGTAGACGGTCACCGCATGACCTGCCGCCGAAAGATGGCGTGCCATGTGGTATCCCATGACGCCCAATCCTATGAATCCGATCTTCATCCGTTTTCCTTTCGGTATGTTTCTCTTGGGAAGAGCAGGCTCAACGCGCCCTGCGGGTGGGATCCAGCCGCGATCTCAAGGATTCGCCAAGGCCGTTATAAGCGAGTGCCGTGAGGAGAATGGCGATGCCCGGCACATACATCTGCTCGGGTGCGATCTCCATGTAGGTGTAGCCGCGTGCGAGCATCTGGCCCCAGCTCGGCCATGGCGGCTGCACACCGAGCCCGAGGAAGCTGAGGCTTGCTTCCGCCAGAAGAGCGCCGGCCAGCATCAACGTGACCTGCACGATGACGGGCTGTATGGCATTCGGGACGATGTGGCGCAGGATGATGCGGGGAACCGACATGCCGAAGCTGCGGGAGGCGTCCACATAGAGCTCGTTCTTGACGACGATCGTCTGGATGCGGATCAGGCGAGCGATGTTGGGAGCGAAGACGATTCCGACCGCGATCATGGCATTCGTCAATCCGATCCCCAGCGCACCGGTGACGGCGACGGCAAGGACGATGCCGGGGAAAGACAGCAGCGTGTCGATCATGCGGCTGACGACGCTGTCGAACCAGCCGCCGAGATAGCCGGCGAGCATTCCGAGAGGCAGGCCGATCGACAGTCCGACCGCAACGGCAAGACAGCTTGCATAAAGGCTCATGGGCGTGCCGTAGACCAATCGTGCGAAGACGTCGCGACCGAGATCGTCCGTTCCGAGCCAATGGGTTGCGTCCGGCGGGGTGAGAAAGTCCATGGTCTGTTCGATCGGGGAATGCGGCGTGATCAGCGGCGCCAGCAGCGAGAACGCCACCAGGAGAAGGAGATAGCCGAGGCAAAGCGTTGCCCGGAAATCCTGTCCGAGCCAGCGCAGCGCGGAACCGAGCGGTCGAGATGAGGCGGAGGATTGCGTCATTTCGGTCAGGCCTCCTTCACGCGGGGGTCGAGCATTGTGTAGAGCAGGTCGATGATGAGGTTCATGGCAATGACCATGAGCACGAGCACGAAGACCGCGCCCTGAACGATGGGAAAGTCCTTGTTTATCGCCGCGTTGACGATCATCGATCCGGCGCCCGGTATCGCGA
>DATJLC010000368.1:0-4849 GCA_035490755.1 Sphingobium sp.
AGGTCGGCCGCAAGCTCGACGAATGCGGCTTCTACAGCTGCTCGGTCACCGACCATCCCGTGCCGACCAGTCGCTGGCTCGATTCGGGCGGCCATTATGCGCAGGACCCGTTCGTGATGCTCGGGCTGGTCGCGTCGGCGACGCGGAAGGTGCGGCTGATGACCGGCATTCTCGTGCTGCCCTATCGCAACCCCTTCATCGTCGCGCGCGACGTGACGACGCTCGACCGCTTTTCGGGCGGCCGCGTGACGCTCAGCGTCGGCGCCGGCTATCTCAAGGGCGAATATCGCGCGCTCGGCGTCGATTTCGACCAGCGCAACGAGATGATGGACGAATATATCCAGGCCCTCCGCGCCTCGCTCACCGGCGAGGAATTCACCTTCGAGGGAACCGGCTACAACGCGTTCGGCAACCGCATCCTTCCCGGCCCGCTTCAGGAGCACCTGCCGATCCTGGTCGGCGGCAATGCCAAGCGGGCAATCCGTCGCGCCGTCGACCTGTGCGACGGCTGGAACCCCTTCTTCACCGGCAACGGCATCAACACCCAGACGACCCGCACCGCCGAGATGAACGACGTCAACGATCTGCGGGCCGGCATCGAATATATGCGCGAATATTGCGAAAAAGTGGGCCGCGCCGTCCCACCCGAAGTGGTCGTGGGCGGGGTCAACAAGCCCGGCGAAACGCTCACGTCGCAGGAGCTGGTGGACCGCATCAGCAGCTTCGGCGAACTGGGCGTGACCGCCGCGGCGATCACCGTCCACGGCCGCACTCGCGCCGAATGGTGCGACAATGCGGAACGCATAGGCGAGGAAGTGGTCGCCAGGCTCGACACATGATGGCCGAGGTTGGCGGTCGCCCTAGCCGATCATCGTGAGGTCCGGCGCGGAGGAGCGCTCGATCATGCCATAGGCGCTCTGTCCATCCCAGCTGTAGCGTACCCCGCCCTGCTGGAGGTTGAGGCCGTTCATCTGATCGCTGCTCACCCGGAAGGTACTGAGCGCCGAAACACCGTCTATGCGGGTAATGCCAAGCTCCGATTCCAGCTCCAATGAGCAATCGTCTCCCGCCGCCACGATCCGGCGCAGCCACGGCACCTTGACCGCCCGCGCGGGGTACATACGTCCGTCCTGATAGATATAGCCGTCATTATAGGCCTCTGACCCATCCTCGCGCGGCGGATAGGCGATATAGCCAAAGGCGCGCCCGTCCGGGAACAAGGCTGACTGCCAGCAATGGCCCCGAAAGCCCGCCAGCGGCCGTACGCTCTGCCGTTTGATGCGCGAGCCAAGGCATTGGAAGGCGCGGGTGCTGCCGTCGATCGTCAAGGTCCCCTGCCCCCGGAACAGATGCTCCAGCCGCCAGCCGATGCCCATATTGGCGGCCTCGATCCGTTCCGCCTCGGACATCTTCGCCACCACTTCCGGCCTCAGGTCCTGCACCCAGCAAGGCGTGGCCATGGTCAGCTCGACCTCGAACCGCACGGGAACGCGCCGGTCCGGATCGAGGCTGTTGTGGATCATCTGGTCGACCGTGCCGTCGATCGCGGTGCCGTCCCATTGCGCCACCCATTTGCGGAACGGCTCGATCATCCGAAAACTGAGAGGCCCAGCACCCAGCACGTTCGGACGTCCGTCAGGCCCGAAGGGTGAATGCGCCGCGCCCCTGCAGTGACCAAGCAGGACGCGTCCATCGGCAAAGGCGAAATTGCCCTGGACCATGCGATTGTCCCACGATGACGCCTCCGCCTCCACGCCAAAGCGCGGAAAGGCGAAATCGCCATTCTCCTCATAAAGCCAGACCGACATGCTCTCGCGCATCTCCGGATTGTCTGGCCGTTCCGGGAAGAACAGCTCATTTTCGGGCGCCAGGCCGCCCATCATCAGTGCATCGGATATTGTCATCGACTATTCTCTTCCTGGCGCTCAAGCATCGGCTTCCGGCACGCCAAACCGGTCGGAATAAAATGCGAAGCGCGCACGCAGGCTGGCCGGATCGAAACCGAAGGCCGCCATGTCCGTGCGCTGATAGCCTTGGTTGCGTGGTTTGCTGCGCCGCCACGCCTCCATTCTGGCCCGCGTCTCCCAGGTCAGTTCCTCCCCGATAAAGGCATAAAGCTGCTCAAGGACAGGAAAGGGATCCTTCTGGAACGGCGCGAAATGGATGTCGAAGAAGCGGTGGTTATTGCCGGCATCGCGGAAGGCGATCATCCGCTGCATGCCGAGCACGCCGCCATCGGCCGTTTCGCGCCCGATCGCCGGCATATCGACCGCATCGCTGAAGGCCTTGCGCAGCTCGTAATAGACATCGGCCATGGAGGGGATCACGCTCACCACATCCCGGTGCGTCATGACAAAGCGCGCATCGGGAAACACGGTGTCGAGCGCGGTGATGAACAGGCTGTGCGAGGGATTTTTGAGCCGCCACTTCCTGGGCGGGCAGCGCCATTGCAGCAGCTTCAGCACCCGTTTCACGTAGCGATAGGTCGAAACCAGGTCAGCCTTGTGGTTCAGCCATTCGACATAGGAGGGGATGTGCGCGAACGCCTCGAACATCTGCGACTTGAAGTCGATGCCCATGAACAGCTGGCATTCGGTGGCGGAGGAGACGTCGCTCGGCAGCATGGCGGTCATGCGCGGGAACAGCCGGGCGCGCCGGTCCATCGCTTCCCGGCACAGGGCGAGGCGCGGATCGCTCGCGACGGTGGCGGCGTCCGGGGGCGGGCAAGGCCACATCGACTCCCAGGTGCGGATCGATCGGACTGTCGGGTCCTCCGCGAGCAGACAGCCTAGCGCCGTCGATCCGGTGCGCGGCAGGCCCATGCCGATCAGCGGCGCGACAATCTCCTCATCGTCGATTTCCGGATGGCGCCCATACCAATATTCCACCTGCAAGCGGTTGGTGAGCATATCGACGATCTGCCCATCCAGCGCCATGCGCCCCATCTGGCTAAGGCGCGCCTCCCGGTCGATGGCATTGACGAGGACCTCCAGCCCGTCACGAAAGCCATCGTCCCCGAAATCATCCAGCCCCGACTGCTGGCGGGCCCGGTCCATCAGTGCCCCTATCCGGCCCATAAATCCTCTCCTGATGCCTCTCGGCCACAGCTCACTGCACCCTGGGCTTGATCTCCTCGATCACCCACTGGGCATAATCCATATAGGCGTCGATATCCCTCATCGGCGGAATGGGGACAGAACTCATGGTGACGCCCTGCTTCTTGAATAGGCCAAGGCGGTCGACGATCTCCTGCGCGCTCATCCCCGGTCTGGCCTTGGGATCGTCGATGACGACATGCCCTTCACCGACCCGCGAGGTGGACAGGCCATACATCACCTCGAAGGGGCCGCCCTTGAAGTCGGGCTGCGACTTGATGAAGTCGATGCGCTCGCCGATCTGCTCCGGCCTGGTGAGGAACGGCCACCAGCCGGTCGCGAAACGGGCCGTGCGCTTGAGGACGGCGTCGGCATCGCCGCCCATCCAGATCGGCAGATGCGGCTTTTGCACCGGCTTGGGCTCGAAGGCGACATCCCTGAACGAGACATATTTGCCCTCGAACTCCGGCTTTTCCTTGGTCCACAGCTCTATCATCGCGGCGAGATACTCGTCCGCCATGCGCCCACGCTCGTGGAAAGGCACGCCCAGTATCTCAAACTCCTCCTCCAGCCAGCCCACGCCAAAGGTGACGCCCACGCGCCCGCCGCTCATCCAGTCGATGGTGGCCAGGCCCTTGGCCGTGATGATCGGGTGCTGCATGGTCAGCAGCATGATGCAGCTGTTGACGTGAATGCGGCTCGTGGCGCCGGCGATGGCGCCCATGGCGCCGATCCCATGGAAATAATGCGGACCGGACAGGTCAACATGGGCATCGGGGATGATGAAATGCTCGGGCACCGCGATCATGTCATAGCCCATCGCGTCGGCCTGCCTCGCCATGCGCAGCTGGTCGGGCCCGGTTACGGCCGATTCCCAGGTCTGGACCGTTGCCTTGAGGCGCAGCATGTGCGGCATGGCGAACGCCAGTTTCATCGTCATCCCCTCACTCGAGTCTGTTCTCTCGCCAGCAAGAGTGACGGGGCCACGGACGATCCGTCAAAGGCTTTCGGCGTCGCGGTGGCGATGACTTACAGGCCGTAGCGCCGCCTGACGCTCGCAAAGCGCGCATGCATCTGGGCGATGCGCTCCTGGGGGGTCACTGTCGCCGTGTCGGCGGGCAGAGCGGCGAACAGGTCCTCCCGCTTCACGACCTGCGTCCGAAAGGTCGCCGCCGCCTGGCTCATCAGATTGCGATAGAGAAGGTTGCCGCGTGCGAAGCCCTGGCTGTCGAGCCAATTGTGGCAGCCGGGATCGTCATGGGCAATGACGAGCCGGACCTTGCCGTCGCCATCGACGCGGGTGCGCGCGGGGGTGTAGCTGACGGGGCGATAGAGATAATCCATGCTGTTCATGAAGGCTCCGCCCATCGACGCCATCCAGAAGCCGTCATGGGCGTTGAACTCGACAATCAGCGCCTCGTCCGGCGCGAGGGTCCAGCACATATTCGCCACCATGCGCCCGCGCTTGGCATCCTCCTCGCTATTGGCGGCGCGGTCCGGCGGAAAGCGGTTGACACAGGAGGGGTCGATGACGCCGCCGCTATACTGATAAGGATGGTCAGGCCAGTCGCGCATCATGCCGGTCAGGAAATCGCCCGCCCAGTCCATCGCCTCCAGCATCGTCTCAGGCGTGGGCATAGGTCGCGGCGCGTCCATGCCGATCCGTTCGATCGAGAGTTGGGCGGGCGTCTCGTCCCAGCTGTCGAAGCCCTGCCGGATGAAGAGCTTGCGGCTGTAGGGCGTGGTCGGCAGCC
>DATJLC010000369.1:0-17378 GCA_035490755.1 Sphingobium sp.
ATCTCATCGACGCGGTGTTCGCGCTGGGCGGTGAGGACGATCTCGTCCGGCTGCTCGCCCGCGTGAAGGCTCTGCAATCCTTCGTCGCGACCGATGACGGCGCCAATCTCCTTATTGCCTACCGGCGCGCGGCCAATATCCTCAAGAAGGAGGGCTGGGAGGAGGAGCGTCCGCCCATGGCCGCGCATGGCAGCCAGGGCATATCGCAGACCGGCGAGGAGGACCCGCTGGTCCTGGTCGAGGAGCCGGCCATCGCCGAGGCCGTCGCGGAACTGTCGGAAGCGCATCCCGTTCCCTACACGCTCGAGCCCGCCGAGGCCGCGCTGGGCCAGGCGCTTGATGCCGCCGAGCCCGCCGTCGACGCGGCGATCACCGCAGAGGACTTCGAGGACGCCATGACGGCGCTCGCCGCGCTGCGCGGCCCGATCGACGCCTTTTTCGACAGCGTGACGGTCAACGACGCCGATCCGGCCAAGCGCCATGCCCGATTGACACAGTTGACGCGAATCCGTGCTGCAATGCACAAAGTTGCGGACTTTTCGCGCATAGAAGGCTAGGCGTCGGCGCGAGCCGACCCCCCATGTTTACGGGAATAATGGGAACTCGGCCCATCAGTCACGGGCTGAATGGAGACACAGATGACTCGTTACGTGTATCGCTTTGGTGGCGGCGTCGATGACGGCGCAAAGGCAGGCGTCGGGGGCGACAAGAACCTGCTGGGCGGCAAGGGCGCCAATCTCGACGGCATGGCGGCCATCGGCCTGCCCGTGCCCCCGGGCTTCACGATCACGACCGAGCTGTGCACCCGCTATTATGCCGATGGCCAGACCTATCCGGAGAGCCTGAAGGCCGAAGTCGCCGGCGGCATCGCCCATATCGAGGCCGTGACCGGCAAAAGGTTCGGCGATGCGGCCGATCCGCTGCTGGTCTCCGTCCGCTCCGGCGCGCGCGTGTCGATGCCGGGCATGATGGACACTGTCCTCAACCTCGGCCTCAACGACGAGACGGTGGCGGGGTTGGCGTCGGCGTCGGGCGACGCGCGTTTCGCCTGGGACAGCTATCGCCGCTTCATCCAGATGTATTCGGACGTGGTCCTCGGCCTCGACCATGGCGCCTTCGAGGAAGCGCTGGAGATCGCCAAGGAGGATCGCGGCTTCTACCTCGACACGGAGATGTCCGCCGCCGACTGGCAGGCGCTGGTCGGCGAGTACAAGGGGCTCGTCGAGAAGCAGTGGGGCAAGCCTTTTCCGCAGGACGTGCATGAGCAGCTCTGGGGCGCTGTGGGCGCCGTCTTCGGCAGCTGGGAGTCCGATCGTGCCAAGGTCTATCGCCGCCTCAACGGCATTCCGGGCGACTGGGGCACGGCCGTCAATGTGCAGGCCATGGTGTTCGGCAATATGGGCGAGACATCGGCCACTGGCGTTGCCTTCACCCGCGATCCGGCGACGGGCGAGAACGCCTATTATGGCGAATATCTCATCAACGCGCAGGGCGAGGACGTGGTCGCCGGCATCCGCACGCCCCAATATCTGACCGCCGCCGCGCGCGAGCGGGCAGGGGCCAAGCCGCTGTCCATGGAAGAGGCGATGCCCGAGACCTATGCCGAGCTGGCGCGGGTCTTCAACATCCTCGAAACCCATTATCGCGACATGCAGGACATCGAGTTCACGGTGCAGCAGGGCAAGCTCTGGATGCTCCAGACCCGCTCGGGCAAGCGCACCGCCAAGGCCGCGCTCAAGATCGCGGTGGACATGGCCAATGAGGGCCTGATCACCGAGGAGGAGGCGGTCGCCCGTGTCGATCCTTCTGCCCTCGACCAGCTGCTCCATCCGACGCTCGATCCCAGCGCCGTTCGCGACGTGCTGACAAAGGGCTTGCCGGCCAGCCCCGGCGCGGCATCCGGCCAGATCGTGTTCGAGGCCGATGCCGCCGAACGCCTGAACGAGCTGGGCGAGTCAGTCATCCTCGTCCGGATCGAGACGAGCCCGGAGGACATTCACGGCATGCACGCCGCCAAGGGCATACTGACTGCGCGCGGCGGCATGACCAGCCATGCCGCCGTCGTCGCGCGCGGCATGGGCCGCCCTTGCGTCTCGGGCGCCGGCTCGCTGTCCATCGATGCCGCCAACCGGGTCCTGAGGATCGGCGATCGCAGCCTCAGGGAAGGCGACGTCATCACCATCGACGGCGCGACCGGCGAGGTGATGGCGGGCGAGGTGCCGACCGTGCAGCCGGAGCTGGCGGGCGATTTCGGCACGCTGATGGTGTGGGCCGACAAGGTGCGCCGCCTCAAGGTGCGCGCCAATGCCGAAACGCCGCTCGACTGCCGCACCGCGCGGGAATTCGGCGCGGAGGGCGTGGGCCTGTGCCGTACCGAGCACATGTTCTTCGACGCTGCGCGTATCACTGCCGTGCGCCAGATGATCCTCGCTGAAACTGAGGCGGGACGGCGCGAGGCGCTGGCCAAGCTGCTGCCCGAGCAGCGGGCCGACTTCGCGGAGATCTTCACGGTGATGGCGGGCCTGCCCGTCACCATCCGCCTGCTCGACCCGCCGCTGCACGAGTTCCTGCCGCATGGCGACGGCGAGTTCGCCGAAGTGGCCGAGGCGGCGGGCGTCAGCATCGACACGCTCAAGCGCCGCGCGGCGGAGCTCCAGGAGTTCAACCCGATGCTGGGTCATCGCGGCTGCCGGCTGGGCGTCACCTATCCCGAAATCTACCAGATGCAGGCACGCGCGATCTTCGAGGCCGCAATCGAGGTGGCGGAGAAGTCCGGCGCGGCGCCCGTGCCCGAGGTGATGATCCCGCTCGTCGCCACCCGGCGCGAGCTGGAGCTGATGAAGGACATCGTCGATCGGGAGGCCCAGGCCGTCTTCGCCGAGAAGGGCCGCACGATCGAATATCTGGTCGGCACCATGATCGAGCTACCCCGCGCCGCGCTCAAGGCCGGAGAGATCGCCGAGGCTGGCCAGTTCTTCTCCTTCGGTACCAACGACCTCACCCAGACCACGATCGGCATCAGCCGCGACGATGCGGGGCGGTTCCTGACGACCTATGTCGACAAGGGCATCTTCCCCCGCGACCCGTTCGTCAGCCTTGATATCGAGGGCGTGGGCGAGTTGATCGAGATCGCCGCCGAGCGCGGCCGCAAGACCCGGCCCGACATCAAGCTCGGCATCTGCGGCGAACATGGCGGCGATCCGGCGAGCATCGCCTTCTGCGAAAAGGTCGGCCTCAATTACGTCTCCGCCTCGCCCTATCGCGTGCCGATCGCGCGGCTGGCCGCGGCGCAGGCGGCCCTGGCGGAGCGGCGCTGAAGATTATCGGCAATGGGGCGGCAAAAGTGCTTGCCTAACCCCATTGCCCCGCCTATGTGGCCACTTCCCGGGGCATCCTTGGATGCTCCAGACACTGGTTTGACCGTGCCACGGCACGGTCGGGGCGCCCGTAGCTCAGCTGGATAGAGCATCAGACTACGAATCTGAGGGTCGGACGTTCGAATCGTTCCGGGCGCGCCATTTCTTCAAGGGAAAAACGGGGCGGCGAAAGCTGTCTGCGGCAAATCCGTGCTCGCGTTGTATCGGCAGGAGCGCTGTTCGGCGGCGCACATCTGGCCAATCGCGGCAGAACCCTGCACCGATCGGGCGTAAAGCGCTGAGGGCAACTATCTACGGGCCGCAGAAACCAGCTTCTCGACTAGACGCCGAAGCTCAGCGGGAGTGGTGTGGCCAGCGACGACCTCATGATAGCCGATACCCGCACGGCGCAGGGCTTCTTTCTTCACGGCATCGCGAGCAGCTGCGGTAGCCTGATAATGAGCCCCGCCCTGATATTCGATGGCGTGCCTTGGCTGACAATCCTCATCAACTAGAAGCAAATCGACGCGCTTCGAGTTAATGCAGCTATACGCTTCGATGTCCTTGCTGCGAAGAATTTCGCCCAATGAGACCTGCGCCATCACCTGCCAGTCGGGGTTGCAGCCGATCACAATCCGGTCCAGCTCCTTGAACACGCGAGCTTCGCTCTTGTTTAGGAGCGGCTGAATCGCGAAGTCTGCGCCCATCACGACTCGCAATTGGTCAGCGGCATCCAACGGCTTCGGTTTGGATAGATCGATGTTCATGGGCCACGGTCCCCGAGCAACCTTGCTCCCGCGCGGCTTGCTGTTCCAGCGGTCACGATTCCTCGCACGCCAAGCCTGCCGGCGAATGCGGGCTGCTAATCTTTCAACAGTCATGCCGAAGAAAGCACCAGCCGCCAGAACAACCACGAGCAGGTGAGGTCTCTCGACAAGTGCAACGATCTCAGGTGGCATCGGCGTAAGCTAGCTTCGCCGCAATACGGAAGCATCGACTACATTGGAGGAGGGGGAGGTCAATGGAGTGGTAGGTGATTTGGTTGAGCAGGCGCTAAAACACCGCCTTGCAGCCAAAGGCGCAAGGCGGTGAAGGCGTAGGACATTGCACAGGCATCCACCTCCCGACCTCACGCATCAGCGGCCGCCCTCCTTGTCCTCTCGGTCGAGTTGCTCGTATAGCTGCCGGGTCGCCCGTTCGGTGCGGTCTTGGCTGGCCTGGGTTCTCTGCTGGCGGTTTCGCAGGATGGCCCAGATCATCACCGCCATCAGCAGGATCGGCCCGATCACAGTCATCACGGCCCATAAAGCTTCCATGATGGATCTCCTTTCTCGGATCCCACAACGGACAAGCATGAGGCCCGGATCCGCCCTGTTTCTGCTTGTGCGCCGGAACCGCCGCCGGTCAGGACGAATGCGCCCTTTTTTTACCCCCATCGTTCAGACGATCATTGTCGGGGTCTGATTGATATCGGTGCCAGACCCTGCGAAAATGGCACATCACCGAACACAGGAGGCAGCTATGGCTGACGCAGATACCAAGGAACTCGCCAGCGCTGCGCGCAAATACTGGTCCGCGGATGGCTACACCGAAGGTGGTGTCATTCGCGAAGTGGATTATGCGTCGCAGTCCGGCGGTTTGCACCCCGACTTGCAGGGGATCAAGATCGTCGATTGTGACACCCACATGACGGAAGCGCCCGACCTTTTCACCGCGCGCGCGCCGGCCAAGTACAAGGACAAGGTTCCCTTCATTCGTCGCGTCAACGGCGTCGACCGCTGGTTCGTGGGCGACCGTGATTTTGGCACGCTGGGCGGCAACGTCATCCGTAACGACAACAACAAGCTGCTCGGCCGTCTTGCTTTTCCGACGCTGGAACAGTCGCATCCCGGCGGGCACGAGATCAAGCCTCGGTTGCAGGCGATGGATGACATGGGCATCTATGCGCAGATCTGCTACCAGAATTCGGGCGTCACCCAGGCTGGATCGCTGATGTCGCTGGGCGACAACGAACTCGCGATCACCATCCTCAAGATTTACAACGATGCTGCCGCCGAGCGCCAGGAAGAGTCAGGCCAGCGCCTGTTCACGCTCGCCCACCTGCCCTTGTGGGACAAGGCCGCGATGGAAGCGGAGGTCAAGCGCTGCATCGACATGGGCATCAAGGGCTTCGTCCTGCCCGATACGCCCGAGCGCGTCGGCGTGCCGTCCTTCATGCACGACTATTGGACGCCCACGCTGGAAATGATGGAAGATGCCGGCGCGCCGATCAACTTCCACCTCAATGCGGCGATTGATCCCAACAGCCTGACCTGGGAAGGCTTTGCCTTCGAGCAAACGCTGTCGGTGGTCGCGACGATGTTCTCGATCGGCAATGCGGCCACGCTGGGCAACTGGATGGTCAGCGGACGGCTCGAGCGGCACCCCAAGCTGAAGATCGGCCTTATCGAGAGCGGCATGGGCTGGGTCCCCTTTGCGATCGAGGCGCTCGAGCATCAGTTTGACGAGATGCTGCCGGCCAAGTCCAAGGAACTGACGCGGCGGCCGTGGGAATATTTCCGCGATCACTTCTGGGTGACCTACTGGTTCGAGAAGATCGCGCCCAAGACGATGCTCGAGATCATCGGCGTCGACAAGGTGCTGTTCGAGACCGACTTCCCGCATCCGACGTCGCTCTATCCGGGCGTCCAGGAGCATATCATGGACACGCTCGGCGGCTATGATCATGAGGTCCGCAAGAAGGTTCTCGAGACCAACGCGGTCAAGCTCTACAACCTGCCCTTCTGACAAGGGTAGGCCAGGGGTCGCTCGATCGATAAGGATTATGACCGGTTCGGCATTCCCGAACCGGTCATTTTATTTTCAGCGTGCGGCGATCTGGGCCGGGTTCGCGCGGCTCGCCAGGCGCAGTTCGCTGGCAAGCCCGGCATCGCGCCGGACGAAGCAGCTCTGCCCCTGGCGGTTCAGCGTCGCGCACAGCCGCGACGCGTCAGCGCGGTCGTCAAAGCCGCTCACCGCCAGACGGTGCCAGACCTGGCCATTGAGCGAGATGGTGCCGGTCGTCTTGCGATAGCCGCGCAGGGCGGGCAGGCGGGCATTGGCCTTCTGCCAGCCGGCTTCCGCGATGGCGGCATTGCCATAGGCGCCGATCTGCACGACCCAGTCGCTGGTGCCCGCAGGGACGGTCGCCGCGTCAGCCTTGGCCGCCAGTTGGCGCGACGGGGTGGAAGGGGCCGGAACGAACGGGACGATCGGCTTCGCTTCGGCGCGCATCGGTGCCGCCGCGGCCACGGCATCGGCCTCAGGCGCAAAGGCCTGCGCAGCGGTGATGGCCGCCGTCTCGGCCGGCTGCGGTGCGGCCGGGGCGAGGGCCAGGGCATCGCCTTGGGCAAGCGCCAGGCGCACGGGCATGCCCGCGTCATCCCCGCGCGGCGCAACGCCGACCAGGGCGGCCACGCGTTGCGGGAGGGCAGTATCCTGCGCCGTCGCGGCCCATTGGGTCAGGCGCTGCTGCACCTGGCTTCCATCAAGGTCCTGACCGGCGACCAGTCGCGCTTGTCCCCAATTGCCGGCAAGGGCGAGTGCATAAGCGAGGTTCTGCCGCGTCTTCGCGTCGGCATCGGGCTGGCGGACAGCTTCGAGAAGCGCCCGCACGCCCTCATTGGCGTCGCCCGCAATCGCCATGCCAAGGCCATAGTCGGCGGCCGGAAGTTCGGAGATATGCTCGCTCAGCAAGGCCCTCGCATCACCTGCATTGCCGAGCGCAGTCTGGATGAGGGCAAGGCTGACGATTGTGCGCACATCCCTGGCGCCAAGGGTCATGGCGTCCTTGAAGGCCGTGCGCGCTGATACGAAGCGACCATTGGCGAGATAGGCCCGGCCTAGCAATGTGCGGTCTGCGGCCTGATTCGGCCGGGCTTCGACCCGCTGTTCCGCAATCAGTAGCGCACGTTCAAAATCGCGCGCGCCAAGGGCCTGCTCCACGCTTGTGGTGTGGGCGGCAAGGCCGGGCCGTTGCTGGGCGCGCATGTCGCTGCAACCCACGACCGACGCCGATATGACCAGAGTGGTAAGAACGCGCCCGAAGCTTCTGTAGCTCATTTTGTCCCCCAATGTCTTACGCCGATTTTCCAGACGCGGCGGATCGGGTCTTGGGATCGGTTGCCAGCGCCTCGATGTCCGGATGTGCGGCGACCAGCGCATCGAACGCCTCGGTCAGCAATTGCTGCGCCGACCGGTTGCTGACCGCGCTCAGGAGGCGCAGGCGCAGGTGACGTTCGGCGTCGATGCGCAACGTAAAGGCGGCGCTCTTCCTGCTGGATACAGGTTCTGCGGCGGGACGGTTCGCCTTGCCGAACAGGCGGCGGACCTTGCCCGTGTTCAGATCCGCCGGTGCGGGCGGCGCCGGTACTTCGGCTTCCTTGTTCAACGTCGTCTGCAGAGTGGCTATCTGGGACGCGACCGGCGACGCGGGCTCCTGGGCTTCATCGCCCATGTCGTTCCAGCCGAGATCGTCCACGGGAACGACAGGGCTGGTGCCGAACTGGCGCCGCATGGCGGGATGGGCGCCCCCCTTGCGGGCAAGCAGGCCGGATGTGAGCGCGGCGGCTGGCTTTGATAGATGCACGGCTGTGTTCCTTCCTGTCAGGATCCGGCGACCCGGCGACCGAAACCGCCGACCTGGCGCTGGGGCGGGACCACGCTGTTGACGGTGAAGATCGTCCGCCGGAAATTCCGCTCCAGCCGATCCGCGATATAGTTCCACAGCCCTTCGATTTCGCGCGCGGACTTGCCCTTGGGGTCGAGGTCCATGACGGTGCGGCCGTCAATCATCGAGGCTGCAAAGTCGGTGCGGTTGTGAACAGTTATTGGCGCCACGGTGCCGTGTTGCGACAGGGCAATGGCTGCTTCGGAGGTAATCCGCGCCTTGGGCGTGCCAGCATTGACCACAAAGATCAGCGGCTTCTGCGCGCGCTCGCACAGCTCGACGGTCGCGCCGACGGCGCGCAGGTCGTGCGGGCTGGGGCGGGTCGGCACCACGATCAGCTCGGCTACGCTGATAACGCTCTGGATCGCCATGGTGATCGCCGGCGGCGTATCGATTACGGCAAGCTTGAAGCCCTGCGCGCGCAAGCTGTCCAGGTCGACCGCCAGGCGGGCCACGGTGGTGTGGGCGAAAGCCGGAAGATCGTCCTCGCGTTCATTCCACCATTCGGCAAGGGACCCCTGCGGGTCTATGTCGATGAGGACGACGGGCCCCATGCCAGCCCGCTGGGCCTGAACGGCAAGGTGTCCGGACAGGGTCGTCTTGCCCGACCCGCCTTTCTGCGACGCAAGCGCCAATATTCTCACGCGAAAGCCCCCCTGACACGGTTTCGGGGCCGACGATCACATGCCGCTTGCTAACATTCGGTTAACTTGTCCGGTGGTGGGGTCAGGCACCCGAAGGACGCCAGCTTCGCCGTTCCTCGGCCGTTCGCAGGACCTCATAGGCCGCCTGTGCCGCCTGAAAGCGCGCCGCCGCTTCGCCATCGCCGGGGCGGATGTCCGGGTGGTTCTCCTTGGCGAGTTGGCGCCAGCTACGCTTGACCGCCTCGAAGTCAGCGTCGCTGTCCAGGCCAAGAATGTCGAGCGCGCGCATCTCGTCGCGCGAGCGAGAGCCGTCGCCGGGGCCACCCCAGCCATGATAGGCGCTGGACGTGTAGCCGCTGGAATCGCGGGTTTCCCGGCGCGTCCGGCGTTCCCGTTCCTCGGCGTCGAGCCCTTCGAAATAATCCCAGCCCTTGTTATATTCGGCCGCGTGGTCCTGACAGAAATGCCATCGTTCGGGGCTGTTGGGAGACTTTGGCGCGGGGCAATTGCCGGGCCGATCGCAGCCATGCCGATCACACAGGCGCACGGCCTGCGCCTCGCGCGCGCTGCCATAGCCGCGCCAGCGCGGGAATCCCCAGTCATTCGATCGTTGGTTGCGTGCCATACTGACCATCTTCTAACCATATTGTCGCAGCGGCGAAAGCGTGGCCCGGAAGGATCGGCCAAAATGCCAGAGGGTCTGTAAGCCGGGTTCTGTCCACCGCCCGCAAGGACGGATGGGCGATCATTCCTCTAGGGCGGCCGTTACCGGCGCGCCTCAAGCAACCAACCCGGGCGGTCGGGCCGAAACAAGCCCTGCGGCCAAAGCCGCGCGCCGCCCCTATTCGGTCTTGCTCCCGGTGGGGTTTACCGTGCCGTCCACCGTTGCCGGGGACGCGGTGCGCTCTTACCGCACCCTTTCACCTTTCACGGGGCCGAAGCGAACCCGTGACCTGCTCTCTGTTGCACTGTCCCTGGGGTCGCCCCCGCCGGATGTTATCCGGCACCGTCGTCTCGTGGAGCCCGGACTTTCCTCGCCGGGTTCAGCACCCGCCGCGATCGCCCGACCCTCTGGCACTAATCCATGTAGCAGCTATCCCGGCTTCAGTCATCCCCGCGCGGCTTGGGCAGCAGCAGCGCGAGCAGGAGCGCGCGGCATTCGCCGTCGATCACGCCGTCGATGAGCTCGGGCCGGAAGCGCCGCTGGAAAGCCCGCACAGCCGCTTCCGGGTCGGTGATGTCATAGCCGAACCGCTCCAGCGCGAGCATGAAGCCGCCGTCCGACCAATGCGGGTCGAGCAGGTGCCGGGTCGGCCGAGGCAGGGCAAGCCGCAGCCTGGCCAGCCGCGCCCAGGGAAAATACTCGCCCGGGTCCTGCTTGCGGGCGGGCGCCACGTCGGAATGGCCGACGACATTGCCACGGGTTATATGGTGGCGCGTGATAATGTCGTGCACAAGCGGTATGAGCGCGTCGATCTGCCGGTCGGGGAAGGGCCTGTACCCCCATTCATGGCCCGGATTGACAATTTCTATGCCGATACTGGCCGAGTTCACATCGTCTATGCCGCGCCAGTGCGAGCGGCCCGCATGCCAGGCCCGCTTGGACTCGTCGACCATATGGACGATCTCGCCTTCTTCGGTGACGACATAATGCGCGGACACCTTTGATGCCGGATTTGCGAGCCACTGGATCGCTGATGCGGCGTCCGGCATGCCGGTATAGTGCAGGACCAGCATCGTCACGGGCAGCGCGCGCTCATTGAAATTGGGCGACGGCGTTTCGATCATGGGGTCAATCCGGCGATCATCTCTGTCGCCTTAGAGCCTGATGGTCATGCGTGAAAGCGCTTTGCGCTTTCCGCGGGTGGCGCGCCGAGGCGCATTGCCGGCGCGATGATTGCCGGCAGGAGCCGTTCAGCCAGCCATGCGGCGCGGTTCCATGCCTGCATTATCCCCTTGCCCGAGACGATAGGTTCCACGATGGGTCCGGCACGGGGCGAATGGGCTGCCCGTGCCGATTGTCGTCTCTCCGGCGCCCATGATGAGGATCGTGCCGATGCGCGATTGCTTGGCGATGGCGTCAAGCGCCTTTGCGCGCAGTTCCGGCGCGAAATAGAGCATGACATTGCGGCACAGGATCAGATCGAACGTGCCACCGGCAGCCAATGGCGTCAGGATATTGTCGGTCCGGAACGTCACCAAAGAGCGGACCTCTGGACGGATTTTCCAGGCGTCGTCGGTGGGATCGAACCAGCGCAGCAGGTCGCCGATCGCGAGCCCGCGCTGGACGTCCATCTGAGGATATTCCCCGCTCCTTGCCTTGTCGATCGTGAAGGGGGAGATATCTGTGCCGAGGATCGAGAGATTCCAGCCCCGCCACATCGCCTCCTGGCGCTTCAATATGATCGCGAGGGAATAGGCCTCCTGCCCGGTCGAACAACCGGCGCACCATATGCGCAGCCGCTTTTGCGGCAGGGTCCGGTTCAGTTCGGGCAGCAATTCCCGCTCGATCATCTGGAAGGTCTTGATGTCGCGAAAGAACGAGCTTTCATGGTTCATCAGACCATGGATCGTCGCAGCGGTGAGAGGACCGTCCTCTTCGCGACGCAGGGCGTCCAGCAGATCGGACAGGCTGTCGAGACCATGTTCGTGCAGCACGCCGCCCAGCACGGTCTCGACGCGCCATACGCGGCCCTCGCTCAGCTGATGCCCGGTGCGTGCCTCGAACAGCTCTACGATGCCCCGGATTACCGCAGGTGGTGCGTGCCGGATCATGCCGCGATCTTCCAGCTGTCGGCAAGCGCGCGCGCGGCCTCTTCCGGGGGAAGCGTAAGGCAGGCAAGGCCAGCCTGGACGACAACGCCCGGCATGCCCCACACTACGCTGCTCGCACTGTCCTGGGCGATGACGGATCCGCCCGCGCGAACGATGGCTTCCGCGCCCGCCATGCCATCGCGGCCCATGCCCGACAGCACGATGGCGCAGGCGCCGGCACCATACACCTCGGCCAGGGACATGAACATCGGATCCACTGCGGGGAAGGCGCCGTGGCGGCACTTGGCGAAAGAATGGCGGATCTGGATGTGCCGATGTCTGGTGCGCGTAACGGTGAGATGGGCCTGGCCAGACGCAACATAGATATTGCCGCCAACGACCGTCATTCCGTCCTCCGCCAACAGCACGGAAAAGGCGGTCTCCCTGGCGAGCTGGTCAGCGAAGAAGGGCAGGAAGTCGGCGGGCAGATGCTGGGTCACGAAGATCGGCACGCGCGGTGTAGGGCCCAAGGCGCCAAGAAAGGTCGTCAGGGCGTGAATGCCGCCGGTGGATGCGCCTATGCCCAATGCGCGAGGGGGGCAGGTAAGGCCCTGCGCCTGGGCCGCGCGCCGGCCGTCCTCGCCGGTCCAGGTCGATTTGTCCTGCCCGGTATAGATGGTCAACAGCCTCTCGGTCAGCGCGCAGGCGAAGGCGTCGCTGAAATGGCCCGCCACCGGCTTGGTGATGATGTCGCGCGCGCCGCGCCCAATGGCCTCAATCGCGACCGTGCCGTTTTCGGCATGATGGCCGGAAAGCATCACGATCATGGCATTGTCGCTTACACGCAGCAGATCCGGGATGCTGTCGGGGCCGGTGCGGCCCGGCATTTCTATGTCCAGCAGGATCATGTCGGTTCGCTGATCCGCCAGCGCGGCGACCGCTTGATCCGCGTCGCTGAAGTTGCCGATAACCGAAAAGCGCTCGTCGGCCTCCAATATCCGGGTCAGGACACGGCGGGCGACCACCGAATCGTCAACGATCATGACGTTGATGATGGACCCGTGCACTTTCCCCAAACCTGCGCTGCGTGAAGAATGATGCGCCATGCGGACTGATCCATCCGGGCACGAAAATTCAAAGTATGCCGACGAGCTGGAGCTTGCTTTCCAGTGTTTCGCGGTCGAAGGGTTTCATGACATATTCATCCGCGCCTGCCTCGACGGCGGCGCGAATGTGACCAAGGCCGTTTTCGGTCGTGCAGAAGATAATCTTGGGCTGTACGGGCAGGTTGCGCCGGGTCAGTTCGTTGAGGAACTCGAGGCCGCTCATATTCGGCATGTTCCAGTCCAGGAGGACAACGTCGGGCATCGTCGCTTCGCAATGCTGGAGCGCCTCGCAGCCGTCGCCGGCCTCATCCACGCTGATGTCGAGGGATTCGAGTATGTGGCGCGCCACCTTACGAATGACCTTGGAGTCGTCAACGACCAGACAGTTTTTCATTTGCGCACCCTATGTTTGGCTATCCGCACGGCACCTGATGGTTATAATCAACAAGTCGTAACCGAATGGTAAAGTGCCGCGATCAGGCGGCCGCGTTCATTGGCTGCAGGCTGACAAGATCGCGCATCGACAGGGCCAGATGCGTTGCGCCGTCATGGAGGACCATGCCGCGGGCGAACGGGGCCCAGGCCTTGCTGATGCGGCCGCGTATCGGAACAATGCCCTCTTCCACCGCGCAGATGTCGCTCACATCGTCGATGAGAAGGGCATAGTTGTGGCCCTCGACCTCAGCCACGATCGCCAATGGGGCGGCGTCCAGCGGGGCGAGCTCGCCCGTGATGCGCGCAAGGGCGTCGATCACCGTCAGCACGCGACTGCGGAGCGCCGCCAGGCCGCGCACGCAGGGCGCGGTGCGAGCGACCGGAATTATCTCGCCCAGATGAACCACCGCCTCCAGCTCGTCGGTCGGAATGGCGATCCCGGTGTCGGCGATATTGGCAAAGAGAAAAAGCTGGTCGGTCATGCGGCTTGCCTCTGGAGCAGGTCCTCGATCACGGCGAGCAGCGCCGGGCGATCATAGCGATACACGGCCGGGCCGGGATCGTGAAGGTCGCCCTCGTCGGGACGGGCGCACAGGCGGATCGTCGGGACATTGGCCGTCACCGCCGGCTGCGGCCCTTTTCCTTCTGCATCACACAGCAGTACACAGGGGCCATCGGCCTCCGCAGGTGTCAATGTGGCGGCATCGCGCACATCATAGCCCGCCTGGATGAGCAGGGGGGCAAGGACGGTCCGCATCCAGCCATCGTCTATCATGCCGACAACGAGGCAGGTGCCACGTGCGGGTGCCTTTGCTTCGGTCGGACGCTCTTCCAGCCCGGCGAACAGCGCATGCGCGTCGATGACCTCGAACGACTGGCCCTCTATGGAGACGATGCCTGAAAGGCCGTCCCTGTTCAGCGGGAGCTCGGGGCGAACGGGCATGTCCAGTATGTCGATGACGTCGCGAACGACATAACAGACATTCCGGTCGCCCGCGCGCAGATGGAGCGTCTTGATGAGGCCGCCACATGGCTCCACCGCATTGGCTACCCGGATCAGCCTGTCGTTCAGGCGGACGAAATGCTCGCTTGTCGTCGTGCCGAAGCGTTCGGCGGGAATATCCTCTATGCGATCGACGAGGTCGAGGGCGATAAGGCGATGCTGGCCAGTGGTCTCGATGAAATGGAGGGCCTGGACGGTCTGTTCCTCCGGGGTTGATCGGGCAGCGTTGGTCCGGCTGTTCTCCATCGCATCATCCACTTCGTGTGGCAGATCGGCGGCCTGCGCGATGCCGGCGGGATCCAGCAGCAGCATCGGCCGGCCATTGTCGGGCAAGGTCATGCCAGCGAATATGCCTGCCGCCATGATCGGGGGCGAAGCTGGCCGGATGACCAGTTCCTCGTTGTTCTCGACCGCATCGACCCGCAACGCATAGGGCCTGCCGCTCGGCGAGCTGACCAGCATGAGCGTATTTCTGGCAACGCTCCACCGCTCCTCATTGCGTGGCTGGCCGACCAGGGTTTTCAGATCGATGAGTGAATAGCGAATGCCCCGAATAGTGGCGATTTGCGCTCCGCCGACATGCTCGACGTCCACCATGTTGCTGTTCTCGAATACCAGCTCGATCACATTGCCGCGCGGAATGGCGAAATGATCGCTTCCGCAGCGCAAGATCAAACCGGGGATGATGGTGAGCGTCATCGGCACGCGCAACTGGATGATCGTGCCTCTTCCGACGGCACTTTCCAGCGTGACGATACCGCCGATGCGTTCGACATTGTTGCGCACCACGTCCATGCCGACGCCGCGTCCGGATATCGCCGAGACCTGCTGTGCCGTGGATAGTCCGGGATGGAAAATGAGGTTGATCCTGTCGGCCTCACTCATCGACGCCGCGGCGCCTTCGCTCAGCACGCCGAGCCGCACGGCCTTGGCGACGAGCGCGCCAGTGTCGATACCACGACCGTTGTCGGCGATCTCGATGACGATCTGGTTGCCCGACTGGCGGGCGGTGATCCGCAGGCGGCCGGTTTCCGGCTTGCCGGCCGCGATTCTGTCCACTGGCCGTTCCAGCCCGTGATCAAGCGCATTGCGCACGATGTGAGTGAGCGGATCGAGGACCATTTCGATCATCTCGCGGTCCATCTCGACATCGCCGCCTTCCAGCACGAGCTCGACCTTCTTGCCGAGATCCTGGCTGAGGTCGCGAACCATGCGCGGGATCGCGGCGAACAGCCGGTCGACACGCTGCATCCGGCTGCGGCTGACCAGATCGCGCATGTCGGCGACGCAGGCGGACAGGCGCTCGAAGCTGCCCTCAATCTCGGGTTCGACCATGCTGTCGCGCAGCTTGCGCGCAAGCTCGTTGCGGGCGAGCACCATGTCGGACACGCCATTCATCAGCTGGTCGATCAGCGAAAGGGATATCCGGACCGTCCTGGGGCCGCGATCGCGCCCTTCACTTGGGGAAGGGGAGGTGTCCGCCTTCGGCTGGGCTTCGATGGCGCCGGTCGGAGCAGCATCGGCGCTGCCAGCCTTGGGCGCAGCGATCAGCGAGGCGATCAGCGCGTCGTCCTCTGCCTCGTCCGGGGCCTCGCTATTCTGGGCCAGGGCCTCGGCCAGATGGCCGATGCGATCCATCACCGCGAGGACAGCGGAGATCGTCGCGCCATTGGGCGTGCGATTGCCCTCCCGGATCGCTGCGAGCACGTCCTCGGCGGCGTGACTTAGTCGCTCGAATCTCGGCAGGTTGAGGAACCCGCAGCTGCCCTTTACTGTATGGAAGAAGCGAAAGAAGGCGTCGAGCCGGTCCCGATCGGCCGGGTCGTTTTCCCATGCGACGACCTCGCTGGACAATGCCTCCAGCGTTTCAAGCGTCTCCGCGATGAATTCGCCCAACAGTTCGTCCACCGAGCCAGCTCCCGATCCGCAATCGACCGGTTGTCGCTCAGTTTCGGTTAAGGAGCCGTGAAGATTGATTCTGCTTGCAATTGTGGTGAGCTGTCGGTGGTGCCCTATGCCGGAATGCGCGCGCCGAACATGATGAAGGGTTGATCGGCTTCGGAGGCGATGACATCGCCGCCTCGTTCGCTGACCAGGTGCCGAACCATGGCGGGAGCTACGGTGCGGGAGCTGACATCGCCGTTGTTCAACTGGCCTGTGATCGCACGGCGCACGTCCGGATCGAGGGTGATGCGCGGTCCCTCGCCATGGACGGCGACGTCGTGTGCGCCATCGCGCGATTCCACGCCGAGGGTAAGCGTTCCCCCCCGCGGAAGAGCCTCGCCGGCGATCAGCGCAAGGTTGAGCAATATCTTGGCGGGCAGCTTGTCGAGATTGTCGTCGATCGGCATCCACGACAGGACGAGGCGTCCGCCGGGCACGAAAATGCCTTCGATGGCCATCTTGAGCTCATGGGCGGAAAGCGTGTCGCCGAAACCGCTGGCCGATCCGAAGGCAAGGCGATAGAATTTGAGCTTGTTTGCCGTGGTGCGGGCACTTTCGGCGAGAAGGCCCATGCACTGCTCGCGCATGTTCGCGTCGGTCTCGTCGGCCAGGAGTTCAAGGCCGTTGTTGAGCGCGCCGACAGGGTTTAGCAGATCGTGGCAGAGGCGCGAGCAAAGCAGGCTCGCAAAGTCGATGCTGTCGTAATCCGCCATGTCGCTGCCCGTTTTTTCCTGCAATCCCCTGCGGCTATTGCCCACAGTCGACAGGGATGCAAGTTGTCATGGATCAATCGACGATCAGATGGGCTTCATCGAACATGCCATGGACGCTACCGCCTGGCCGCGCGATCCAGGCGGTGACGTGCCTTCCGTCACTGGTGCAGATGAGCCAGATTTCGCCCTTGCCCTCGGCCTGGGCCGCATCGGTGACGGAGGGGTGCGGTTGACCCATGGGGTGGGAATGATAGCAGCCGGCGACGACCGGGCCGCCCGATCTTTGCGTCCGGTGCGCCATCAGGAGCGTGCGGGGATCGATCTCAAAGCGCCTCGCCGGGCTCGCCGCCACATTGTCCGCGCGCCGGCATGCGTCGATCCGGCCGGATTCGTCGCTTGACAGGAGGAGGCCACAGCATTCGCGCGGCGCCGCCGCGACCGCTTCGGCCAGGATCGCGGTCAGCGCATCCCTTGATATGCAAACATCGATGCCCACATAGCGCATCTAGGCGATGGAAGACGGGGATTCCACCATAGACACCTGTATAGCAGACGGTCAGGCCGGTATGCGCCTCGACCGGGCGCTTGCCGATCTCTTGCCCGACTTCTCGCGGGAGCGGGTGAAGGCGCTCATCCTCGGCGGTCACGTGCGTGGCGGGGACGGACAAGCCGCGCGCGATCCGGCCGCGAAGGTGCGTGCTGGCCTGCGCTATGC
>DATJLC010000370.1:0-3217 GCA_035490755.1 Sphingobium sp.
TTCGCTGGCTGACCGGGGAGCTGGCGGCGACGATGGGATTGCCTAATCCCATATAGTCCATGAATGCATTTCGATAACTACAATCATTTTTACAGATGGATTGGCCGCACTTAGCCTGACCCCAATCAACAAGGCGGGCATCGACCCCGCCAAGGGGCGGATGCAAGGTGCGCGAACAGACTATCCTCATCATCGGCGGCGGCATCGGCGGCCTGACCTCGGCGATCGCGCTGGGGGGCGACGGGCATCGAGTGAAGATCGTCGAGAAGGATCCCGATTGGGCCGTCTATGGCGTCGGGATCATCCAGCAGGCCAATGTGGTGCGCGCGGTGAAGCAGCTCGGCATCATCGACGACTATGTCGATGCCGGCTTCGGCTTCGACGCGGTCGAGGTGTTCCTGCCCAACGGCGTCAAGGCCGCGCGCATTCCGTCGCACCGGCTGGCCGAGGGCTATCCCGCCAATATCGGCATCGCCCGCCCCGCGCTTCACCGCGTCCTCGGCGACCGCGCCAAGGCCGCGGGGGCGCAGGTGCGGCTGGGCGTGACCGCGGACGCGATCGATCAGGACGCGGACGGCGTTTCGGTGCGCTTCTCCGATGGCGACGAGGACCGGTTCGACCTGGTGATCGGCGCCGACGGCCTCTATTCGCAGACCCGCCGCCAGATCCTGCCCGGCGCGCCGGAGCCCGAATTCACCGGCCAGTCGGTGTGGCGCTACAATTTCGACAAGCCCGAAAGCCTCGACTGCCTTCAGGCCTATGAAGGCGCGATCGGGGTCGGGCTGGTGCCGCTGTCGCGCACGCTGATGTACATGTTCGTGACGACGCCCGAGCCGGGCAATCCGCGCTATCCGGTCATGGGGCTGGCGGCGCAGATGCGCGGACGGCTGGCGGGCGCCGCGCCCGCCATCGCCGAACTCGCGGCGCAGATCACCGACGACCAGGGGGTGGTGTACAAGCCGCTCGAATGGCTGTTCGTCGACGGCCCGTGGCACAAGGGGCGCGTCGTGCTGATCGGCGACGCGGTGCATGCGACCACGCCGCATCTGGGGCAGGGCGCGGGCATGGCGATCGAGGACAGCCTGGTGCTGGCCGAGGAGATCGCCCGCGCAGACACGCCCCAGGCCGCCTTCGCCGCCTTCCATGACCGCCGCTTCGAACGCTGCCGCTACATCGTCGAAAGCTCGCTCGCGCTGTGCCGCGGCCAGCTCGGCCTGGGGCCGCGGGTCGAGCAGGCGGCCGCCACCCAGGCGATGTTCGAGCGCGTCGCCGAACCGATCTGAAGAGGAACCAGCCCAATGAGCCGTGTCAACGAGATCCGCTATGTCGGCTATGGAGTCACCGACCTCGAAGCCGAGCGCGCCTTCTATGCCGATATCTGGGGGCTCGATCCGGTGCCCGCCGATGACGGCATGGCCTATTTCAAGGCCAAGGGGGCGGGCGAGCACCACGTCGTCCGCCTGCGCCAGGCCGACGTGAAGCGCATCGACGTGATCGCGCTGTCGGCCGAAACGCGCGCCGATGTCGATGCGCTGGCGGAGAAGGTTCGCGCTTCCGGCGCCAGGCTGCTGGGCAAGCCGGGCGCGCTCGCCTCGCCCGGCGGCGGCTATGGCTTCCGCTTCTTCTCCCCCGATGGCCTCCCGTTCGAGATTTCGAGCGACGTGGCGCAGGGCGGCGCGGCCGATGTCGCGCGCTGGGACGGGGTGCCGGTGAAGATCAGCCACATCGTCCTGCACTCGCCCGATCACAAGGCGCTGACCCAATGGTTCATCGACGTGCTCGGCTTCCGCCTGTCGGACTGGCTGGGCGACTTCATGTCGTTCCTGCGCTGCAATTCGGCGCATCACCGCATCGCCATCCTGCCCGGGCCGCCCTGCCTCAACCATGTCGCCTATGACATGGAAGGGGTGGACGGGATGATGCGCGGCATCCACCGGCTGAAGCTCAAGGGCGTGGACATCGCCTGGGGGCCGGGGCGGCACACCGCGGGCAACAATACCTTCAGCTATTTCGTCACGCCGAACGGCTTCGCGGTCGAATATACTTCGGAGCTCGAGGAAGTGGACGACGCGACCTGGCAGGCGCAGGTCTATACCCCCGCGCCGCTGGTGATGGACCAGTGGGGCATCGGCGTCGGCGGCCCCCAGACGATGCCGCATCCCGCGCCCGATGCCGGGCTGTTCCAGCCGGCGGGGGTCTGAACCCATGGCGCTGTTCGAATATTTCCCCAACTATGTGTGGAACCTGTCGCTTTCGATCGCGATGGAGAGCGGCGGGCAGCTCGGCGAGATCATCGACATGTCCGCCCCGATCCGCGACAAGGCGGGCAAGGGCGAGGACGCCGGCACGCTCGACTTCATGGCCGAATGGGTGCGCAAGGCGGATACGCTGATCGAGCTGGCGGAGGAGGACGAGGCGCGCGGCCGCGCCTTCTCCGCCTCGGCCAAGCTCCAGCGCGCATCGCTCTATCTGTTCACCGCCGAGCGGATGCAGGGCCATGGCCATCCCGGCCGCGAGGCCACCTTCGCCCGCGCGCGCGCCGCGTTCGACCGGGGAATCGCGCTCGGCCAGGAGAATTGCGAGCGGGTGGAGGTGCCGATCGACGGCGGCACCATGCCCGCGCTCTACACCCGCGCCGCGGGGCCGGGGCCGCATCCGGTGGTGGTCTATTGCAACGGCCTCGATAGCTGCAAGGAGCTGCTCTACTGGTCGAAGCTGCCCCAGGCGCTGGCGCGGCGCGGCATTTCGACGCTGTGCGTCGATCAGCCAGGAACGGGCGAGACGCTGCGGCTGCAAAGGCTGCCCGCGACCCCCTATGCCGAGCAATGGGCGTCGAAGGCGGTGGACTGGCTGGAGACCCGGCCCGAGATCGACGCCAGGCGGATCGGCATGACCGGCATCTCGCTCGGCGGCCATTACGCGCCGCGCGCGGTGGCGTTCGAGCCGCGCTTCGCCAGCGGCGCGGTGTGGGGCGCCAATCATAATTGGGCCGAGGTGCAGCAGAAGCGCCTGCGCCGCGAGGGCGAGAACCCGGTGCCGCATTACTGGGCGCATGTGATGTGGGTGTTCGGCGCGAAGGACATGGATGACTTCCATGCCAGGACCGCGGACATGACGCTCGACGGGGTGATGGAGCGGATCAAGGTGCCGTTCCTCGTCACCCATGGCGCGCAGGACCGGCAGATCGGCGTCGAATATGCCCATCAGAGCTATGACC
>DATJLC010000371.1:0-11743 GCA_035490755.1 Sphingobium sp.
GATGTCGATCCTGACCCAGAGCCTGTCCAACGCGTCGATCGCCATCTACTTTCCGAAATTCACAGGCACCATTTACGAGATATTGTCCGCGCCCTTCGGCTATGCCGAGATTTTGATCGCCTATGTCGGCGGGGCGGCGACCAAGTCTGTGGTGATCGGCCTCATCATATTGGCCACATCCACATTCTTCGTGCCGATCCATGTCGCGCATCCGGTGGCGATGTTCGCATTCCTGGTGCTGACCTCGATCACCTTCAGCCTGGTTGGGTTCATTATTGGCATCTGGGCCAAAAATTTCGAGCAGCTCGGCTTCGTGCCGATGCTGGTGGTGACGCCGCTCACCTTCCTGGGCGGCGCATTCTATGCGCTCGACATGCTGCCCCAGCCCTGGCGCACGCTGACCCTGTTCAACCCGGTCGTCTATCTGATCAGCGGATTCCGCTGGAGCTTCTTCGGCCATGGTGACGTGCCGGTCATGCTGAGCCTTGGCGTGACGGCCCTTTTCATGATCGGTGCGATCGCGGTGATCGCCTGGATTTTCCGGACCGGATATCGCCTCAAGCCCTGATAGTTCAGGGCTTGAGGGTCAGGCATCAGTCGTGGATGCGATGCTCGCCCTTGACCCAGCGAACCGTGCCGGATGATGCGCGCATGACGACGCTCTCGGTCGTCATCTTGCCGCCCGGCAGGCGCTTGACGCCGTGGAGCAGCGAACCGTCGGTGACGCCGGTGGCCGCGAAGATGCAGTCGCCCCGCGCCAGTTCGGACAGGTCGTAGATCTTGTCGAGATCGGTGATGCCCCATTTGCGGGCACGCGCGCGCTCGTCATCATTGCGGAACAGCAGCCGGCCCTTGAACTGGCCGCCGACGCAGCGCAGCGCCGCCGCCGCCAGAACGCCTTCCGGCGCGCCGCCCGATCCCATGTACATGTCGATCGTGGTGTCGGGGTTGGTCGTCGCGATCACGCCTGCCACGTCGCCGTCCGGAATCAGCATGATGCCGCAGCCGATCTCGCGCAGTTCGCTGATGAGCTTTTCATGGCGGGGGCGGTCGAGAACGCACACGATGATTTCGCCGGCCGGCACGCCCTTGGCCTTGGCAACGGCTTCAACATTCTCTCGCACCGACTTGTTGAGGTCGATGATGCCTTCGGGATAGCCGGGGCCCACAGCCAGCTTGTCCATATAGACGTCGGGCGCATTGAGCAGGCAGCCTTCCTCGGCCGCCGCGAGCACGGCGAGGGCGTTCGGTCCCGCCTTGGCGGTGATGGTCGTGCCTTCGAGCGGGTCGAGTGCGATGTCGATCTTGGGGCCCTTGCCGGGGGCGCCGCCGACCTTCTCGCCGATATAGAGCATCGGCGCCTCGTCGCGCTCACCTTCGCCGATGACGACGGTGCCGTCCATGTAGAGGTCATTGAAGGCCGTGCGCATGGCCTGGACGGCCGCAGCGTCCGCCGCCTTCTCATCGCCCCGGCCGATCAGCTTCGACGCCGAAATCGCGGCAGCCTCTGTCACCCGGACCATTTCCAGGACCAGGACGCGGTCGAGTACGGAGCTGGCCTTTACCATCGCAATATTCCTCTCTTGTTCGATGCGGCGTTCCGTAAGCGACGCATGCGACATTGTCGAGACGATCCAGCCGTGAAAAAGGTCGCCAAAATGGTTAAGCGTCAGTCCAGGATGTGCATAACCATCGGTGCGTCGAGCAGGCTGTCCGATCCGGCGAGCCGCTGGAAGGTGTCGGCGATGCGGGACTGCGCGCCGGCATGGGTGACGATGGCGATGAGCACGCCCTCGCTGTCGGCGGCGCTGCGCTGGATCAGGCTTTCGATCGAGACGCCGGCATCGCGCATGGCGGCGGTGATCTCGGCGAGCACGCCCGGCCGATCGCGCACGCACAGGCGCAGATAGTTGCGGCCGATGCGCTGACCGCCGTCCGCCTTGACCTGGCGATGCAGCCATTCGGCGGGCATGGCAAAGGCCGGGCCATATTCGTCGCGCGCGACGTCGATGATGTCCGCGACCACGGCCGACGCTGTGGGCCCCTGGCCCGCACCCGCGCCCTGAAAGAACAGGCGTCCGACGAAATTGCCCTCCGCCACCACGGCGTTGAGGGCGCCGTCGACATGGGCGAGCGGATGATCGAGCGGCACCAGCATCGGATGCACGCGCTGGAACAGGCCCAGATTGTCGCCCTCTTCGGTCTCGCATTCGGCCATGCCGACCAGGCGGATGCGGTAGCCCAGAGTCGCCGCCTCGCGAATGTCCGCCGCGATGACGTGTCGGATGCCGGTCACGTCGACCGATTCGAAGTCGATCTCAGTACCGAAAGCGAGGCTGGCGAGGATCGACAGCTTGTGCGCCGCATCGATGCCATCGATGTCGAAGGCGGGATCGGCTTCCGCGAAGCCGCGATCCTGCGCGTCCTTCAGCACATCGTCAAAGTCGCGGCCTTCCTTCTCCATGTTGGACAGGATGAAATTGCAGGTGCCGTTGAGGATGCCATAGACGCGCTCGATCCGGTTGGCCGCCGCGCCTTCGCGCAGCCCCTTAATGACGGGGACGCCGCCCGCGACCGCCGCTTCATATTTCAGCGCGACGCCGACACGCTCCGCCTCATGGGCGAGCGTCAGGCCGTGATGGGCGATCATCGCCTTGTTCGCGGTGACGAACGGCTTGCCGCAAGCTAGCGCCTGGCGAGCGAGGGTGAGGGCGGGACCGTCTGCGCCGCCGATCAGTTCAACGATCGCGTCGATGTCTTCGCGGCCTGCGAGACTGCCCATGTCGTCCACCCATTCATAGGATGACAGGTCGACTCCCCGGTCGCGATTGCGGTCGCGGGCGGAAATGGCGACGACCTCGATCGGCCGGCCGGCGCGGCGGGCGATCAGCGCGCCATTCTCCTGAAGCAGGCGAATGACGCCCACCCCGACGGTTCCGAGGCCGATTATCGCAAGTCGCAAGGGTTTTTCTGCATTCATGTCCGCTCTCCACGCCCGGATCGGCGCGTGGGCGGCTCTTAGCCGGGCTCGGGACTATTGCCAAGCATGGCCCGCTTGGTGCGCGGGCAGGGGCCGAGACGCTCCATCAGGGCGCGATAATCCGTCCTTGCCGCAGCGGCGTCGGCGGGCTGGAGCTTTGTCACGGCATTGTCGGGCAGCGCACCCGGCAGGACGCAGGCGAGCCGGTACCAAAGCAGCGTGTCGGAAGCCGGAACCCCGGCCGCTTCGTCCACGATCTCGCCCAGGGCCACGCCGAACTTGGGGGCCATCTCGGGACGACGGATGATCGAGAGCGAAACCGGCTGTCCGCCCTCGGCGACCAGGAAGACCTGCGTTTCGCCCTCGCCAGCGACCGTGCCCGCGACATGAAAGGCCTCGCCCACACCGACAATGGCCGGGGGTGCATCCTGCCTCAGGAGCTCGGTGGCAATGCCCCTGACCTTGGTCTCTGTCGCCGGTGTCTGGAGCAGGAGCGCGTTGCTGTTGACGAGCTGCAGCCTATCCGTTTTGTCGCCGGCGGTGCGGCCGAACGCGATGAAGGTCTTGCCTTTGATGGCCTTCGTGGCACGCCGCTCCGCAGGCAGGTCGATCAGGAAGGTGACGCGTTTTGCGAGCGGTGCATCGCCGCGAATCAGCGATACCACATTGGCCTGAATATGGTGTCGTTTCGTCCCGGCAGGCTGGCCGCTAACCCACTCCTGGGGGAGCGGCGAGACCCTCTTGACGCGCAGGATCGCGACGGTGGGCGCGCGCGCGGCCAGGTCCGCGATATCGGCATAGCTATAGGGCGACGTGACTGGCGCCTCGACCCGCTTGGGCTTTGCGGAAGCGGAATTTGATATTGATAAACAAGTGCTTAATGCCATCGCACAGGCGATGGCATACCAGTGGCTTCGGGTTTTTCGAACGGCGCGGGGGGCAAGCCGGATTGCACATATGGAGGAGCATGCTATCGGGTAATGAATCATCTCGGTACCTACCTGTTCGGGTGTCTTAGGACGTAAACAAAGCGTTTGCGCAAGCCAGTTCGGCGCGATAGGAAAAAGCGAGATAAACATATCGGACCTGTCGGATGAGGATGGGGCCGAGGTGCCTTTTGGTGTCTCTGCCTCCTCCCGCTTTCGATGTGACTAGCATGTTGAGTTAAGGAGTGTCGTTGCCGAATGGCTTATGCTGACCACTCGCAATCGGCGAGTCGAACCATTTCGATCGTCATTGTGGCGCTTATCCATGCTGTTCTGGGTTATGCCTTCGTTAGCGGACTTGGTATCAAGTACGTGAAAAAGGCTGCAGAACAGCTGAACGTCATTGATGTGGCGGATGAGCCGCCGCCGCCGGAGGAGCCGCCGCCACCGCCGCCACCGGATCAGCCGGTGCCGCCGCCGCCGGTCTATATTCCGCCGCCCAAGGTCCAGATCCAGGCGCCGGCCGCGCCACAGATGCCGGTCACGGTCGAGTTGCCGCGTCCGCCCGTGGTCCAGGCCCCGCCGCCGCCGCCTCCGCCCAAGGCGCAGCCCGTGCCCGGCAAACCGAGGGGCAATCCGTCGGACTGGGTTCCGGTCGATGACTATCCGGCCCGCGCCCTGCGCGAGGAGCGGAGCGGCACCACTGGCTTCACCGTGTCCTATGACGAACGTGGCAGGCCAACGGGCTGTCAGGTGACGTCCTCGAGCGGATCCGAAGATCTTGATGCCCAGACCTGCAAGAGCGTGATGCGCAACGCGCGTTTCACGCCAGGCAAGGACAGCGATGGCAACCCCGTTGCCGCCTCCTATTCAAGCCGGGTCCGGTGGGTAATTCCGAGATAAGTCGGTTTAGGTTTTTCAGTCCAGATTTTAGAGTTTGAGAGGAAGTAATAGCAATGTTCACCCAGATTATGCAGGCGGCCGCGCCCGCTGCGAGCGCCAACCCCTATGGCCTTTGGGAGGCGCTGGAACAGGGCGGCGTCATCGCCTGGTCCGTGTTTATCATCCTGGTCGGCATGTCGATCTTTTCGTTCTTCATCCTGTTCACCAAGCTGATCGAGCAGCAGAAGGTGATCAGCCAGGGCAAGAAGGTCCGCCAGACCTTCTGGCGCAATGCCAGCCTCAAGGAAGGTGCCGCCAAGCTCGAAAAGAACAGCGCCTACAAGCAGCTGGTGGACGATGGCCTGCTCGCGCAGGAGCACCATTCCAAGTTGACCGATCCGGTCGAGGCGCATGACTGGATGCTTGGTTCGCTGTCCCGTTCGGAAGCGGCGATCAACTCCAAGCTCAACGGTGGCCTGGCGTTCCTCGCGACCGTGGGCGCGACCGCACCCTTCATCGGGCTGTTTGGTACCGTTATCGGCATCTATCGCGCGCTCATCAAGATCGGCGCGTCCGGTCAGGCGTCGATCGACACCGTCGCCGGCCCGGTCGGTGAGGCGCTCATCATGACCGCCCTCGGCCTCGTCGTCGCGGTGCCGGCGGTGCTTGCCTACAACTGGCTGCAGCGTCGCAACAAGTCGATCGCCGAAGATCTGAGCGGCTTCAACAACGACCTGCTCGGCTACATGGTGTCCAATGGCGCCGTCAAGCCGGCGAGCTCGGTTGCCGTGGCAGCTGCCAAGCCCGCGCCCGCTCCGGCCAGCGCCAAGGCCTGAGCCCGACGACAGGGGAGCGGGGCGTCATCGGGTGCCCCCCTCCTCCTGTTGCCTCAGGCTTGGGAGTGTTTGATAGGATATTGAACAATGGCAATTAACGTTGGATCGGCGGGCGGCGACGAGACTCCGATGTCGGACATCAACACGACGCCTCTCGTGGACGTCATGCTGGTTCTGCTCATCATCTTCCTGATCGCTGTGCCGGTTGTTATCCAGACCGTCCAGGTTGAGCTGCCGAAGGTGCCGTTCGAGCCGACGACGACGAAGCCGGAGAATGTTTCGCTCACGGTGACTAACACCGCCGGTACATGTGATGTCTACTGGAACATGACCCGTGTGGATTCGAAGGAACTGCTCGACCGGGCGGTGAACAAGCTCAAGCGCGATATCGAGAAGGTGGGCGGTGTCGAGAACATGAACCCGGAGGATCTGCCCGAGGTGCATATTCGCGGTGACATCAACACGCCGTGGCGCTGTATTGCCGGCACCATCTTCACGATGCAGCTGGCGGGCTTCCCCAAGGTGGGCTTCATCTCGCAGCCCGACCCGGGGTCGATCAGCGTCCGCCGTCTGTAACGAAGTTTAGGAGACCATTGCCATGGCGATAAGTGGCGGCCGCGAGGACGGCGAGCCAATGATGGAAATGAACACGACGCCGTTGATCGACGTCATGCTCGTTCTCCTCATCATGTTCATCATCACCATTCCGATCCAGACCCATGCGGTAAAGATCGATTTGCCCGCCAACACCCCGCCGGAAAGCACACCGCCCGTCGATCCGGTCAAGAACAAGCTGACCACCGACCCGGCCGGGACCATCTTCTGGAACGGGTCACCGATCGATCTGGTGACGTTGCGTCAGTATCTGAACCAGACCCGGACAATGACGCCGGAGCCGGAGCTTCAGTTTGAACCGGACGCCCAGACACGCTATGTCGTCGTCGACAATATCCTGGCCGTGATCAAGCGCAGCAAGATCACGAAGATGGGCTTTGTCGGGAACGAGCGCTACGGCAATTTCTGAGGCGCTGGACGCCTGCTGTCGGTCTTGGCCGGCTCGGAAATGAAGACATGAGAAAGGGGGCCTATAGGGTCCCCTTTTTTTGCTTGTTCAGGCGCGAAATACGCGGCGAGTTGAGTGTCGCTGGTTGACGATTGGCGTCCGGCGTTAAGATTCGGCTAAGTCTGTTGGCCTAGGATCGCCCCATGTCATCCACGCCAGACAAGGTCCCAAATGTGCCGTCGGCTGATGCCGCACATCACATATCGCGTCTGATCTCCAGGCAGAGGGTCCTGATCGGCGTGAAATTGCGGCGGCGCGGTGAGAGCTGGTTCGCGAGCCGGGTGACGGACATCTCCCAGGAGGGATTTCGGCTTTCAACCTTCGTCAAGCTGACGCCCGGCATGCAGGTCTGGATCATGCTGCCGGGCTTCGAGGGGCGTAAGGCGACCGTGACCTGGGTCGGATATCATGAGGCGGGCTGTGCCTTTGATGTCCCGCTGCATCCGGCGATACTCGACTATATCATCCGCATGTCGGATCCCAAGGCGCGGGGTTGACCGCCTGCCACCCGATTTCAGTCGGCCGGAGCGAACTGAAGGCTTGCCAGCCGCGCATAGAGGCCTGAGCGGACTGAGAGCTCGGAATGGCTGCCTTCCTCGACGATGTGCCCATGATCCATCACGATGATCCGGTCGGCGGCACGGACCGTTGCCAGGCGATGAGCGATGACGATGGTCGTGCGCGAACCCATTAGTGCTTGCAGCGCAGTCTGGATGGCCCGCTCCGACTCTGCGTCGAGCGCGGACGTCGCTTCATCCAGCAGCAGCAGCGGTGCGTCGCGCAGCAGGGCACGGGCAATGGCCATGCGCTGGCGCTGGCCGCCGGACAGGCGTGCGCCCCCCTCGCCAAGATAGGTATCGAGCCCCTGGGGCAGAGCGCGCAGGAACTCCTCGGCATTGGCCGCGCGGGCCGCTTCCCAAAGCGCGGCATCGTCTGCGTCCCAGCGGCCATAGCGCAGATTGTCCCGTGCAGAGGCGGCGAAGATGACGGTTTCCTGCGGCACCACCGCCATCATAGAACGCATTGCAACGGGATCCATGGCGGGCAAGGGCACCCCGTTGAGAGAGATCGTGCCCGCATCTGGATCGTAGAAGCGGGAGGCCAGTTGCAGCACGGTCGATTTGCCAGCGCCAGAGGGGCCAACCAGGGCAACGGTTTCGCCGGGGCGAACATCAAGCGTGAAATCAACCAGCGCCGCGGTGTCCTGGCGGGTGGGATAATGGAAATGCACGCCGTTGAAATGCAGGTGGGCGGGTTTCGCGTGCAACGGGGGGACGGGAACGGCGGGCGCGACAATCTTGGCTTGCGCGGCCATCAACTCGCCTAGCCTGGCCGCAGCCCCGGCCGCCCGCACCAGGTCGCCATAGCTTTCGGAAAGGGCGCCGAATGCACCGGCAACCAGGCCGCCAGTGATCACGAAAGCCGCAATGCTGCCTCCCGTCATTCGTCCGCTGGCGACGTCGAGCGCACCCTGCCACATCAGCAGGGTGACAGAGCCAAAGATGAGCGCGATGACGATCGCCGTCATGGCCGCCCGCATCGCTATCCTGCGCTTGGCGGCGTGAAAGCCACTTTCGACGGCTTCGGAAAAGCGCCCGGCCTCACGGTTTTCCTGGCTGAACGCCTGGACGATCTTCATTGCGCCGAGCACTTCAGTCGTGATGCTGCCGATCGCCGCCATGCGGTCCTGGCTGATGCGGGAAAGCGTCCGCAAATGACGGCCCAGAAGAATGATCGGCAGCAGGATGACCGGTATCCCGAGCAGAAGCAGCGCTGTCAGCCTGGGGGCAAGGGTGAAGAGATAGACGATGCCGCCAAGGCCCGTCACCATGTTACGCATGCTGACCGAAATGGTCGATCCCACCACCTGTTCGATGACCGCCGTGTCGCTGGTCATGCGCGAAGCGATTTCCGATGGCCGATTGATCTCGAAGAAGCTCGGGGAAAGGCTGAGCAAATGAGTTTGAACGGCTACACGCAGATCCGCCACCACCCGCTCTCCCAACCACGACACGCAATAGAAGCGGGCGGCCGTGGCCAGCGCCAGAACGACAACGAGAAGCATCAGATATTCGAACCAGCGGCTGATATCGCCATCAGCCCCGCTGGCAAAACCGCGATCGATTACAAGCCGAAAGCCGCTCGGGATAGCCAGCGTTGCTCCCGATGTCAGGAGCAACGCTACCGCAGCGCCGAAAATCGCCCATGGGTAAGGGCGGGCGAATCGCCAGATGAGGCGAAGCTCGCCAAGGTCGCGCTTGCGTCCGTCCTCGGGAGGGCTGTTCGTCGGTCGAGCGCGTGGGGCCATGGCGGGCCTTTAGTCGCCACGTCCCATCCTGTAAAATGCGTTTTCATCGACCGCTTGTGCCGTCCACTGCGAGGTGGTGTTCAAATTTCGGCGTTGTGCGTTATACCGTTCAGGGCACCGCTCGTCGCGATCCCCGAAGTTTGCGATTGCACATAGCTTTAAACAATGTTTTGACTGCATCATATGTTATAAAAGGGGGCCGCCTCCCGGGAGAGTCGGGTCGCCCGGCAGAGGGAAGTCGCATGTTGTACAATGCCTATGAATTGCAGCGTAACTGGATGGCGAGCGCGAGTGCGATGGCTACTGCGGGCGTGGAGCTTCTGCAGCATCCGGCCAATCCCTTCGCCTATTTCGGCGGCGGGCCGGTGCTCGCCTCGGCGCTCGACGTGTTCGCACATGCAGCAGCGCCGCGCGGCAAGCCTGCGTTCGGGCTTGAAAGCACGATCATCGACGGACAGGCCGTGCCCGTCATCGAAACAATCGAGTCACAGAGGCCGTTCGGCCAACTGAAGCACTTCATTCGGGACGGTGCCCGCGAGGGCGATCCCAAGCTTCTGATCGTCGCGCCCATGTCCGGCCACTTCGCGACCCTGCTGCGCGGCACCGTCGAGCGCATGCTGCCCCGCCATGATGTCTACATTACCGATTGGCGTGATGCCAGGAACGTCCCCCTGAGCGAGGGGCGGTTCGACCTCGACGATTACATCGACTATCTCATCGCCTGGCTGGAGCATATCGGGCCGGGCGCACATGTGCTGGCGGTATGCCAGCCGTCCGTGCCAAGTTTTGCCGCGGTCAGCCTGATGTCCGCCAGCAAGAATCCCTGCCGGCCACGCACCTTGACCATGATGGGTGGTCCGATCGACACCCGGGAAGCGCCCACCGCCGTCAATACCCTTGCAGTCGATCGGCCGCTGAGCTGGTTCAAGCAGAACGTGATCGCGCAGGTGCCGGTCAACTATCCCGGTTCGGGGCGGGATGTTTATCCCGGCTTCCTGCAACTGGCCGGGTTCATGTCGATGAATCTCGGCAATCACCTGATGAGCCATTGGGCGATGTACAAGCACCTGGTCGAAGGTGACGACGAAAGCGCCGATGCGACCAAGAAATTCTATGAGGAATATCGGTCGGTTTGCGACATGACGGCCGAATTCTACCTTCAGACCGTCGAACAGGTTTTTCAGAAGCATGCCCTTCCCAAGGGCGAGTTCATGCACCGCGGCAAGCTCATTGACCCGGGTGCGATTACCGACGTCGCGTTGCTCGCCGTAGAGGGCGAGAAGGACGATATCTCCGGACTGGGCCAGACCCGCGCGGCGCTGACCATCGCGACCCACCTGCCGGAAGAATGCAAGAAATATTACGTGGCGCCGGGTGTCGGCCATTACGGCATTTTCAACGGCAGCAAGTGGCGAAATATCATCGCGCCGGTTCTGGAGGACTGGATCCGGCAGCACGATAGCTGACCATGACCGGAGAGTTGCACGGGACGGCGTTGTTGACCGTCGCCGTCGAACGGTGGCCGGTCGCGGGCAGTTTCGTGATCAGCCGGGGCGCAAAGACCCATGTGGATGTCGTCGTCTGCACGGTCGGCGACGGTACGCACAAGGGCCGGGGCGAGGCCACGCCGATCTATTACAAGGGCGAAACGGCGCAAGGCTGCGCCGAGACCATAAGCGCTTTCGCATCGGCGCACGCCCTGGACCCGCAAACGGTCAATGCGGCCATGCCCGCAGGTGCGGCGCGCAATGCGCTGGACTGCGCCTTGTGGGATTTGGAAGCAAAGCGGTCGGGCAGCCCGATCTGGGCGTTGGCGGGATTGCGGCCCCCGGTCGCGCTGGCCACGGCCTTCACGATCAGCCTCGATACACCCCAGGCGATGGAGAGCGCCGCCCGAAGTGCGGCCGAAGCGGGCTATGGCCTGCTCAAATGCAAGCTCACTGGTGATGGCGATGTCGACCGCGTCGCCGCTGTCCGGCGGGGCGCGCAGGCGGCGCGGCTGATCGTTGACGCCAATGAGAGCTGGGGCGCGCTCGACATCGTGCGGGAAGCGACGGCAATGGCGGAGATTGGCGTCGAACTTATCGAACAGCCGGTTCCGGCGGGGCAGGACGAGATGCTTGCGGGGCTGACTTCGCCGGTACCGTTCTGCGCCGACGAGAGTTGCCAGACCAGCGCCGATCTCGACAGGCTGACGATGTATCAGGCCGTGAACGTCAAGCTCGACAAGGCGGGCGGGCTCACAGAGGCGCTCAAACTTGCCGAAGAGGCGAGGCGGCGGGGGCAGATGATCATGGTCGGCTGCATGCTGGGTACGTCGCTCGGTATCGCCCCGGCCTTCCTGGCCGCGCAGCAGGCCCGCTGGGTCGACCTGGACGGCGCGCTGTTGCTTGCCGAGGACCGGGAAGGCGGCCTGCGTGCCAGCAACGGCATGTTGGCGCCGGGCAGTCTGTGGGGCGGCTGATCAGCTTTTGCTGGCGGCGGCAGTCCGGTCAGAGTTCGAGACGTAAGCCGATTCGACCGCATAGGGCATGATCAGGGTGCCATTGGGGGCGGCGGTGAAGCTCGTCTGGGTTGGATAGGCGAACTCTATGCCTTCTGTCCTGAACCGGCCCAATATGTCGAGGCCGATGCGATGCCGGATGCGGTAGATACTGTCCCAATCGGGTGAGAACACATCGAACTCGACTTCGAAATCGAGCGAGCTTGCCCCGAAGTTGACGAAGCCGCTGCGCACGAATGCCGCAC
>DATJLC010000372.1:0-7269 GCA_035490755.1 Sphingobium sp.
GGCTTCCCCCGCAACAGCTCGACCCACGCCGCCGGCGTGGTGATCGGTGACCGGCCACTCGCGCAGCTCGTGCCGCTCTACCGCGATCCCCGTTCCGACATGCCCGTCACCCAGTTCGACATGAAGTATGTCGAGGGGGCGGGGCTGGTGAAGTTCGATTTTCTCGGCCTCAAGACCTTGTCCGTGCTCCAGCGCGCGGTCCAGCTACTCAGGCAGCGGGGCGTGGAGGTCGACCTTGATACCCTCGGCTGGGACGATCCTGCGGTCTATGATCTGATGCAGCGGGGCGACACGGTCGGCGTGTTCCAGCTGGAATCGGAAGGTATGCGTAAGACGCTCGCTGCCGTCAGGCCGACCAATTTTGGCGACATCATCGCGCTTGTCTCGCTCTATCGCCCGGGCCCGATGGACAATATCCCCATGTTCGGCCGCCGCAAGAACGGGCAGGAGGACATCGTCTATCCCCATGACCTTCTGGAGCCGATCCTGAAGGAAACCTACGGCATCTTCGTCTATCAGGAACAGGTGATGCAGGCCGCGCAGATCCTCGCCGGCTACAGCCTGGGCGACGCCGACCTGCTGCGCCGCGCGATGGGCAAGAAGATCCAGGCGGAGATGGACGCCCAGCGCGAACGCTTCGTCACCGGCTGCGCGGAACGGAGCGCCATTCCCGCCGCAAAGGCGAACGAGCTGTTCGACTTGATCGACAAATTCGCGGGCTATGGCTTCAACAAGAGCCATGCGGCGGCCTATGCCCTGCTGTCCTACCAGACGGCCTGGGTGAAGGCTCATCATCCGGCGGAATTCTATGCCGCCTCCATGGCCTTCGACATCCACCTGACCGACAAGCTCTGCGTGTTTGTCGACGACATGCGGCGCATGGGCGTGATTTGCCTGCCGCCTGACATCAATCTTAGCGAGGCGGATTTCTCCGTGGCGCCCAGTCCGGATGACGGCGCCTTTCCCTATGCGGTGCGCTATGCCCTGGGCGGGCTGAAAGGCGTGGGCGAGCGGGCGATGGAGCTGCTCGTGGAAGAGCGGCGGGCGCGGGGCGCCTTCCGCAACCTCGACGATTTCGCCAACAGGATCGAACCCAGGCTCATGAATCGGCGCCAGATCGAGAGCCTTGCGGCCGCGGGTGCGTTCGACACGCTTGACGTCCCGCGCGCCGGTGCCTTCGCGGCTGCGGAGGCGATTCTCGCTGTCGCCGCCAACGCCACCGACGCGCGCGAAAGCGGGCAGGGCGGGCTGTTCGGCGGCGACGACACCCCCCATGCCGATGTTCACGTGCCGGCCAATGCAGCTTGGTCTGCCAGCGAGCGGATGGAACAGGAGCGCGAGGCTTTCGGCTTTTATTTCTCCGCCCATCCGGTCGATCGCTATCGCCAACTTGCACGGGCACGCGGCGCGCGCAGCTATGGCGAGCTGTGCGACACCTCCGTGACGCCCGCCGATCGCACCACCGCGACCATGGCCGCGCTGGTCGAGTCGATCCGCTGGCGCGACACCAAAAGGGGTGCACGCTACGTCAATGCGACATTGTCCGACCAGAGCGGCCAGTTTCAGGCCAGCTGCTTCGAAGAGGATGGCAGCAAGCTCCTTGAAAAGCTCGCCACTGCCGGTGACTGTGCCCTTCTCAGTGTCGAGCTGGACCGGCCCGGCGGCGAGGACATTCCCCGCATCACCATAAGGGGTGTTCAGGCCTTCTCCAGCATCGCCTCCGATGCCCGGATGCGCATGACGATCACATTGGCAGCCCCTGACGCGATTGTGCGCATCGCGGCCCTGATCGGACAAGCACGCGGCGGTCGCGGCGAGGTCCTCCTGGTCGTGCCCTGCAGCGTGGGCATGGCGCGTCTGCGCGTCGGGCGGGATTTCCGCCTCGACATGGAGATGGGTGAAGCGATCGAATCACTTTCGGGCGTGAGCGAAGTCAGCCTGGAGCCGATGGAATCGGCGCGGTTGGCCCTGGTGGCGTCGCGCTGAGGTGGGCAAGTCACGCAGGAACCGCATGATCATCGGCACCGTCAGGGAAACCAAGAACCATGAATACAGGGTCGGCCTGACCCCAGAGAGCGCTTATGAACTCACCGCGCATGGTCATGCGGTGCTTGTGGAGAGCGGCGGGGGCGCAGGCATCGGCGCCAACGACGAGCAATATCAGAAGGCCGGTGCCGAAGTCGTGGCCTCCGCCGCCGAGGTTTTCGCCCGCGCGGAGATGATCGTGAAGGTGAAGGAACTGCAGCCCGACGAGCGCGCCCTGCTGCGCCGGGGACAGATCCTGTTCGCCTATCTACACCTCGCCCCCGATCCCGAGCAGACGGCCGACCTGATCGCCTCGGGCGCCACCTGCATCGCTTATGAGACGGTGACGGACGCGTCAGGCGGACTGCCGCTCCTCAAGCCGATGAGCCAGGTCGCCGGACGCATGGCGATCCAGGCCGGCGCGACTGCCCTTGAAAAGGAGCATGGCGGGCGCGGCGTGCTGCTGGGCGGTGTGCCGGGCGTGCTGCCGGGCAAGGTCACGATCATCGGCGGCGGTGTCGTCGGCTTCAACGCAGCGCAGATGGCGGCGGGTCTCGGTGCCGACGTCACCATACTCGACCGCAATCCTGAGGTGCTGGAACGGCTCGGCACTTATTTCGAGGCGCGGGCCAAGACGCGCTTCTCCAATAAGGCCAACCTCGCCGACTGCGTGCGAAAGGCCGACCTGGTCATTGGCGCGGTGCTGATCCCCGGCGCGGCCGCGCCCAAGCTTGTGTCACGCGCGATGCTCGCGACGATGAAGCCGGGCGCGGTGCTGGTCGACGTCGCGATTGACCAGGGTGGCTGTTTCGAGACCAGCGAGCCGACCACTCATGCAGACCCGACTTATGTGGTGGACGGCATCGTTCATTATTGTGTGACAAACATGCCTGGCGCTGTCGCGCGCACGTCCACTTATGCTCTCAACAATGTCACTTTGCCCCACGCCCTTCAGATCGCGGACTTGGGCTGGCAAGAAGCGATGCGGCGTGATCCGCATCTGCTCGCAGGCCTCAATATCTGGAACGGCCAAGTGACCTGCGCGCCGGTCGCGCGGGAACTTGGATACGACTTCACTGATCCGGCGGTCGCGCTTGGGCGCTGATCAATCGGCCGCGGCCAGCCGCTGGCGGATATCCACCGAATCGATCATCAGTCCACCCGCCAGAAAGACCGAGCCGGTACAGGCCAGTGCCAGCAGCTTGCCTCCTATCCCCGGATATTGCGCGATATAGGCAGCCCCGCGCTCGCAGGCGCCCAGCGCCAGCGCATAGATGACGAGATAGACCTCGAACTTGGTCTTGAGGGTGAACAGCTGGCGGAGCGAATGAAGCATGGCCCAACCATAGGGGCCCTATTCGTGGTTAGCAAAGATTAACCCTGTTTGTTTACGCGCTGCTAACCGTCAGATGAGGTCCTGGAATTCCGCCACTACATCCCGGTAGAGTTGTTTCTTGAAGGGAACGATCAGGTTGACGAGCGAGTCGGCCGGAACCCACTGCCAGGCGTCGAATTCGGGATGGTCGGTCGCGATGTTGATGTCGCTGTCTTGACCCAGAAAGCGCGCGAGAAACCAGGTTTGGCGCTGGCCGCGATATTTACCGTTCCATATCCGCCCGATCATTTGCTCCGGCAGGTCGTAGAAATGCTCCCTGCCTGAGCGCGTCTGGATCTGGACCCGGTCCGGCGTGATCCCCGTCTCCTCTTCCAGTTCGCGTAATGCCGCCTGCTCTATGTCCTCGCCCGAATCGACGCCGCCCTGTGGCATCTGCCAGGCATCGCCTTCCTTGTTATCGATGCGCTGCCCAACAAAAACCAGACCGTCACGGTTGACGAGCATGACGCCAACGCAGGGGCGATATGGAAGCTGGGCGGGATCTGTCATGATTCGGGCTCGCGATGAGGGAGGGCGACCGTGTACCGGCCTTTTGCCCTCGCGTTCAAGCGCCGCTGCCTCAATGCGACAGAAAGTCTCCCATCGCCCCATGCAAAGATTTCTACTTTTAAATTGGGATAGGATAGGACTAGGGCTGAGCGAGTGTTTGAGGATGCCGAGAGTGGAAATGGCGACAGTTTTGCAAAGCAGACCAGAAATTGACGTTGCACCGGAAGCCGTGGTCGTCCGTTTCGCCGGTGACTCCGGCGACGGCATGCAGCTGACGGGTGGGCAGTTCACCCTGTCAACCGCGCTGGCGGGTAACGATCTTGCGACCTTCCCCGACTTTCCGGCGGAAATCCGCGCGCCGCAGGGCACCCTATTCGGTGTGTCCGCCTTCCAGATCAATTTCGGATCGAGCGCGATCACGACCGCGGGCGATGCGCCCGACGTGCTGATCGCGATGAACCCGGCCGCGCTCAAGACCAATGTTGGCGATCTGAAGCCGGGCGGACTCATCATCGCCGACACCGGCGAGTTCAACGAGCGCAACCTCGCCAAGGCGAAATATGCGACCAACCCGGTCGAGGACGGCAGCCTGTCCAAGTGGCAGCTGCTCGCGTTCGACATTTCCGCGCTGACGCTTGAGAGCGTCAAGCCCTTCGGCCTTGGCAACAAGGAAGCGCTCCGCTGCAAGAACATGTGGACCCTCGGCCTGGCGCTGTGGATGTTCGATCGCGACCGCGGGCCGATCGTTGAATGGCTGAAGAGCAAGTTCGCCAAGAATACGATCCTTGCCGACGCCAACATCGCCGCCCTCAACGCTGGCCATGCCTTTGGCGAGACGGCGGAGTTGTCCGGTCCGCTGAAGCAGCTCCATGTCGCGCCGGCACCGGTGCCCGATGGCCTTTACCGCACCGTGACCGGCGCCGAGTCGATCTCGCTCGGCCTGGTGGCGGGTGCGCAGCTGGCGTCCCTGCCGATGTTCTTCGGCGGCTATCCGATCACGCCGGCGAGCGCGATCCTGCATCATCTGTCGAAGCTCAAGGAATTCGGAGTCACCACCTTCCAGGCGGAGGACGAGATCGCGGCGATCGCATCGGCCATCGGCGCGAGCTATGCCGGCTCGCTCGGCATCACCTCCTCCTCCGGGCCCGGCATCGCGCTCAAGGGCGAAGCGATCGGCCTTGCGATCATGACCGAACTGCCGCTGGTCATCGTGAACTCGCAGCGCGGCGGCCCGTCGACGGGCCTTCCGACCAAGACCGAGCAGTCGGACCTCTATCAGGCCGTCTACGGCCGTAATGGCGACGCGCCCCTGCCGGTCATTGCCGCGCGCTCGCCGGCGGATGCGTTCGACTGCGCGATCGAGGCCTGCCGCATCGCGGTTGAATATATGACCCCGGTCATGCTCTTGACCGACGGCTATATCGCCAACGCCGCTGAACCGTGGAAGGTGCCGGACATGGCTTCCTACGCGCCGTTCCCGGTGACCTTCCAGGAAGAGGCGCAGGAAGGCGGGCTCAAGCCCTATGCCCGCGACGCCAAGCTGAAGCGTCCCTGGATCAAGCCCGGCACTCCCGGCCTGATGCACCGCATCGGCGGCATCGAAAAGGAACTCGATACCGGCCATATCAACTATGCGCCGGAAAACCACCAGGCAATGACGCATATCCGTCAGAACAAGGTGCTCGGCATCGCAAAGGGCCTGCGCCAGGACATCGATCAGGGCAATGAAGGCGGCAAGATCGCCGTTGTCGGCTGGGGATCGACCTATGGCCCGATCAGCCAGGCGGTGCGCCGCGCGCGCGCCAAGGGCCATGATGTGGCGCACATCCACATCCGCCATATCTGGCCCCTGCCGGAAAATCTGGGCGAGCTGCTCAAGGGCTTTGAAAAGGTCCTCGTGCCCGAAATGAACACGGGCCAGCTCAAGACCGTGCTGCGCGACCAGTATCTGGTCGACGCCCGTCCGCTCAACAAGGTCTCCGGCCAGCCCTTCCGCATCGCGGAAATCGAAGACGCTATCGAAAGCCTGCTCGCATGAATGAGATGACGACCATCAAGGTGCAAACCACCATCAAGGACTGGGAAACCGATCAGGAAGTCCGCTGGTGCCCGGGTTGCGGCGATTATGCGATCCTGAAGGCGGTACAGCGCACCCTGCCTGAGATTGGCGCTGACCCGAAGAACACCGTGTTCGTCTCCGGCATCGGCTGCTCCTCGCGCTTTCCCTATTATGTGGAAAGCTATGGCTTCCACACCATCCACGGCCGCGCGCCGGCGGTGGCGACGGGGGTCAAGCTCGCCAATCCGGAGCTGGACGTGTGGATTATCACCGGCGACGGCGACGCGCTGTCGATCGGCGGCAATCACACCATGCATATCCTCAGGCGCAATCTCGATTGTCAGATCCTGCTGTTCAACAACGAGATTTATGGCCTGACCAAGGGGCAATATTCGCCGACCAGCCGCGAGGGGACCAAGAGTCCCTCGACGCCCTTCGGTTCCGTCGACCGTCCCGCGAAGCCCGCCGCCTTCGCGCTGGGATCGGGTGCGCGCTTCGTCGCGCGGGGTTTCGACGTGTCGAAGAATCTGCCGGACGTTCTGAAAGCCGCCTACAACCACAAGGGCGCGGCGTTCGTGGAAATCTTCCAGAACTGCATCGTCTACAACAAGGACGTGTTCGCGGATTTCACTGAAAAGAAGAACGCGGATGAGGGCCAGCTCTGGCTGGAAAACGGCAAGCCCATGCTCTTTGCCAAGGGCACCAAGGGCATTACCCTCGACCGGGAAGCGCTGACCCTCAAGGTGGTCGAGGTCGTCGATGGAAACTGGCAGGCGGCGGGCGTCATCGTCCACGACGTCACCAACCGCTCGGTCGCGCACATGCTGGTCGAAATGCCGTTCGGCGCCTTCCCGATGGCGCTCGGCATCCTCTACGACGATCCACGCCCCAGCTTTGAACAGGGCGTGATTGCGCAGAACGAAAAGGCGTCCGCCGGCAAGGTTGCCGACCTGCAGAAGCTGGTCTCCCAGGGCGAAACCTGGACCGTATCCCACGCCGGTCCGGAACTCTGACGTAAGGCGAGGCGGCCAGCGCGCCGCTTCGTCATGCCTCCAGCTTCAAGATTTTCGGTGGGCGGTGGTTCTGGACTCCTGTTCGCGGGCAGCGGCATCAATGTCAGCATTGAACCGAGGCCCGCGCTTCATGCATAGTGGCGACACATGAACGCTCCGGGACCTCGCCGCCGGCCGCGCCTGGCGCGGACAAATCACCCTTTCGCGAGAACGGGCGCCAGGCTGTGGGGCATGCTGCCGGCCCGCTATTTCCACGGCATTCTCGACCGGATCGATCAGCGCCTGAT
>DATJLC010000373.1:0-5254 GCA_035490755.1 Sphingobium sp.
GTGCCGGCCGCAGCCGGGAGGGGGAGGGAGGCCATCTGGTTTCTCCATATGGTGCGCGGGTCAGGCGCGACGATGGGCGTGGTGGGCCTGGAGGTGGCGTTCGAGAAGCGCGAAAGCCGTGCTCATCAGGAAGGTGAGCGCAAGGTAGATCGCGCCGGTGACGATGAAGATCTCGAACACCCGGTAGGTCGAGGAGATCAGCTTGTGCGCGATGCCGGTGAGCTCGGTCAGCGTGATGATGCTGGCAAGCGACGTCGCCTTGATCATCAGGATCGCCTCGCTGCCGTAGACCGCGAGCCCCTGGCGCAGCGCGATGGGCCAGATGATGCGGCGGCGCAGCAGGAAGCCCGACATGCCGCAGGCCCGCCCGGCCTCAATCTCGTGCGCCGGCACGGCCTGGATCGCGCCGCGAATGATCTCGGCGGTATAGGCCGAGGTGTTGAGCGCCAGCGCCAGGATGGCGCACCAGTAGGGCTCGCGCAGGAAAGGCCAGAGGACGGACTGGCGCAGCGGGGCGATCTGGCCGAGGCCGTAGTAGATCAGGAAGATCTGCAACAGCAGCGGCGTGCCGCGAAACAGCTCGACATGGGCTTTCGCAATCCAGCGCAGGGGCCTGAACGTGCTTGCGGCGGCACCCGCGAGGAAGACGGCCAGCACGAAGCCGATCGTCAGCGACAGCGCCGCCAGTTGCAGGGTCAGCGGCAGGCCCGACAGGAGTTGACCGGTGACATCCGTCAGAAAGGGCCAGTCCAGCATCAGCGTCTCCAGGGTTTGGCGAGATGGTTTTCCGTCCGGTTCAGGAGCGCGCCGGTGCAGCGTCCGATGACCAGGAACAGCGCTGCCGCAATGGCGTAGAACAGGAGGGGCTGGCGGGTCGATCCCGCGGCGGTGCCGGCCTGGCGCAAGAGTTCGGTCAGGCCGATGACGGAGAGGAGCGAGGTTTCCTTGAGGGCCGATTGCCAGATATTGCCGAGCGCGGGCAGGGCGAAGCGGAGCGTCTGGGGGGCGATGATCCGACGCAGCAGCAGGAATTTCGACATGCCGCACGAAGCGGCCGCCTCGATCTGGCCCCGGTCGAGGCGAAGATAGGCGGAGCGATAGGCCTCCGTCTGGTAGGCGCCGGAGACGATGCCCACAGCGAAGACGCCGATGACGAAGGACGGCAGGGAATAGAAGCCGGGAAAGCCGCCGGTGTTCATGGCCGCCGTCAGGACAACGCTTCCGCCGAAGTAGAACAGGTAGACCACGAGGATTTCCGGAACGCCGCGGAAAACCGTGGTGTAGGCCTGACCGACCAGGCGCAGCCAGGGCGCCCGCGCAAGCTTGAGGGTGGCGCCGCAAATCCCGAAGATGCTTCCGAGCAGGAAGCCGCAAAGGGCGGCGGCGATCGTGATGCCGGCGGCCTGGAGCAGGGGCAGCCCCCAGCCTTGCGGGCCGAAGCCCAGCAGTTCGAACATGCCCGGCGTCATGGCAAGGCCTCCTCTTTTCGCGGCGTTTGGGGCTGCAGGCGATCGACCGCGAAAGGAGTAAGCCTTGGATCGAGGGTTCCCGAGACGAGCGATCGCGCCACGGCTTCGCCCACCGCGGGCGCAAGCTGGAAACCGTGGCCGCAGAAGCCGAACACATGCCAGAGGCCGGGATGGCTGAGGCTGGGGCCAATGAACGGTATTCCATCCGGTGTGGCGCCTTCGAGCCCCGTCCAGGTGCGCACGACCGGCACGCCGGCCAGCACCGGGAAGGCCGCAACCGTGGCCGCAGCGCTCGATGCCATGCGGTCCATGACGGTGAACGAGGTGTCCCCCTCAAGGCACGGCTTGCCCAGGATGCCGCCGCCGATGACCAGCGAACCGACCGCGCTCTGCTTGAACGAGAGCGGCTGGTCGATGCCGATGACGACGGGGGTGATGAAGGGCTGGACCCGCGCCGTCACCATCATGGAGAGGGCCGTGACCTTGATCGGCAAGGTTTCGCCAAGCCGCGCGGCGAGGGCCGATCCCCATGCGCCGGCGCAGTTGAGGACCCATTCCGCCTCGATCGCGCCTGCATCGGTCTCGGCCCGCCACCCGCCCGAAGGCTTGGGTGCAAGGTCGTGCACCTTGCATTGTTCGAGGATGCGAACGCCGGTGGCCTCTGCCGCCTTGCGGAAGGCGCGCGCGGCATTGGCCGGGTTGGCGTGCCCGTCGCGCCGCGAAATCAGGCCGCCGAGCGCCGCGCCGGAAAGGCCCGGCAGCAACCGGTGCAGCGCGTCGGGAGCGATCAGTTTTTCCGAGTGGATGTCGCGGCGGCACATGCTGCGGGACCGCGCCTCGCACCATTGCAGCTCGGCCGCATCCATCGCCAGCGCGATCTGGGCCGTGCCGAGCCGGACCTCGCAGCTTTCGGCCGCGGCCGCGCCCACGACGTCGGCGAGATTGGCCCACATGTCCATGGCGCGCAGCGACAGGGGGTATTCCCGCACGTCGCGCATCAGCGAGCGAAGGCCGCCCGCATTGACCCCCGAGGCGTGGCGGCCCGCGAGGTTCTTCTCCACCACCGTCACCCGCCAGCCGGCGCGGGCGAGGAACAGGGCGATCGCGCAGCCCTGCAATCCGCCACCGACGATGAGCGCATCGTTAGACATGGGCGTCGTCTCCGGCGCTGGCTTCGGGCTTGTCGTCGAGCGATTCCACCTGCGCCAGATCGGGGTCGAGGCCGATCATGCCGGCCAGCGCGCCGAGCGGCAGGGGGCGCAGCGGCGGGCGTGCGCGGAACGGGGCCGGAGACACCGGACGATCGGGGTTCGCTTCAGCAAGAAGCCGGGCGAGCGTTGCCGCGCAGCTGCGGCCCTGGCAGGCGCCCATGCCGCAGCGCAGGAGCCCGCGGACCAGGTTCATCTCCCTGGCGCCGTCCCGAATTGCCGCGCGCAGCGCCCCGGCCGTGATTTCCTCGCAGCGACAGACGATGGTCGCGTCATCGGGGAGGTTTGCGGCGAGGCCCGGCGGGAAGGCCGCGTCAAGGAAGGGCCGCGCCGCGAGGCTGCGTTCGACGTCGACGCCGGTCCGGTCCGCGGCTCCCGGCGTGGCGGCCGGGCGGCTCAGTTCTGCCAGGATGGCGCCGGCGGCGTGGCGGCCGTGGGCGATGGCGGCGTCGGCGCCGCCGATCCGGCGCGCATCGCCGGTGATGCGGATCCTGCAAGGCCCGGCGGTCAAGGCGGGGCCGGGCGCCATTTCGGCCTGTCCGTCCCGCGTCGTTACGGGTTGCCAGCTGGCATCGTCATCTCGCCACGCGAGGGCGAGGCCGGCAGCGTGTGCCAGATCCGTCGATGGCACGATGCCGTCGTGAACCACGAGCAGATCGCAGGGCAGCTCGATCCTCTTGCCGGCGACGGTCAGGCGGGCGGATTCGATGTGGCTGCGCCCGTGCGCCTCAAGGCCGGATATGCCGGTGCGCATCGCAACCCCGGCCAGCCGCAATCGCAGAAGCCAGCCCAAACCCTTGAGGAGTGCGGGAAGGCCCGCCGGTCGAAGCCGCCTGAGGGCGGCGACCTTGTCCCTTGCGCGGTCGGTGCGTGCGATCAGCGCCGGCCGCACGCCGAGGCGTCGCAGCTGGTCGGCGAGCAGAAAGATCAGCGGCCCGGTTCCGGCCAGCACGATCCTGCCTTTCGGCTTGAGACGCCCCGCCTTCAGCAGGGTCTGCACCGCGCCGGCCGTCATCACGCCGGGCAGCGTCCAACCCGGAAAGGGAGCAGGGCGTTCCATCGCGCCGTTGGCGAGGACGACATGGGTCGCCCGCAGGTAACCGGCCGCATCACCCTTGAGCCAGCCGACCGTACCGTCCGCCCGAAGGTCCCAGACCGTGGTGCCCGGCCGATAATCGATGCCGGGCGTTGCGCGAAAGCGCGTCAAAAGGGCAAGGCCGGCCTTGTAGCTCGGGCCGAGGGCGGAGAGGAGCTCGTCGGTTCCGGGGCGGGCCTGCATGTTGGCTTCCAGCGCGCGAAAAATCTGGCCGCCGGGGGAGGGCTGCATGTCGAGCACGATCACCCGGCATCCCGCGGCGGCGAGATCGATCGCGCATGCCATGCCCGCCGGGCCGGCTCCGACGATGATGATGTCCGCGTCAGGTACGATGCTCATTGCAGATCCAGTCCGGGCAACTCCAGCCCGGAAATGCGCGCGGGTCCATCCTGGGTACGCAGCCGCATGCCGGTCTCGACCTGGCTCAGGCAGGCCTGGCGGCTGCCGATGCCGTCGATCTCGATCAGGCAGTCGAAGCAATGCCCGATCATGCAAAAGGGCAACCGCGGGGCGCCGCTGACCGGCGTCGTGCGGAAGTGGGTGATGCCGGCGCGAAGAAGGCATGCCGCGACGGTTTCTCCGGCCCGCGCCGGGATGGCGCGGCCGTCCAGATAGATGGTGAGCGTTGCCTCGGCGGGTCCGACGGGCTCGAACATGGCAGTCCCTGTGCGATCGTTGAATGCGTTGCTTCGCGGGGCGGTTATCCCCTCCCCTGGCGGGGAAGGGATGGAACGCTCTATTCGTGGACCGAGATATCCACGCCGAACCATTTTTCGGTCAGGGCCTTGTTGGTCCCGTCCCTGTTGAGGTCGGTGATGGCAGCGTCGAAGGCTGCGCGCAGCGCGTCGTCGGCCGGCCGCAGGGCGACGTTGATCGTCCCCAGTCCGAGCACGCCGCCGGCGAAGGTGGGGCCGGTAAAGACCAGCGTGCCCGCCGGATTGGCGTCGATCACCGCCTTGAAGGCCGTGACATTGGCCACGGCGAGGTCGATGCGCCCGGCCGTCAGTTCCAGTCCGAGCTGTTCGAAGGAGGGATATTCGCGGATATCCAGGTCCTTGAAATATTCGGTTGCGAAGGTCGCCGCGGTGGAGCCGGTCTGGACGCCGATGATCTTGCCGGCGAGCTTTTCCTTCAAGGCCGCGAGCGCCGCTTCGGCCTCATCCGGGGCCTTTGCGAGGTCGAAGGCCTGGCCGGCATCCGGCAGGTCCTTCAGCACATTGTCGCCGGCGGTGAGGAACCCGTTGGGCGCCTTGGCATAGGGCTTGGAGAAGCCGATGACCTTCTTGCGCTCCTCCGTCACGCCCATGGAGGCTATGATGGCATCGTATTTGCCGACCGTGAGGCCGGGGATGATGCCGTTCCACTCCTGGGCGATGAGATCGCATTTGATCTTCATGCGCTCGCACAGGGCCTTGGTCAGCTCGATTTCATAGCCGCCGAGCGAGCCATCGGCATTGCTGAAATTCCACGGAGGATAGGCG
>DATJLC010000374.1:0-37108 GCA_035490755.1 Sphingobium sp.
ACGCAGGAGATCGGCACCGCGCCCTCGGTCGCCGTCTATTTCGCCGATGTCGTCGCGCCGCGCGCCGCCAGCCTTGCCACGTCCGGCAATGGTGCCGGTGTCGGCAGCTTCTTCGACCTCCAGAATGTGCAGGTGCTGAAGGGGCCGCAGGGCACATTGTTCGGCCGCAACACCACTGGCGGCGCGGTGCTGCTCGTGCCGCAGAAGCCGACCGGCAAGCTTGAAGGCTATGTCGAGGGCTCTGTTGGCAATTACGACATGTGGCGCGTCCAGGGCGTGCTCAACGTGCCCTTGTCCGACAGCATAAGGGTGCGCCTGGGCGTCGATCGCAACAAGCGCGAAGGCTATATGCGCAACTTCTCCGGCATCGGGCCGAAAGACTTCAACGACACGGACTATATCGCGCTGAGGGGCAGCATCGTTGCCGATCTCGCGCACAATCTCGAAAACTACCTGATCGTCACCTACAGCGATTCCGACACCAACGGGAACCATCTACGTCTGTTGACGTGCAATCCGGCCGCCAGCTCGGGCGCCGCATCGGTCACGGCGCCCTTGGCCTGCGCGCAGTTGGCCAGGCAGGCGGCGCGCGGTCCCTATGCCGTGGAAAGCTCGATTCCGGACCCTTATCAGCGGATCGAGCAGTGGCAGGCCATCAACACCACTACTTGGCGGGTCGCGGACAATCTGACCGTCAAGAACATCATGAGCTATGGTGAATTCCGCGACGCCACGAACACCAACTTCCTCGGCGACAATCTGGTATCGGGCGGCCAGTCCTATTCCTTCGTGGTCGTCAGTCCCGGCCTCGACGGCTATCTGACCGCCCAGCGGACCTTCAGCGAGGAGCTTCAACTCCAGGGCAATGCCTTCGGCGGCGCGCTCGACTGGCAGGCTGGCGCCTATCTGGAGATCAGCGATCCGATCCACCCGGCAAGCCAGTATCAGCGCACCTTCCTGAGCTGCACCGACCACACGACCTTCCAGTGCACGCCGTTGTTCCGGGGAGCGACCAGCTTGGGTTCCATCACCCTGCCGAACCAGAGCCTGTATTTCCGCAACCTCGGTTTCTATGCGCAGGGCACTTACAAGCTCACCGACCAGCTCCGGCTGACCGGCGGCATCCGCTATACGCGCGACCGCACCCGTGCTCTCAGCGAAAATGTCTCGATTGCTTTCCCCGCCGCCAACACGCCGACGTTCACCTGCGCCACCAGCGGCCTTGCGATCACCGGCGTCAGTCAGCGCGGCCTGTGCCGGCTGACTTTCACCGCCAAATCGTCCAAGCCGACCTGGTTGATCAACCTCGACTACAAGCCGGTCGAGGAGGTTCTCCTCTATGCAAAATATGCGCGCGGCTATCGGGCTGGCGGTGTGAACCCCAGCGCTGTGGACTTCGAGCAATGGGCACCGGAGAAGGTCGATTCCTATGAGGTTGGCGCCAAGACCAGCTTCGACGGCATGGTCAGGGGCTCGTTCAATGTCGCGGCCTTCTACAACAAGTTCTCCGACCAGCAATTGCAGGCCAGCCTGAACGCCGCCCGTCCGGTCCAGGCGATCATCAACGCCGGCAAGTCGCGGATCTGGGGTGTTGAGGTCGACGGCATGATCGAGCCCGTCGAGGGGCTGCGCCTGGAAGGGAGCTACACCTATCTCAACACCAGGGTGCAGCAGTTGAACCGCAACGTGCCGTTCGATCCCGTCCGCTATCCGCGCGGCATCAGCTTCACCACCTTCGAGGGTGATCCGCTGACGCTGGCGCCCAAGCACAAGTACAGCATCACGGGCTCCTACACGCTGCCGCTGGCCGAAAGCGTCGGCGAGGTGACGCTGGCCGCGACCTTCAGCCATACCAGCCCGATGCTGGCGACCAGGGTAACGCCCATTGTTGCGAACCAGACCGTGCCGGCGCTCGATCTGCTAAACCTCAACGTCAACTGGAACGGCGTGGGCGGCATGCCGGTGGATGTCGCCTTGTTCGCGACCAATGTCACCAAGGAGGTTGTGCGCACCTATACGGGCGCGGGCTATAATTCGGCCGGGTTTGACGGCGGCGTGTTCAGCGAGCCGCGCATGTACGGCGTGCGGGTGCGCTACCACTTCGGCCGCTAAGCTAGAGGCGGCGCCGGCGATCGAGGCTGGCGCCGCTTTTCAGTGTATTGACCAGCCAGAACGGTTCGGGTGTGACTGTCTCAACTGCCCCCCACCCGGATGCGCTGGAGCCGGGCGGTCTTGATTAACCACTCGCCGGCTACCTTCTCATAGGTGTCGTAATAGAGGCCGAAGCCCTCGATTAGCGCGAATTCATGGCCCGGCGGCATGAACATCCGATCGGTCATCGCCCATATTCCTTCCGCGCTCGTCGCGCTGGTAAGGACGATCTCGTGATGATAGCCTTGGTGGACGCTGGTCACGCCCATGCTCGAGACCCCGCCGCCGACCCAGGACGCGCGCCCCCTGATCACCACGTTGAGTTGCGGGAAATAGTCCCGGCCGCTCTTCGGATCGGTGAAGCAGCCCATATAATCGAGCACGCAATCCTCGGCGAGGACGCTGCGCACCAATGCGGCGTCAGGCGTGTCGATGCCCCGGAAATAGCGCGCCTTTATCAGCCGGATCGCTTCTATGTCGGCCGGGTTCTGGGGCGCCATGGCGGGTCAGACCGTGAAGCGGGCCGGGTCGACGGCGAGAGGCCGCTGGAAGGACGGATCGGTCCGGTCGCGGGCGGTGCGGGGATGGTTGGCGTCGCCTACATCGCCATTGGGGTCGAACTGTTCGTCCAGAATGTCGGTCACGCAGACCCGGTGCGCGATCTTCCAGCATCCGTCGCGCTTCTCGAACCGGTCGAGATAGCGGCCGACCGCCATGTTGAAATAAGGCGGCTTCCGATTGAGCGCGCGATAGAGGAAATAGGTCTCGGTATGGGCCGTGTCGCCGTCCAGCTCGCAGAAATGCGTGGTGATCGAGTGCATGGTGCGCTGCTGGTGGGTGCGGTGGAAGTCGATGATCCAGTCGAAATACTGCTCGACCGGCCCGACGAAGATGCCGTGATCGTCCAGCGCGTCCGGGTGATAGACCGAAACGAGGAGATCGCGGTCGAGCCGGTCGATGCCCTTGCAATAGGTCATGATACGGTCGAGGATTTCCGCCTTGTCCTTCTGGTCGCGGACGAATTGTTCGAGGTCAGCATCCATGTCCATCACTCCTTTATCAACTCAGCCTTCGCCGCCGCCGCGACTTGCCGGGCGGCGACATAGGCAAAGGTCATCGCGGCGCCGAGCGTCGTGCCGGGGCCAGGATAGCAGCCCGACGGCGCCGCGTTCGAGCAGTTGCCGGACGCATAAAGGCCGGGGATAGGCGCGAAGGGCGCCGCCGCCGACAGCACCTCTGCCTTGCCATTGACGCGCAGGCCACCCTTGGTTGCGAGCGCGCCGGGCACCACCTCGACCGCGTAGAAGGGCGCCCTCTCGATGGCGCCGAGCGACGGGTTGGGCTTGTTGTCCGGGTCACCCCAGGCAATGTCCCACGGGTTCTCGCCGCGCTGGAAATCCTCGTCCTTGCCGGTCCGGCAAAAGCCATTGAAGCGCGCGCAGGTCTCCTCCAGCGCCGCCGGGTCGATACCCAGCTTTTCGGCCAGCTCGGCGATCGTCTCGCCCACGGTCAGCCAATCCGGCGTCGCGCCAGACGGCACCTTGGCCGCGATCATCGCATAACGCTCCACCGCCTGCCGGTCGAAGATCAGCCAGGCCGGCACGTTGCGCGCGCTACCGCCGCTGGTGGTGCCGAAGCCCTCGCCGAAGTCGTAATAATTCATCGCCTCGTTGATGAACCGCCGCCCGCGCTTGTTGACGATCATCGTGTGGGGCAGGGTACGGTCCTCACGGCTGCGCGCGATGTTCTTGACCGTACCATGATCGTCGACGCCGACATGGATGAAGGGCAGCCACCAGGCATCGCCGAGACCCGCGACCTGCGCGCCCGCCGCCATGCCCATTAGGTGGCCGTCGCCCTCATTTTCCGCGACGTCGCAGGTGGTGAGGAGCGGGCGGTTGAGCCACAGCCGCCGAAGCTCGCTATTGCCGGTATAGCCGCCCGTGGCGACGAGCACGCCCTGCCGGGCCGCCACCCGCCAGAGCTTGCCGTCGCGCTCCGTCACCACGCCGGTGACGCGGCCATCAGCCATGACAAGCGCCTCGGCGCGGGTTTCCAGGATCGTCTGAACGCCATGGGCCAGGCAGGCCCTGAACAGCTCGCCGACCAGCGCCGTGCCGCCGGCCACATGCTCCACCGGCCCGGCCGGACCATTTCGCTTGGAACGCGCGGCGACGGAGTTGGTCAGGGCGCTATTGGGCGGCGCGAGATACATCTGGAGCTGGTAATAGTCGAACATGTCGACGTCATAGGGCGTGCCGATGCGGATCTTGGCCGCCCATTCGCCAAGCTCGGCGAGCGCGAATTTCTTGTACATGAGCGGCCTGCCGCCCTGTCGGGCGCCGGGCAGCCAGGGCCGATAGTCCCAGGTGCCGCCGATCGCCGGCCAGGGCCGGGGCGGGCGGACGCCATAGGCCTCGATCGCGGCCACCATGGGCTCGCCCTCGTCGACCAGGGTCGCGAAGATCTCCTCGTCCGCATGGGGCCCAGCGCAGGCGCGCAGATACGCAAGAGCGTCCTCGCGGCTGTCGCTCAGCCCCACCTCGTTCATATGATGGTTCACCGGGATCCAGAAGGCGCCGCCGGACATGGCGGTGGTGCCGCCGACCAGCCCCGATTTCTCGATAAGGATGACCTCGGCGCCCTCAGCCGCCGCCACCAGCGCGCCGGTCAGGCCGGCCGCGCCCGACCCCAGCACGACCAGGTCGGCCGTGGCATCCCATTCCATGCCATCCATGCTCATGCGTTCTTTCTCACAATATCCACTGGCCGCCATTGACCGCGACATGGTGCCCGGTGACGGGGCGGGCGAGGTTGGAGCACAGATAGAGCACTGTCCCCGCGCACTCCTCCGGCGTGGGGATTGCACCCAGCGCAAAGTCCTTGGGCTTGCGCGCCAGCCATTCCTCCGGCGTCAGGCCGGCCGCGACCGAAGCCTTCTTGGCCGCCTCGTTCAGCGTTTCGCCCTGGGTGGCGCCGAGCATGACGTCGTTGACGCGTATCTTCGATGGGCCAAGCTCCAGCGCCAGCGAGCGGGTGAGGCTCTGGAGCGCCGCCTTGGACGCGGCATAGGCGCCCATGCCGGGCGGCGCCTGGATGGCGGCGCCCGAGCTGATGAAGACGATCGACCCGCCGCCGCGCTTGCGCATTTCCGGCACGGCGGCCTGGACGAGGCCGAGCGAGCCGAAGAAGTTCACCTCGAACACGCGCCGCCAGCGGTCGAGATCGGCATCCGTCGCAGGACTCCAGTCGCCTTCGTCATGGCCGTTCTGGACGAGGAAATCGACGCCGCCGAACCGCTCCGCCGTAGCGCGGATCAGCGCCCGGCAACCATCGGCATCGGTGATGTCGAGCGGGAAGATCAGCGGCTCGCGGCCGACCGCGCGGATCTGTTCCGCCGCCGCCTCCAACCGCTCGGAGCGCCGTGCGGCGATCGCCACGTCAACGCCCTGGCGCGCGAGGCCAACCGCGATGCTGGTGCCCATGCCGGGGCCGACCCCGGTGACGATGGCGACCTTACCCGTATCGAACATGGCGCCCGTCACGGCCAAGGCCCCAGCTTGGCCGTCACATTGCGGCTCCAGTAGCGGGGCAGGTCGAGCGGCCCCAGCAGGCCGGGCGGCGCGGCGACCAGCGACGGGATGCAGTTGAGCACCGGGGTGACATTGAAGTCGGAGCTGTGGCTGTGCACTTCGAGCGCATAGCTGGGGCTACCCTCCACCTCGATGCGATAGGAGGTGCCGGGCGTGCCCGGCCGCGTCCATTTGTTGTTCTTGTACTCGCCCACATCCTTGAACAGATGGTCGAGATGCTCGAGCACCACGACGGGGCGGCCCTTGCACAGGCCCTGCAGTTCGAAATGCACGACCGACGCGGTGCCGGCCTCGACCTTGCCGAAGGCGGGGTTGATGTCATAGTCGACGCTGTCGGTCTCATAGACAGCCCTGAATTCGTCCAACTCGACGCCCAGCGCATCGGCCACGCGATGGAGGGTCGGCGACCACATCTCCTCGATCAAGCCGCCCTGCGCCAGGATCGGCTTGAAGCCCGGCGGCTTGCCGAAGCCGAAATATTCGCGGCTGGCATATTCCGCCGTATAGTTGGCGAAGCTGGCGAACTCGATCATGCGGATGCAGTCGATGCGGTTGGCCGGCGCCAGCGCGGCAATGGCGAGGTCCGATGTCGCCCAGCCCGGATCGCAGCCGTTGAAGAAGAGGGAGCTGTTGCCCTTCTTGCAGGCGGCGTCGATGCGGGCCATCAGGTCCGGCGGCACCGTCTTGCGATGGCCGACGCCCCAGGCGGACAGACACACCACGTTGATGCCTGCTTCGAGGAACTGGATCAGGTCCTCGATCGCCTCGCGCTCGCGGCGGACGCTGTCGAAGAAATAGGTGAGGACATCGGGCTTGCGGGCGATCACCGCGTCCCAGTTATTGGTGGTGATGACGCCTGTCGTGGGATTGCCGTCGAGGAATTCGCCCGTGTCCTTGCCCGCCTTTTCCGGCGAGTGGACATGATGGCCGACCAACTCCAGATGCGGCTGCTGCAACATTAGCCGGAGCGCGATCTTGCCGACATAGCCGGTGCCGCAATGCACGACGCGATACTTCATGATCCTCTCCATCATCAGACCGGAAGGCCGAACCTCCCCGGCGGGATTGCCTGACCGTCAATCCTCTTTTCGAAACTGATCGGGATCGTACCGATGGCGATCCCGCTTGGCAATCGGCCTGTGCGACAACTGGATCAGGGCCGCATCGTCTGGCCGCCGTCGACGCTGATGACCTGGCCGGTTACGAACGCGCCATCATCGGACAGCAGCATCGCCGCGACCGCCGCAATGTCGCGCGGCTCGCCAAGCCGGGGCACCTTCACAGCCCGCAGCGTCTGCTCGGCGAAGGCGGTCCCCTTGGCCGCGATAACGGCCGGATGGAGGATGAGGCCGGGCGAAATCACATTGCTGCGCACCCCTTGCTTGCCCCATCGGGTCGCGACCTGACGCATGAGGGCGTGGATGGCGCTCTTGCCCATGGCGTAGACCGGCCGTTCCGCCATGGGGGCATAGACCATGCCGGACCCGGTGTAGAGCATGCACCCGCCGCCGCGGGCCAGGATTTGTGGGACGGCGTGGCGCGTGCACAGGAAATAGCCGCGCAGGTTGACCCGCATCATCTCGTCATAATCGTCCATGTCCATGGCGACGGCGTCGGTGTCCTTTTCCCGGAGCGAGCTGTCCACGGCGTTGACGTGAAAGCCGTCAAGGCCGCCATGTTCGCCTACCGCCGTGCGCACAAAGGCATCCACGCTGGCTTCGTCGCCGATGTCGAGCCGGATCGGCATCGCGCGGCCGCCCTGCGCGGCGACCGCGGCCGCGCTCTCCTCCGCAGCCGTCATGCTGATGTCGCCGATAATGACAGTCGCGCCTTCCCCGGCCAGTCGCGCCGACACGGCGCTGCCGATACCGCCGGCACCGCCCGCAATTGCGATCACCTTTCCTTCAAAGCGGTTGAGCATGCCGTCCTCTCCCCTGTTTTTCATGCGCCCGATCGTTCGTGACTCGATCGGAATACTGGGCCTCCATCGGGTGTTCGCGACCCCAAAAAGCCGCTGCCGGGATTTATCGCCGCTGCGATGCGCAAGGCCGGGCGGCGCGACCACCCTGTATGATACAAGGCGGCTCGAAAGCCGTCGGTCCCGGACGGTTCATGGGAGGTAACAGGATGGAGCAGGAAACCGAGCTTGCAAGCTCAGCGCGGAAATACTGGAGCGAGGGCGGCTGGGCCCCGGGCGGCGTTATCCGCGAAGTCGACTATGTAAAGGCGTCCAAGGGCCTGCCGCCCGAGCTGGCGGGCATCAAGATCGTCGATTGCGACACCCATTTCTCGGAACCGCCCGACCTGTTCATCTCGCGCGCGCCGGCCAAGTACAAGGACCGTGCGCCTGTGCAGCGCCGCGTTAACGGCAATGATCGCTGGTTTGTCGACGGCCGCGACTTCGGCTCCACCGGCGGCAACGTCATCCGCAAGGACAATAACAAGCTGCTCGGCCGCATGGCCTTCCCCACCATGGAGGAAGGGCATCCCGGCGCCTGGGAACTGAAGCCCCGCCTTCAGGCGATGGACGACATGGGTATATATGCCCAGATCTGCTATCATAATTCCGGCGTGACGCAGGCCGGCGCGTTGATGGCGCTGCGCGACGAGGAGTTCGCGCTGTGGGTCATCAGCACCTATAATGACGCGGCCGCACAGCGGCAGGTGGAATCCGGCCAGCGCCTGTTCCCCGTCGTCATGCTGCCGACCTGGAACCAGAAGGCCCTGATGGCCGAGGCGCAGCGCTGCGTCGACATGGGCCTGAAGGCCTTTGTCATGCCGGACCTGCCGGAACGTCTGGGCGTGCCCGCCTATACCGAGCCTTATTGGGATCCGTTCTTCGACCTGTGCGAGAAGACCGGCACGCCGATCAACTTCCACCTCAACGCCGCGATCGATCCCAATGCCTTCACCTACGAGACCTTCGGGTTCGAGCAGAAGCTGGCGGTGGTGTCGATGATGTTCGCCGTTTGCAACGCGGCGACGCTCGGCAATCTCATCGTCAGCGGCATCCTGGACCGCCATCCGAAGCTCAAGATCGGCCTGATCGAGAGCGGCATGGGCTGGGTCCCCTTCGTCCTGGAGTCAATGGAACATCAGTTCGACGAAATGCTTCCCAAGGAACTCAGCAGCCTGCAACGCCGGCCGTGGGAATATTTCCGCGACAATTTCTGGGTGACATACTGGTTCGAAACGATCGGTCCGAAGCAGTTGCTGGAGACGATCGGCGTCGACAAGGTGCTGTTCGAAACTGATTTCCCGCACCCGACGTCGCTCTATCCTGGCGTCCAGGAGCATCTGGTCAAAACGCTGGGCGGCTATGACTATGCGGTGCGCAAGAAGGTGCTCGAGACCAACGCGGTCAAGCTCTACAATCTGCCGTTCTGACGGGATCAGAGCACGCCGGGGAAGGCGCCGCCGTCGATCAGCAGGTTCTGGCCGGTGATGAAGCCGGCCTGGGCCGAGCAAAGGAAGGCGCAGGCGGCGCCGAACTCTGCCGGGTCGCCCAGGCGCCTGGCGGGGATCGCCGCCTCCCGGGCGGCGCGCGTTTCGGCGGGGCTGATCCCGCGCTGTTCTGCCGCCCGCCTGTCCACCGCATCCACGCGCGCGGTGGCGAAGGATCCGGGCAAGAGCTGATTGATGGTGACGTTGGCGTGGGCGACCTCCCGGGCGATGCCCGCGAGAAAGCCGGTCAGGCCGATCCGCGCGCCGCTCGACAGCTCCAGCCCCGCCAGCGGCATCTTCACGGCGGCCGATGTGATGTTGACGATCCGGCCAAAGCGGCGCTCCACCATCCCGCCGATCACTGCCTGCACCAGCGCGATGGGCGTCAGCATATTGGCGTCTAGGCCAGCGAGGATGGCATCGCGGTCGAGCTCCGCCCAGGGCCTTGGCGGCGGCCCGCCATTATTGTTGACCAGAATGTCCGCCGTGCCCGCCGCATCCAGCAACGCCGCGCGCCCTTCATCGGTGCCGACGTCGGCGGCGACCGCGATGATGTCCGCACCCGTTTCGGCGCGCAGCCGTTCGGCCGCGTCCTCAAGCCGCGCGGCATCGCGGCCGTTCATGACCACCCGCACGCCCGCCTCGGCGAGAGCCCGCGCACAGCCTAACCCAAGTCCTTGGCTTGAGGCGCAGACCAAAGCGGTTCGCCCAGCAATTCCCAAGTCCATCACGACCTCCCTCGCAGCACCGGTCGCGGAGCAATTTCGCCGGTTCGGGCGAATAATGGCCCTGGCACCGGAAAAGCCAAGCGGATTGAGAGAGCGTTTTGCACCACAGGCTCCATGATCAAAGGAACAATCGCTATGATTAGGGTAGCGATACCGACTTTAATGGAGCAAGAACTTAGATTCAGCTAAATCGAAATGTCCTAGCCAGATGAGGTGGAGGGCATGGCGCCGGTCCGCTGGTGGTTTTTCTGTTTGTATCAACGTTATATCTATTTTCCATCGATGTTATTTGCATGGACGGGCAAAGACATGATTCCTTCAAACAATATGTTCTTTGCAAGTCTCGCGATTATCTCAATCTTGTCTTCCCATTCCTTTCCGTGCCCAGCAAAGATTGTCAGGCCTTCGAAGCATCCAGCTGCGATGACCCCGATCATCTGTTGAATGTCCGCAGGGATGTCGGGGCGCAAACGGGATACCAACTGTACAGTAACTTGACGGCCTCTTCTGTATAGATCGTTAAGCCTATCCTGTACGAATGAGTCGTGATTGCTTTTTGCCCACAGCTCCGGAAAAACACGAGTTGTTTCTTTGGTTGCCAAATCTAGAATTATCAGTTCGGCTATACTCTTGAATTTTTCCTCATCACTCATGGATTTATTTTTTTCAATTATATCAACCTCATATTCATAATTCGATAAGATGCAATTGAGAAGTTCAGAAAGCAAAATATTCTTGTTAGGGAAGTAATAGGTCACATTCTGACTTTTTGTGCCCATCCTCTTGGCTATGTTTCCAAAGGTGAGCGCATCCATGCCTTGATCGACCAATATGTCGAATGAAGTTCTTAGAATGGTTTCGTGGATTTCCTGGCCACGCGTGTAACCTTCCTCCCGTGGCTCGATCCTGAGTTTGGCCATTGCATTCCTCTTATTCAATCCATTGGGGCGCTGTCGCCCTTTTGAAGCCCATGTATGGCGCGCCCCCCTGTATCGCAATCGCATCCGTGTCGATCACCCACCATGGCGTCCAAAAATTTGCCTCTTGACAAAAATTTTACATGTGGAAAAGTTTGTCGGCATTCTGGCGAGAATGAGGCTTGGGGGCTGGCGAGAGTCGATGGTCATGGTCGACCACAGGCAATCCGATGGTTCAGTTCGGGTCTGAATTCATAAGGGCAATGCGGTCGACGAAGTGGGGTTCGTGCGACCAATTCAAGACAGGGAGGTCAAATGCGGTCGGAACGCAAGCTAAAGGTAGGGTTCATGCGCTTGGCTGTGCTTTTGAACCTCAGTGTGTCGACAATCGCTCTCGCCCAGGAAGTGCCGCCAGAAGGTGAAGGAGGCGACGACATTGTCGTGACCGCGCTCAAGCGTAGCGAACGCCTGCAGGACGTGCCGGTCTCGGTTGCGGCGATCAGCGGCGACGCCGTGAAAGACCAGCGTATCACCAAGGCCGACGACCTCGTGATGAAAATGCCCAATTTGCAGGTTACGTCCACCGTGGGCGAGGGCACGCCGATATTCAGCCTTCGCGGCGTGTCGATGTCGGACTTCAGCCTCAACCAGTCCGGCCCGGTCGCGACCTACTATGACGAAGTCTATAAGGGCAACTACGCGCTGCTCGGCGTCGCCATGTACGACCTTGAGCGCATTGAAGTGCTGCGCGGTCCCCAGGGAACGCTCTATGGCAAGAACACCACCGGTGGTGCGGTCAACCTGATCAGCGCCCGCCCCAAGCACGAATTTTCAGGCTCGCTGACGGCCGGCTATGGCAATTATGACCGCATCGAAGCCAGCGGCTACGTCAACGTTCCGCTCGGCGACACCGTCGCGCTTCGCGTCGCCGGCACTTTCGCCCGTGCCGATGGCTGGTTCAGGAACACGCTTGCCGGCAAGCCGGACATGGACGCGGTGCGTGAATATGGCTTGCGGGCTTCGCTGCTGGTGGAGCCGAGCTCGAACCTTTCGTTCTTGCTGCGCGCATCAACCAGCTATCAGAATCCTTACAACTACGGCGTTTATGGCCAGAGTGGCCCCGATGGGATCGGCGCAGGTGTCTATGAGGCATTCGGCCAGGGCACCAGCTACTTCCGTCCGACCGCGACGGATGGGCAGCGTAAAGGCGCACTTAACTATGTCGGCAGGCGCGAAGGCCGGACCTACTCGGTCGCGCTGAATTCGCAGTGGAAGATGGGTGACGGTCTCTCGCTGATCTCAGTCTCTTCATGGGACAAGGGCCGCTTGTTCTTCATCGAAGATACCGACGGTAGCCCGCGGTCGGTCCTTGAAATTGACTATGGCGACCGTGCCGAGCAGATCGCGCAGGACCTGCGCCTAGCCAGCGACTGGTCCTCGCCGTTCAACTTCATCCTCGGCTTTTACTTCAACCGGGAGAAGGTGTTCAACAGCAGCAGCCTGGGCATCTTTCGTGACATTGATTATAATGGCGACGGCACAATCAACGATCAGGACTGCAGGGATTCTGCTCCGGTGGGCGACTTTATCGCCTGTTCGATCACCAACCGTTTCGATCAGCTGAAAAAGAGCTACGCTGTCTACAGCGACATGTCATACAAGGTCACTGACACGATTACCCTGCGCGGCGGCCTGCGCTACAGCCATGACAAGGGCGAGCAGACCGATTTGCGGTCGGACGTCTTCGGCGTGCAGGGAGGCCTCACTGCAACGCTTATCCCGCCGCTCGCGCTCTCTTATTCGGTCGATAAGCTGTCCGGCAAGGTCGGTGTCGATGTGAAGCCGTCGCGTGATGTGCTGCTCTACGCCAACTACAGCCGCGGCTATCGCGCGCCGAGCTTCAACGCACAGGCGTTCTTCGATCCGTCGGAAGCCTCCGTCGCCAAGGCCGAGACCGTCGACGCATTTGAACTGGGTTGGAAGACCCAGCTTGCAGACCGCCGCATCACATTCAATGGCGCGCTATTCTATTACAACTATTCCAATCAGCAGTTCATCAACGTCAATCCCAATACCGCGGCCCAGACGCTGGTGAACATCGACAAGTCGCGCATCTTCGGAGCGGAAGCCGAGCTCTCGGTTCGCGCCACCGACATGCTGAGTTTCCGCGCCGGCCTGGGCCTGCTCAACACGAAGATCAAGCGTGGTATGCTTAGCGGTGTCGATCTGGCGGGAAATCGCCTAACCAATGCCCCGTCCGTTTCCGCTAGCGGCGGTGTGGATCTCACCCTGCTCGACGACGGTGTGAACAAGTTCAGTGTGCACCCCGAATTCAGCTATGTGTCGGGTCAGTTTTTTGAGGTCCTGAACACCCCTCGTCTCCGCCAGGGCAGCTACGCGCTACTGGCTGGACACATCAAGTACCAGCGCGGCCCATTCTCAGCGACGGTTTGGGGCAAGAACCTGACCGACAAGTTCTACTACACGGCACGCATCGATACGCAGGGCTTTGGCTTTGACTACAATCACGTTGGTGCCCCGCGCACCTTCGGTGCGACCGTCAGCTACGACTTCTGATGCTGCGGGTGCCGGGCTCCAGCCCGGCACCCGTTACACGGAATAAGGAACGCCGAAATGGGAGAGGCTATTTCGATGAGACAGCTGCTCGAACTCGATATGGGTGGGCCGTGGCTCGATTCTTCGGCATCGAATGTCATCCACCCTGCCACCGGGGCGGTCTTGCTCGGTCTGCGCATGGGCTCTCCGGCCGATGTGGACGCAGCCTGCGAATCCGGCGCAGAAGCCCAGCGGGCGTGGTTCGATCTGCCGTGGGAGCAACGCGCAGGCGTGTTCCGCCGCGCTGCCGATCTGTTGGAGCAGAATGCCGATCTGTATATCAACTGGCTCATCCGGGAAACCGGCTCCGTAGGCGCCAAGGCAGGCTTTGAAATCTCGGTCGTGGTCAAGGCGCTGCGCGAAGCGATGGCCATGCCGTCGCAGCCGCCCGGTTTGGTGCTCCCGTCCGATCCGGGCAAGCTGAGCTTCTGCCGGCGCATGCCCTTGGGGGTCGTCGGCGTTATTTCGCCGTTCAACTTCCCAATGTACCTTGCGATGCGCGCAGTGGCGCCTGCTCTCGCGATCGGCAACGCGGTCGTGCTGAAGCCCGACCCGCGCACGACCGTGAGCGGCGGGCTGCTGATGGCCCAGCTGTTCAAGGCGGCGGGCCTTCCCGGCGGTGTGTTTCACGTAGTCCCCGGCGGGGCAGATGCGGGCGAGGCGCTTTGCGTCAATCCGAAGGTCGCGATGATCCAGTTCACCGGTTCCACGGCGGTCGGCCGAAAGATCGGTGCTCTGGCGGGCGGAAATCTCAAGAAGCTGTCGCTCGAATTGGGCGGCAAGAACTCGCTGATCGTGCTGGACGATGCGGACCTGGATCTCGCCGCCAGCAATGCCGCCTGGGGCGCGTATCTTCATCAGGGCCAGATCTGCATGGCGAGTGGACGGATACTCGTCCACGAATCGATCCACGATGCCCTTGCGGAGCGCCTCGTTGCAAAGGCCAAGGGTCTGCCGATGGGCGACCCGTCGGCTGGCGAATATGCAATCGGACCGCTGATCGGGCAGCAGCAGGCGGCCAAGGCGCGCGGTCTGGTCAATGCAGCGCTTGCCGAAGGCGCAACACTGCTCGCCGGCGGAGGCGGGGAGGGGGCATTCTTCGAACCCGCCGTGCTCACCAACGTGACGCCGGGAACGCGTGCGTTCGACGAGGAGTTCTTCGCGCCCGTTGCTGCCCTGACCCGGTTCTCTACCGACGAGGAAGCGATCGCGTTGGCCAATTCCACTGAGTACGGCTTGTCGGCCGCCATCATTTCCAACTCCACCTCGCGGGCTCTGGCGATTGGGCAGAGGCTGCAAACGGGGCTGCTGCACATCAACGATCAGACCGTCGGGGATGAGGTTGTCAATCCGTTCGGCGGGCGCGGCAAATCTGGCAACGGCACCAGCATCGGCGGCCCGGCGAACTGGGACGAATTCTCCCAGTGGCAATGGGTCACGGTCAAGCACTCGGCGCAGCAGTATCCGTTCTAGATACTAATTTGCTTTCGGTGGTTCATGGTCCGCAGACAGAAACACCTACATCGCTGGAACCTATGGAGAATACTTTGAGTCTTGATTATCAGACAGCCGTCGAGAACTTCTCGAGCGCGTTTCCACTATCCAAGAAGGAAACCGAACGCGGCAAAAGCTTTATCCCGGGTGGTTTCAGTCGCAAGACCTTCAACTACGGGCCGCATGCGGTATTTGCCGAACGGGGCGATGGTCAGTACATCTACACGATCGACGGCAAGAAACTGCTTGATCTGAACAACAACTTCTCGGTCAACGTCATCGGTCACAACCACCCGGAGGTGAATGCAGCGATCCGGGGCATGCTGGAAACCGGCTTCTCATTTGGCAACCCGGTGAAGCATGAGCTTGCGCTCGCGAAACTGCTTTGCGACCGGGTGGAATCGGTCGAACGCGTGAAGTTCTTCTGCTCCGCGAGCGAGGCCTGCCTTGGTGCCGTGCGCATCGCACGCGGTTACACTGGCCGCAACAAGATCGCGAAGTTCGAAGGTGGCTATCACGGCTTTACCGACGATCTGTCGGTCTCGGTTCACCCCAGCCCCGAAGAGGGCGGCCCCGCCGCACATCCCAATGCGGCGGCGGATTCGGCAGGTATCCCTTCGTTCAAGACGCGCAACGTGGTCGTTATGGTGCAGAACGATTTTGCAGCTTGCGAGGCCGTGATCCGTGAGAATGCGGCGGATCTCGCCTGTGTTATCATAGAGCTCCAGTCGGGCGCTGGCGGCCTCGTCGTGCTTAAGGAAGAATTCGTCCAAAAAATGCGGGCACTCTGCAACGAATTGGGCATTCTGATGATCGTCGACGAAACCATGACCTTGCGCGCGGCGACCGGTGGACTTCAGAGCGTCTATAAGGTGAAGCCTGATCTCACCGTCATGGGCAAGATGATTGGCGGCGGGCTGCCGATCGGTGCGGTCGGCGGTTCGGCAAAGATCTTCGACGTTGTCGAGGGGGACAAGGTCACGATGTCGGGCACGCATCACGGGCACCCCATGGCCTGCGCTGCGGGCATCGCGCTTATGAACGTCATGGACCCTGCCGCTCACGATCGCCTCAACCGGATGGCAGAGCGGATCAAGACCGAGTTGAACGGCTGGGCGGCCGAACAGGGCATCCCCTTCATTGTCTTTGGACGGTTCTCGATCCTCGGATACGCCTTCACCGTGGAACTGGGCCAAACCATCGAGACGCACCGCGACTATTGGACCAAGGTCGATGGCGACAAGATGATGATCTATGCGCTTGAAATGGCCTCCCGCGGATATTTCCCCGTACATCGTGGCCAGCTTGGCCTGACTCTGCCGATGACGGACAAGGACATCGGAGGGTATATCGCCGAGACCAAGGACATCATCACCCGCATCCATTCCTGACATCCGGTGACGCCAAGGTACCGCCGGACACAATGAGTCCGGCGTTTTGGTGTTCGCGGTATGAAGCGGTGACTCCTACTGCTCGCGATATTTCGGTCGCAACGCAAGGGTTGCAAGTGCGGCAAGGGGTATCAGCGCGGGAAGCAGTGTGGTGACCGAGCCGCCCCCGCTCAGGGTTTTGAAGTTGGCGAGGCAAAGCCCGAATGCGATTACAAGACCCGCACCGCCAAGCCCCGTTGCGAAAGCAATGCCGCTGGATCCAATCCGGCTGCGCACTAGGAACACTGTCACGGAAATCGCGCAGAGCGCCTGTATGAGAACAATCGCCAGAGTGCCAAGCGCGACGAGCCACATATAGAGTTGTCCCATCGGATCCGCGCCCGCAATCGCGAAGCAAGCAACGACCGTAGCTACCGCTATGCTGACCGCGAGGCTTGCAATGTACGGGCTGCCATGCACGGGATGCACCTTGTGTAACCGGCGGTCGAGTAATCCGGCCCCCGCAAGTTGGTGTAGATAGCGGGCCAAAGCATTGTGAAACGAGATCAGCACCGCAACGATGCTGAACCCGCCGAGAACCTCTATGACGGTCTTTGCAGTTGTACCCATGTAATGGTCTGCTGCCGCCAGGACAAATTGCTCAGGCGCGCTGGCCGCCAGAGCATGAAGGGACGGCTCCCGGTACGCGACACCCAGGCACCACATGGTAAACCCGTAGAACACGCCGATCGTCCCAATTGACAGAAACGTCGCCACCGGCAACGTCCGCGCCGGGTTTCGCGCCTCCTCTCCATAGAGGGCGGTCGATTCAAATCCGACAAAACAGGCGAACGCAAACATCAGCCCGATGGAGGTTCCCGAGGCGCCAATGTGCGGAAACACTGGTGGCGGGGCACCAAATCCGCTGCCGGGGGAGGCAAGCAGCAGGGCCGCGTCGAGCGACAGCAGGGCGGCCAGTTCCAGCGTTATGCAAACCGCCATGATACGCCGCGAGAGGTCGATGCGGCGATAGCCGAGCACAGCGACCAATAGTATGATCCCTGCGCCCATGACTGCCCACCCGCGGCCGTAGAGATCGCCGAGCGGAAGCCCCACATAGGCGGCCAGTTGCCCGACGATCCCGGCAAGCATTGCACAATAGGCAAGCAGCGAAATGCCGGCGGCCATGTTTCCCATGGACGATCCCAGACCCATGGCAATCAGTTCCGCGAAACCGCCTGTTCCGCCGCTTACTCTGCAACTATAGGCAAAGCCGATCGAGAAAAGCAGCAGCGCAGCCGCAGCAAATCCGAAAAGATAAGTCACCCCATAACCAGCTGTTGCATAAACCAAGGGCGCGACCCCCAAGGTTGCTCCCAGCGGTGCGGCGGCTGCGATAACGAAAAACGCGATGTCTATCGGACCCAGGTGCGGTGCAATGGATTGAGCCTGCTCTTTGCGCCTATTCACGCAATCTTCCTTCCCCGCCCTGACGCGCAACGCGCACGAAAACATCCCACGTCTGGGTTACCCGGACGCTGTCATCTGATCCCGAAGCGAATTAGACGTCACTCAACAAAACCCGAGCATGGCCAAAATTTTGTTTGATGACAAATATTTTCAGCCCTTGTTCGTGGCATCTCGGCTTTGCAGAACAAAGCATTCCCACTCACCAGTCATCGTTCGGGCACGAGCTGGTTGCGCCTCGATCATCAGCCCGGAGTGCCAAGCCCGGCCGACCAGCGCCTGATCCAACCGGCCGAGAAATCGGCGGGCCTTTCTCGCGTGCGGGAGCGCGAAGCGTCTCTACCCCGTTCGCTATCGTGCAAAGTCCCGGAAAGTCCAAGAGAAGCTGGTTTGAAAGTGGAGACACTGGAGTTCGTCCCAAACTGGCAGACTATATGGTGAATGACGCAGTCCTGCTCTAACCAGTCTCAGCCTGTTATAACCTGCCTGTTTTTTGCAAGAAACAGAGTCTGCGGAAGCAATCATACCGTCCGACGGCACAGAATTGGCCGATGAAGCCCCTGGCAGCGGGGTTGCTCAGCAGCAAGCCGAACAGGCAAATAACAGGTCGAATTCAGGTGCGAATAGGCGTCGATGGAGGCGGGGGCTCCATCGCTGTCAATTGAGTGCTGAGAAAACAACTGGTGGACTCAGCAGGGGCCGAGCGCGCTGCCGCCGTTCACGGACAGCACCTGCCCCGTGACATAATCAGAAAGGTCGCTGGTCAGGAATTCGACGGCCTTGGCTATGTCCTCCGGCACTCCCAGGCGGCGCAAGGGCACGGATTGCTCATAACTGCTGGCGCTGTCGCCGGTCATCTTCTGACCTGAAATGCGCTTCGTAGCAATGAAACCGGGTGCGACTGCATTCACTCTTACGCCGTCTGGGCCGACCTGTCCGGCGAGCGAGCGTGTGAAGTGATTTACCGCCGCCTTGGCCGCGCCATAATGGGCAAGAAAGCCCATGGGCGGCGCGAAGCAGCCGGACTGGGCCGTGATGTTGACGATCGAACCGAATTTCTGCTCCCGCATGGTCGGCAACACCGCCTGCGAGCAAGCCACCGCCGACTTGTAATTGGCGGCGAACAACTTTTCCATGTCTTCGCCCGTCGTTGTTGCCGCCTGGCTGGTCTCCATGGGCGTTACGCCGCCGCCTGCCGTGTTAACGAGGAAGTGCACCCCGTCCATTTCGGTGATGAGCGTCCGTACAGCTTCCTGCGCGGCTGCATAATCGCCCAGATCAGCCTCAACGGCTGCAGAGCGGCGCCCAATAGCGCGGATTTCATCAGGAACGCTGGCGGCGCTCAGTTCCTCCCCCCAAACCCTGGCGCCATCGAGATCGATATCGATAATCGCGACATCCGCGCCAGCACGCGCTAACCGGAGTGCAATCGCTCGCCCAATTCCTCTGGCAGCTCCAGTAACAATAGCTACTTTTCCCGTGTGTGAGGACATTTCTTCATCCTTCAAGGCTACTCTAAAGGCGCTGACCACGTAATCTGGGTCCGACCTTATTGGGCAACGACTTCTGCAAGATGCAAGTGATTTTCCGCTTGGCAGCGTTGGCTTGTCCCTCAGCGCCATATCCGTACCCCAGTGCAAAAACCCGAACTTGGGCCGTCACCAGTGGATTGGTGTACAAAAAATCGCATAATGCCTAGCAAGCCAAAATTCTTGTGGCCCGCCAACGTCGAATTCATCGCGGCACAATTGGAATCCGTCCAAGCTCCGTCAATGGCGAATTTTAGCCAATCGCATCGGCGTGAGTAAGGCAGTTTCGGTCCGACGTAATTGACCAATGAAACATGGAACGCTAGCGGTGGCACATCCAGGGGATCGAGGGCGATCGTGATGAGTGGAAATGCTGTGCCGGGCCGGGCCGAGGAAATCGCCCGCAAAGTGGGACGCTTCGTTCGTGACGTGGTGATTCCCTATGAAAAGGACCCTCGCGCTGACTCTCATGGACCGGCCGATGGCCGGCCGGGCGAAGGCTTCAAATATGCACAGGTGCGCCTCAGCCCCGCGCGGCTTTCACACTGCATGCGCTGGCACGGCGCGGCCCAGCGAGCGCATGAGATCGCGACGGCCTATTGCTGCCATCGCGAAGCCTTTGGCAAGAAGCTGATCAATCATGAGGGCGTCGGCTTCCAACTGGCCGACAACCTGATCGACCTGAAGCAGGCCGAGCTGATGATCGACTGGTGCGCCGATGTGCTGGACAGTGGATCGCTGGGCACGGCCGAAAGCTCCATGGCAAAGGTCGCGGTGTCCGAAGCTCTCTTCCGCGTCGCCGACCGCTGTGTGCAGGTGATGGGCGCCGTGGGCGTCAGCGGCGACACGGTGGTCGAACAGATCTTCCGCGAGATCCGCGCCTTCCGCATCTATGACGGACCGACCGAGGTGCACAAATGGTCGCTCGCCAAAAAGATCAAGCGGGAGTTCAACCAGGCCCAGCAGGTTTGAAGCGGGCTTTCCCATGACGACGACGGACCACGCCCTGCAACCGCCAGCCTCCGCGCCATTGCTCCCGGCGGAGGAGACGGGCGTGGCGTTCGATTGGCCGCGCATCGCCGCCTATCTGGCGGAGCAGGGGTACCGCCTTGACCCCGGCTTCACGCCGCGGCGCTTCGTCGGCGGCTTGGCCAATGTGAACATGCTGCTCCGGGTCGATGACGGCTGGGCCGTGCTGCGCCGCCCACCGCCCGGCCCGCTGCCCAAGGGCGCACACGACATGGCGCGCGAGCACAAGGTGCTGAACGCCCTTGGCCCCCATCTGGCCATCGCACCTCAAAGCATCCTCTTTTGCGAAGATGAAAGCGTCGCAGGAGCGCCGTTCCAGTTGCTGGCCTATCATGAGGGGCGGGTGGTTCGGGGCGGCGATATCAGCCCTCTGCCCCCGACCGCTGAAACGGGCGTCGCGCTGTCCGCCATGCTAGTCGACACGCTGGCATCGATACACGCTGTCGATACGGAAACGGCTGGCCTTTCCGACCTGGGGCGGCCCGAGGGGTTTCTGACGCGCACGGCCAAGGGATGGATCGCGCGCGCGGCTTCCATATTGAATGGCGAGCGGCCCGCCGCTTGCGCGGCCGTCGTGGACTGGCTGGAGGCCCAGGATCAGGAGGAAGCAAATGCGCCCGTGCTGCTGCACAACGACTTCAAGCTCGACAACATCATTCTGGCCAAGGACGCCATAGCGCCGCACAAGGTCATCGACTGGGACATGGCAACGCGAGGTGATCCCATGATGGATGTCGCGACATTGCTGAGCTACTGGACCGAGGCTGACGATCCGGAATGCATGCTGAAGCTGGACCAGATGCCGACGGCTGGACAGGGCTTCATGCGCCGGGAGCAGGCTGCGATGGCCTATGCCGAACGGACCGGACGCTCGCTTGAAGGGTTCCTGTTCCCGCGTGTGCTGGCGATCTTCAAGCTGGGTGTGGTATTCCTCCAGCTTCGCGCGCTCGGCGCACAAAATGCCAAGGCATCCGCGCGGATCGATGCGGTCAACCCCCATGAACTGTTCCAGTTCGCGCTGGACGTCGCTCACGGCAAGAGATTCTGACATGAACAACATGCTCAATCATGATTTCGCGGGCGAGCTGGTGGTCATCACCGGCGGCGGCCGGGGCCTTGGCCGCACGCTCGCGGAGGCTTTCGCGGCGGCAGGCGCTGTGGTGGCGATCACGGGCCGCAATGCCGAAAGCCTGGAAGCGACGGCGCAAGCGATCCGCAAAAACGGCGGCAAGGCGCATGGCTATGCCGTCGACGTGGCGGACGAAGCGGCGATGACGGAGACCGCTGACCGCATCCATGGCGAACTGGGCACGGCCGGCGTGCTCATCAACAATGCCGGGATAAATCCTTGGTACAAGAAGGCCGAAAAGACGCCGATGGAAGAATTCCGCGCCGTCATGGACGTCAATCTTACGGCGGTATTTCATTGCTGTCTGCTGTTCGGGCGTCCCATGCTCGAACGCGGCAAGGGCTCCATCATCGGCATCAGTTCCGTGGCGGGGCATGTCGGTTTGGCGCGAAGCGTGGCCTATAATGCCAGCAAGGGCGGGCTGGAGTTGCTGACGAAATCGCTGGCCATCGACTGGGCCGATCGCGGGGTCCGCGTCAACACGGTCGCACCCGGCTATTTCGAAAGCGAGCTCACCGCCGGATTGCAGGCGAACGAGGCGCTGTCGGCGAAAATCGTCAATCATACGCCGCTCGGGCGTTTTGGGCGGACCGCGGAAGTGGTGGGCGCCTGCCTTTTCCTCGCCTCCCCTGCCGCAAGCTATATCACCGGCCAGTCGCTTCGTGTGGATGGGGGCTATTCGGCATCATAGCCACATGTGGTCAGTCCAGCCTGTCCATTGTTCAATCTTGCGGATGTAACCCGATGAACTCACCCATGGCCCTTGAAGGTATCCGGATACTCGATCTCACGAGGTTGCTTCCGGGCGCTTTCGCTTCGCAGATGCTGGCGGATCTGGGCGCTGACGTCATCAAGATCGAGCATCCGGTCGGCGGCGACTACAATCGCGCCTTTGAACCACTTGCCAGCGTGGAGTCCGGTTCGTTCCTGCTGCTCAACCGGAACAAGCGCAGCCTGACGCTGGACCTCAAGAAGGAATCGGGGAAGGCGATCTTCCGCAAGCTGGTGGCGACCGCCGACGTCGTGCTGGAAGGTTTTCGGCCGGGCGTGATGGACCGGCTCGGCCTGTCTTATGAGGCGCTGTCGGCGATCAATCCGCGCATCATCTTCTGCTCCATCTCCGGCTATGGCCAGGATGGTCCCCGGCGTCTCGCACCCGGCCACGACATGAACTACCTCGCGGAGACGGGCGCGCTCCAGCTCTTCGGCAAGGCGGGTGAGTCGCCCATCGTTCCCGGTCTCTCCATCGCGGATGTGGGAGGCGGGTCGTTGATGGCGACGACGGGCATCATGGCCGCCCTCATCGCGCGCGGACGCACCGGGCGTGGGCAGATGATCGATGTGTCGATGTTCGACGGGTCGATGGCCTGGCTTGCGCTCCATGCGCCGGACTATCTCTTCGCAGGCGTCGAACCGCGCGGCGGCGAACGCCGCTTCATCGGCGGAGCGCCCTGCTATAATGTCTATCGCTGCAGCGACGGACGCGACGTCGCGCTCGGCATCATCGAGGAGCATTTCTGGGAGCGCTTCTGTGACGCGGTCGGCATGCCGGAACTCAAGGCCGAACAATGGCCAGAAGGCGTCGCTGCCGACGCCCAGAAGGAAAAACTCGCCGCCCTCTTCGCCAGCGACACACGCGACAATTGGGTCGCGCGCCTCACGCCCGTCGATATTCCTTTCGGTCCCGTGCTGAACATGAGCGAAGCCTTTGCCGATCCCCATGCGAAACAACGGAAGATGCTGCAATATATCGATCATCCGGTGGAAGGCCGTATTCCGCAGCTTGGCTTTCCGGTCAAATATTCGGGCACGCCCTGCACCATGCGCACCCCACCCCCGCTGCTGGGCGAGCACAATGAGGAACTGCTGCACGAACTCGGCCTTGGCGATGCCGAGATCGCGACCCTTCGTGCGGAAGGGACGATAGCGACATCCGCCCGCGACCCGGGAAGGGTGGCAAATGGGTGATCCCTTCTACCCAGCCACGTTCAACTTCGGCGGCGATGTCGTCGACCATATCGCCCGCACCGCCGACAAGCCCGCGCTGATCTGGGCGAATGCGGCGGGAGACGAGCGGCGCTTCCTGTTTTCCGACATAGCCCGGCTTTCTGCCTGCCTCGCCTCCTCGCTCCAGGCGCGGGGCGTGAAGAAGGGCGACCGCGTTATCGTCATGCTGCCGCGCATCCCGGAATGGCAGATCGCGATGGTCGCCTGCCTGAAGCTCGGCGCGATAGCGATCCCGTGCGTCGATATGCTGACGCCGAAGGACATCGTTCACCGGATAAAGCGGGCGGAGGTGAATGCGGTCATCACCACTGCCGTTCAGACACCGAAGTTCGCGGACATGCTGGATCATTTGCCCGTCCGCATCGCGGTCGGCGATGCGGACGGATGGGAGTCCGCCGGCGGCCTGATCGATGAGGGTGATCCGCAGTTCGCGCCCGTGACGGTCGATGCCGAAGACCCCGTCCTCCTTTATTTCACCAGCGGTTCTACGGGCCAGCCGAAGGGCGTGCTGCATGCCGCGCGGGGGCTTTATCTCTGGCGGCATTCGGCAACCGAATGGCTGGACCTGAAGCCCGAAGACATAATGTGGTGCACCGCCGATACCGGATGGAGCAAGGCGGGCACCAGCATCCTGTTCGGCCCATGGAGCCGCGGGTCCGGCGTATTCTTCTACGATGGCCCTTTCGAACCGGCGGAACGGCTGCGCCTGATCGAGCGCCATGGGGTTACGGTGTATTGCGGATCGAGCACCGAGCTGTTCCGCGTCCTGAGCGAAGACATGACCCGCTACGATCTCTCGCGCCTCCGCCGTACCGTTTCGGCGGGCGAAACGCTGAGTTCAATTGTGACCCGCCGCTGGCTGGAAGCCACGGGGCATGTCGTGTTCGAAGCCTACGGCCAGACAGAATCGCTGATGTCGCTAGGCTACACGCCTGCAACGCCTTATCGTCAGGGCTCCACGGGCAAGCCGCTCGCCCATAATGACGTGGCCGTCATTGACGGAACGGGCCGTCCCCTTCCGCCGGGCCAGGAAGGCGAGATCGCGGTCCGGGCGCCCAATCCCCAGCTGATGCTGGGCTATTGGCAGGATCCTGAGAGAACCGCCGCCTGCTATCTGGATGGTCCGGATGGGCGCTGGTTCGTCACCGGCGACCGGGCAGAGATGGATGCCGACGGTTATTTCTTCCACCGGGGGCGTGGCGACGACCTCATCAATTCAGCCGGATACCGTATCGGTCCTGCCGAGGTGGAGGACGCCCTGCTGCTTCACCCCGCGGTTGCCGAAGTAGCCGTCGTCGGCGCACCGGACGAGGCGAGGGGCGAGATTGTGTGCGCCTTTGTGGTGCTGAAAGCAGGCTATGATCCCGGCGACGCGCTGGTCCGCGAATTGCAGGAGTCGGTGAAGGCGATCACCGCGCCCTATAAATATCCGCGCGCCATCCGTTTCGTCCGCGAATTGCCAAAGACCCTGACCGGCAAGCTCCAGCGGCATGTGCTGCGCGAACGGGCGCGCACCCCGATACAATGACATGAAAGGTTAGAGGATGTCGGAGACCCGGATTCCCGTTGAGTATCTCTTCACGTTAACAGTCAGGAACATCGCTTCGACAGAGTTCGATTTCGACGGACCCTTCGGCCCCCGTATGTTCGCCAAGGCGCATGGCGGCGAGGCGAATGGCCCCAGGCTCGACGGCAAGGTCCTTGAGCATCTCGCGACCGATTACGGCAGGGCAAGCACCGATCGGAAAATCCGCGCACCCGAAGGTGAAGTCGTCATCCAAGCCGATGATGGCACGATCATCCTAGCCCAGTATCGCGGCCGCATGTCTCCAGTTTATGGCAATGGCAAATCGCGGCTCCAGTTCCTGTTCAAGACCGGGGAAGGCCCGCATTACTGGCTGCACAATGCGCAGGCGATCGGCTTTGGCGAGGAAAAGAATGGCGACCTTATCATCGAGATCTACGCTATCTCCGGTGAGGATGTGTTCGAAGGACCGGCAAGCACGGGTACGGGTGTCGATCGCACCAGCGTGACGGCGGACTTCATCATGCGCCGCAAAAGCGTCTATACTGGCGCCGCCGAGGAGCGGCACGTCATCTCCTCGCCTCTGGGCTCGCGTTTCCTGACCGTGGCCGAGGGCGGCGGCGCCTTCACCGGGCCGCGCGTCAGAGGGGAGTTTCTCTCAGGCTACAGCTGGTCCCCCCACTATATTCATGTGAGGGATCAGGACTATCTGCTGCACTATGACGTGAAGACGCTGCTGCGAGCAGAGGACGGCACACCGATCCTCATGAGCTACACCGGCGTGACATCCTCTTACTATCCCAACGCATCCTGGCGCACGGCAACGCTGTTCGAAACGCCTGCGGGCCCGCACGCCTGGTTGAACGAGGTTCTGGCCATAGGCGTCGGAACTTATCTCGGCGACGGTGCGCTTTATATGGTTTACGCCTTACGTTAGGTCCCGGCAGGTGGGTCCAGGAGTGGATCAGTTGCAAGTTCCACCCAGCGACTGGAAATTTGCTCTGTCTGGTCTCATCTGTTAGGGCAATGGATCAGAAGTTAACATGGGTTTGTCGTGCAGGTACTCGACCAAGAGAGCATTGCTGGTGAACGCTTCGAGCGCAGCTTTGAGGTCGTCGCAAAGGCAATAGAAAAGCAGATTCTGGATCGTACTTTCCTCCCAGGACATGTGCTTCCCACTGAAGCCGCTCTCGCGGCGAAATTCGGCGTACATCGCTCCACCCTCCGCGAAGCGCTGCGCTATCTTGAACAGAACGGCCTCGTTCATCGCGAGAAAGGACGTCGAAAGCTGAAAGTAGGCCGGGGGGATGACGCTCCGGATGCACTACGCCCCATTGTTTCCGCGCTGGTCGTAAGTGAAGCGACTTTTGAGGATCTTTATGAAGCCATGCGCGCCGTGGAGCCAGCGCTTGCTGGAAAGGCCGCGAAATGCGCGAGCAGCGACGTCATCAAGGAACTTGAGGAGAATGTGGAGCGGACAAGGCTGGCGCTTAACGACAAGGCCAGCTTAACGGCGCTGGACATCGAGTTTCATGATCTGGTGGCGAAAGCTTCGAGCAACAGGGTTTTGGACCTGACCCGCAGACCGCTCAGTCTGCTATTCTATCCCGCCTTCTATCCAATCATGTCGCGCCTCAATGCCGCCGAGCGCCTTATCATCGCGCATGAGCATATCGTTGCACATATTCGTGCCGGGGAAGAGACCGGGGCGAGGGAATGGATGGAGCGCCATATCGACGACTTCCAGCGGGGATATCAGCTCGCGGGTCTGGATATGGCTCAACCCATCACGGCTCAACCTCGGTAGGTTCAGTCCGACCCAATTGAAAGCCGGTGATCTGAATGTAATAGGGCATTCATGTTTCTAATCGACTTGCCGCATCCAGCCATTCGTATCAAACAATTCCGGATAGATGGTGGCTACACAACCGCATAAGCGGATAGCGTTCGCTGCAATTCGCGCGCCCGCTTACGGCGCGGGTTGACACGGGCATTTCGGTCGGACACTATTGGTGTCTGCAAAATGAGGAGGGTGACCTGTGATCCCTGCGACCCAAATGCCGGGGGAACGTGATGCATTTGCCCAACGTCATGGCGGCAATCGAGATTGCCCAACCTGGAGGCCCTGAAAGTCTGCGCCTGACGACCCGCCACACACCCACCCCCTCCGCGGATGAGGTCTTGATCCGGGTGGCATCGGCGGGTCTCAACCACGGTGATCTGATGCAACGTCGGGGATTCTATTCTCCTCCGCAAGGCACCACCGATATTCCGGGATTGGAAGTTGCCGGCACTGTCGCGGCCGTGGGTCCGGACGTTCAGGAGTGGTCGGAAGGTGACCGGGTTTGCGCACTTCTTGCCGGGGGTGGTTACGCGGAATATGCGGCCGCGCCCGCTGGCCAATGCCTTCCTGTTCCTGAAAGCATGGACATCCATTCTGCCGCGGCACTTCCAGAGGCACTCTTCACCTGTTGGACGACCCTGATCGACGACGGGAAACTGGCGCCGGGGGAAGATCTGCTTGTCCATGGGGGTGCGTCCGGCATTGGGACGATGGCCATACAGATGGCTAAGCTTTTGGGATCGAATGTATTTGCCACGGCTGGCACTCCAGAAAAATGTGAGGTTTGCCAGCGGCTGGGGGCGGATCTTGCCATTAACTACAAACACCAGGACTTCGTGGCTGCGATCCAGGAGCATACCGGCGGACGCGGTGTCGATGTCGTGCTCGACATGGTTGGAGGCGACTATGTAGCCCGAGACATGGAGGCTATGGCCCCAAAGGGACGCCATGTGACGATAGGCCTGCTCAGCGGCGTAGCCGAGGCAACCGTCCCCATGCCCCAGCTCATCGCAAAACAACTGGTCCTTACTGCGTCGACCCTGCGGGGCCGGACCGTCGGCGAGAAGCGCGCGATAAGGGACAGGCTGCTGGAAAAGCTATGGCCCGCGGTGAAGGAAGGGCGGATCCTTCCGGTCATTCACGCCTGCATGCCGCTGGCCGAGGCGGCGGAAGCGCACCGGCTCATGGAAGAGGGGAAGCACATTGGCAAAATCCTGCTGACCGTGTGACGAAACATCCGGACGAGAGAACCCGACATATGGCGATCGGCACAGCACTGTATTCTCCCGCGAACTGGGCGGACATGGACGCCATTCACGCTCTTTTTGCCGAACTGCGCCAGAGCGATCCGGTGCACTTCGTCGAAGATGAGGCCTATGGGCGCTATTGGCACATCACCAAGCATGCCGACATCTTCGAAATCGAAAAGCGCTCCGACGTCTTCGCCAGCGCTCCACGGGTGATGGTGATGCCCTTGCAAGTGCTCGCGATGATGGAGCAGGCTCAGGCTGAAGGGCTTCATACCATCAGGACGCTGTCAGTCATGGACGCGCCGGAGCACATGAAGATGCGTCTGCTGACGCAAAGCTGGTTCATGCCTAAGAACCTGCAGAAATTGCAAGGCAGCATTGATGCCTCTGCCAGCTTCGCGCTTGAGACGCTTGCGAAGCGTGGCGGTGAATGCGATTTTGCACGGGATATTGCGCTGGAATATCCATTGCGCGTCATCATGGCGGTGATGGGGGTCGGCGAAGAGCATTATTCAATGATGCTAAGACTAACGCAGGAACTGCTGGGCTCGTCGGACCCGGACCTCAAGCGGGAAGGACTTGATCCGGGAGACATGAAGGCAATTCACACGGAATATATTGCCTTTTTCCAGAAGCTGACCGAGGAAAAGCGCGCCAATCCGGCCAATGATCTCACCTCGCTCATCGCCAACGCCGAAGTTGACGGAAAGCCGCTCGGATTCAACGAACAGCTCGGCTACTACGTCATTGCGGCCACGGCTGGCCACGACACTACCAGCTTCACCTTGACCGAAGCGGTTCACCAGCTAGCGCGCAACCCCCAACTGCTAGAACAGCTCAAGGCCGATCCGGCGGCGATGGCCGAGAAAGTGGCCGATGAAGCCATCCGCTACGCCGCCGCCGTGCGGCATTTCTGTCGAACCGCGAAAGTGGATTTTCAGTTGCGTGGCAAGACCATCAAGGCCGGCGATCCCATCATATTATGGTATCCCTCAGGAAGCCGCGACGAGGAGATTTTCTCCGATCCAAACAGGTTCGACCCGCATCGGGACGTCTCGGCGCGCCACGCGTCATTCGGTCATGGCGCTCACATCTGCCTCGGCATGCATCTGGCGCGCAAGGAGTTGACGTCCTTCCTGAAACATTTTGCGGAACGAGTGGAGGTACTCGAGCTTACCGGCTCTGCACGGTACACGGAAGCTCATTTCCTGGGCGGGATAAAAAGCCTGCCGATCAAGGCGAGGCTGAAGCACGAATGCGTCGCCTAGCTGCCTGAAATGCAGTCGCGTGATGGTGCGCGCGTTTGTTGCCGAAGCAACTCTGGCGGTGTCTGACGAACCCTTTTTGGTTACCCGCCTGCCCATACTCTCCAAGGCGGTTTTTCCGGCTGACAATTTCGGTCGGATCGAATTGACCTTAAAGCAGTCTATGGGTATGAAGAATTGATAAAAATGCCCATTCAGTATGACCGAAGCGGTTGGCTGGAACTTCGGTCGCGGTGCCTCCAGCGCCGGTGAATACGGCCACTGTAAAAAAACTCGATAAATCGAGACTTTGGGAGGAGGATAAGATGAAGCATTCGATATATGCAGGGAAGTTGCTTGCATCATCGGCTTTGGTGTGCGTGGTTATTCTGGCAACACCGGCTACACATGCTCAAGAGACAGGACTGTCGGACATTGTCGTCACGGCTCAAAAGATCGAGCAGAACCTGCAGCAGGTTCCGGTGGCTGTTACTGCCATCAGTGCCGAGACGATTGAGCAGCGCCAGATCCAAGGATTCAGCGACCTTAGCGGTCTCGCGCCCAGCGTGGTCATGAACAAGGGCGGGTCGGGCTCAGGCCCGTCGCCTCGAATTCGCGGTATCGGCGGTGGTAACATCGCGAGTGGCGTGGACGTTGGCGTCGCGCTCTACATCGACAATGTTTATCAGGCGCGTACGGTTGGCCTCGGCTTTGAAGCGGCCGATATCGAGCGCATTGAGGTCTTGCGTGGACCGCAAGGCACGCTGTTCGGTCGAAACTCGACCGGCGGCGCAATCAACATCATCACTGCCCGTCCGAAGGGCGAATGGGGTGTGCGGCAGGAATTCACTGTCGGCAATCGCGATCGTCTCAGGACCAAGACGCGCCTGGATCTGCCGGAATGGAATGGCTTTTCCGTCTCGCTGTCCTATCTCCACGATGAGGAAGATGGCTACGTTGCCAATTCGCAGGGCGGCGTCCAATGGAACTTCGAGAATGTGACGCGAGGATTGGTCAAGGGCACTCGCACTTCCGCGGAGAGTCTTGGCGCCAGCAATGTCGATTCTGGTCATGTTGCGGTGCATTTCGAACCCGAGTCCGCGCGGCTGAAGGTCGATTATCGCTTCGACATAGTCGACAGGAAGTCCACACTCCCGGGTAACCAGGTGCTGGCAGCCGGCGCCTTTGGAGGCTTCTTCTACGGCGCTCAGCCTCCGGGTGGCGGCACGATCAGCCTTGGTCGTCTCACATCCGTTCCGAACAATTACAGCACACCGGAGCTGTTGCGGACCTGGGCGCATAGCTTGACTGTCGCTTATGATATCAACGACCAACTGCAGCTGAAGAGCATTACCGGGTTCCGTCACTACAAGGACTCATTTTCCAATAATATTGCTGGCGACGGGTCCCTTATAGACACTCCCGGGACATCGGCGTTCGCGGATTTTGTTGGTCGTCCGACGCCTGGTCAGGGCGCGCCGTTCACGCTCGGCTCGATCATCCAGTATGAAGATTCGGATCAGATCTCCCAGGAACTGCAGGCGATCTACAGGTCGGAACACTTGGATTTCATTGGCGGTCTCTATTATTTCCAGGAAAAGACGCTGAGCTTCTCCAGCTACAACGGCTTTACGGACCTATCGCCCCCAAATCCTGCGACCGCCACAAATCTGCTGTCTGTCACGGATTCAGATACGAACAACCGGTCATACGCCGCATTTGGTCAGGCGACCGTGCACCTCACGGACCAGCTCGATATCATTGGCGGCGTTCGCTACACAACGGATAAGCGAAAGACGACTGCCGGCCCGCTTTCCACACTTTCAGTGGATTTCGAGAGGACTTTCAAGAAATGGACGTGGCTGGCTAACGTTACCTACATGCCGACAGATAACCTCACCTTTTACGCGAAGGCGAGTACGGGCTACCTGTCTGGTGGTGTGTTCAACGGCAATGTTTTTGATCCCGAAAGCGTCACCGCCTATGAAGTTGGTGCAAAGTCAGATCTGTTCGACAAACGTGTTCGTTTGAATGTCGCGGCATTCTACACGGACTATAAGGATCAGATTACTGGCCTTGTGAATTCGAATCAGGTCTTCATCTTCGACAATGTAGGTTCGTCGACCATCAAGGGTGTTGAAGTTGAGCTGCTCGCCAAGCCGATCGAGGCCCTGACGCTAGGCGTAAACTGGGGCTACAATGACTACAAGGTGAAGGAGTTCATCCTCAACGGCGTTGACCGTTCAGCGGACTTTCAGCCGGGTGCAGGCCAGGCTCCGGCGCATACCGTCCAGCTGAGCGGTGAATATCGCTTCCCCGAGATCCTGGATGGAGTACGGCCGGTCTTCAACATAAATGCGGACTGGACATCCAAATATACCCACGGTGTCGCATTTCCGCGTAACTGGCCGCAGTCGGCCCAAGATGTCCTGTTCAACAGCAATTACTGGGACATCGATGCACGGTTCACATTGTCCAATATCACAATGGGTCATGCTACCGCCAAGCTTTCCGTGTGGACAGAGAATCTCCTGAACAAAAAGAAGCTAGCCATTGCCAACGACCTCAACACCGTACTCGTTGGCGCCTTCAGTGAACCCCGGCGGTACGGGCTCGACTTCACTTTCGAGTTCTAGGACGTGAAGGCATTCATATCCCGCCTGGAGCATCGCTGCAGGCGGGATATTATACAGGCCCAACAGGAAAAATGCCGGTCATGGTTGATCCAAGACGGGTCGTCAGCGAGCGACAATTGCGACCGCACAATAAGGAAAAACGATGATCACAAACCATCTTAAGGGTAAATCGGTCATCGTAACCGGCGCGGGTAGTGGTTTTGGCAAAGTCGTCTCGCAGAAGGCTGCAGCTGGGGGGGCATTGGTTACCTGCGGTGACATCGATGCCGCGGCCGTGGAGGCCTTGGCGCATGCGATCCGCCGCGATGGTGGCCAGGCACAGGCGCGCCGCGCCGATGTCACCCGACCGGAGGATATGCGAACGCTGGTCGGCGCCGCGGTCGAAGCGTTTGGCCGCGTGGATGTGATGGTCAACAATGCTGGAATCATGCCGCTTGCCTTCGTCGCCGATCACGCGATCGCGCTGGACGCCTGGAACCGCTGCATCGATATCAACTTCAAGGGCGTGATCAATGGGTCAGTGGCCGCCTATGACCAGATGATCGCGCAGGGGCAGGGCCATATCATCAATGTTGCGTCGATCTTCGGCAATCACCCGGTCGCTGGCGGCGCCGTCTATGGCGCTACAAAGGCCGCCGTCATCCACTTTTCCGAAGCCATGCGCGTGGAAGCGCGCGGCAAGATCAAGGTGACGACGATAAGACCTACCGGCGTGCCCGATACGGGGCTGGCCGCTGGTGTGCTCAATCCCAATTCGGGCGTGGGGATCGTGGGACATTTCGCCGCGACGTTCCAGGACGTTGCGGCCAAACTGTACGCAGGCACGGCGCCGGCGGAATGGGTCGATCCCACCAGTATCGAGTGCGCATTCCTGCAACCGGAAAACATTGCGGATGCCATGCTTTACGCCATGAACCAGCCCTGGGGCATTTCCATCGCCGATATCACTGTGCGGGCATCGGGCGAGTATCACATAATCTGAGCAGTCACAGGCCTGCTCGGGGCATGGTTTCGAGTATCATCGTCTTCGCCTCCAGGTAAGGGTGCAGCCCTTCCACGCCGCCCTCGCGGCCTAGGCCCGACTGTTTGAACCCTCCGAAGCTGATGGAAAAATCGGACTTGAAGGCGTTGTGGCCCACCGTCCCGGCGCGCAGGCGACGCCCGATGGCATAAGCCTTTTCCGCGTCATGCGTGAAGATGCTGCTATTGAGACCGTAGATCGTGTCGTTGGCGATCCTGATCGCGTCTTGTTCGTCCTTGGCAGGAATGACGCTGAGCACCGGTCCGAATATCTCCTCCTGCGCGATGGTCCAGTTGTTGTCGACCGAGGCGAAAACAGTGGGTTCGATATAGTAGCCACGGTTGAGATGAGCGGGCCTGCCGCCACCGCAGACGAGCCGCGCGCCATCCGCCTTGCCGGCGGCGATGTAGTTTTCTACCCGCCCGCGCTGCAGATCAGACGCCAGCGGCCCCATGCCGCTCTGTGGATCGCGCGGATCGCCGACGCGGACGGCGCCAAAGCTGGCGCTCAACGCATCGACGAAGTCGTCGTGACGGGATTCGCTGATGATGATGCGCGTCAATGACGAACAAACCTGGCCCGTCATGAACGGGGCCGCCGTGGCGATGGCTTCCGCTGCTTTGCCCACATCATAGTCATCGAGAATGATCGCCGGCGATTTGCCACCCAGTTCGAGGGTGCAGCGGGCGATGCGCTCACCGCAGATCGACGCGATCTTGCGTCCGGCGACTGTCGATCCCGTGAAGCTGACCTTGTCGATACCGGGATTGCGGACCAGGCTTTCGGAGACGTCCCGATCGGCTGCCAGCACGTTCAGCACACCAGGCGGAAGGCCGATTTCCTCGCAAATTTCCGCCAGAAGATAGGCCGAACTCGGCGCTTCGGGTGATGCCTTGACGATCACCGTGCACCCCGCCAGCAAAGCCGGTGCGACCTTGTAGGTCATCAGCGTTGCGGGCGCGTTCCAGGGCACGATGGCCGCGACGACGCCGACCGGTTCTCGTACTAGCAGGGCCGGGAGCCCGTCCATGGCCGTATGCTTTTCCTGCCAGGCGAAGCTTTCGGCCAGTCCAGCATAATAGCGAAACACGCCCGAACACATCATGGCGACATATTCGGCATGCGCGCGCAGCACGCCTGATTCCGATGTCCAACTGTCGGCGAAATCGGCGCTGCGCCGATCGATGCCGTCGGCGATGCGCATTAAATAGCCAGCGCGCTCGGCCGGCGTCATTGTGGACCAGGGGCCGTTGTCGAAGGCCTCGCGCGCTGCGCTGACCGCGCGTTCAACATCATCATGACCGGCAGCGGGAACTATCAGGAACACGTCCTCGCTGGCGCTGTCCCGTACTTCGATCGATCCCGTCCCGCAGGCATTGATCCACTGACCGCCGACAAATATCCTGTCGGCGTTGCGGATCGAGGCGATGGTGTAGGGGGACGACATCGTCTTATGCTCCTTTCGAAAGGGCCGCCGCAGCAGATCGCCCTTTCACTTGTTCACCCTTTTTGCGGTCAACACAGGAATCTTGCCGGGCGGGTGTTCTGCCGTTCTGCTTACTGGAAATGCCGTCAGCGGTGCTAGTATGGTGCGGCGGCCGTGTCAATTCGGTCGGACTGTAACTGCTCCATTACACCTTCACAGATTGACAGACGGATTTTGGTCGGACACTAATACCCTCTGCGGCCTAGATGAATAAGAATGGCCTGCCGGCTTTGGAAAGGATGCGCGATGCCGACTGGCGAGCCGGTGATGGCGGAAATCAACTATCTGGGGGAAATGGACGAAAAACCCCTTTCCTATTCGCACAACCGTGAGAAGGGCAATCTCGTTCTGGATGGGCATGTGATGCAGGTCCAGGATATCCGTCGATCCAACACCACCTTGGAAAAGGAGGGTGTCATCCTTGCAGATCTGGCCATGGACTTCGATGGCGATCTTGATGCTGCGCCGGAGAAATTCCGGAGTGCTTTTGCTAATCATATCCATGACATGACTGGCGCGGGGAAGATCATCGTCCTTCCACCCATCCTGCGTTGGAGCGAGCCGCCTGATCCGAATAAGGTCGTTTCCTCGCCAGCCCCCTATGTCCATTGCGATTTCACGCTGGACAGCTTCCATCTCATCATGTCGCAGGTCGTGGCGGACGATCCCCAGAAAGATCGGTGGCTGGGCGGACGTTACGCACTCTACCAAACATGGCTTGCTCTCAGCCCGCCGCCGCAGGACAAGCCGCTCGCCGTGATTGACAGGTCTACGGTGGATCCGGCCGACCTTGTGGATGGAGCGGTTATGGTCGGCCCACCGGACAATGTCGCGCGCTATCCCGCGGTCTTCTCGCGTTACAATCCAGCTCACCGCTGGTACTATGTTTCAGACATGACCCCCCGCGACGCGCTCATCTTCGTGGGCTGTGACAGTGGCTATGACACATTGCCGGGTGCGCTTCATACGGCATTTCAAAACACTGCCTGCGGTGACCGGGTCATTCCGCGGATATCCTGCGAAACGAGAGCATTTATATTCTGGGGCGATTGAAAACTGCTGCGACCGTTGCGGCCGCATCGGCTCCCAGGCGGATAATACGGAGAAAATGGATGGACGCTCAGAAGAAGGATTACTCCTATTTCCAGCAGGGCGTCGAACACGTTTCGACATCCAGCAGCTTCCTGGTCAGTTCGTCGAAATATCTGAACAACGCGCAGTTGCGCGACTGGGTGTCCACGCATTTCCTTCGTCGCAACGGCCCCGATTCACCTGTTCCGGCCGACGTCACGCTCGGCCTTGCCCAGGCGCTGGACGAGCTTCGCGACGAGGATGCCATCGCTGAGATTACGGAGCGGGAAAAGCGAATAAATCCCAAGTTCAAGGCCTGGGTGGAGGAACGCCATCTGCCCCAACTGACCGTCGAGGACTTCGCCAAATATCCGAAAGGCAGCTTCGGCAATATTTGCTACGACCTTATGAGCAAGCGCGGGTTCCAGCTCAGCTTTGGTCAGCAATACAAGGAGCCGGAAAGCGACTTCGAGTTCATACGTACGCGCTGGTGGCAGACCCACGATTTTGAACATCTTCTGACCGGAGGCGGATTCAACTCTTATGGCGAACTGATGACCTTCTATGTCCGTCATGCGAACCTGGCTCAGCACTGGACGGCGGAAATGGCGCGGATCATCAACGAGATCCAGATATTCAGCGCCGGACGCATGGTGGTGCGCACGATGCTGCACTATCCTACCCTGAACCTGAACATGCTCGACGTCGTGCGCCGCGGCATCACCATCGGCTTCGCTTCGGAATGCATCGCAATGATGCGTTTTGAAGACGTCCTTCATTTGTCCATGCCCGAAGCACGCGATGCACTGGGCATTCGGCATGCAATCGATATCGATACCTATGAGGACGATGAGGTCTTCATGGAGAAACGCCTGCCGACTCAGGAGGAACTTCTCCAGATCGGTCGCCCTGACCTTCGCAATGTAGGCCTTTGAGTGACACTTGCAGAGAAAGCCAGCGATATCGTCCTGACAAGCCTATTCGAGCCACTGAGCTTCAAGCGCGGCCCCTCGATGCCAAACCGCTTCATGCTCGCGCCCCTGACGAACAAGCAAAGCCACGATGACGGCACCCTGTCGAAAGAAGAGATGCGCTGGCTCGAACTCCGTGCGCGCGGCGGCTTCGGCATGGTCATGACCGCTGCGGCCTTTGTTCAGCGGCAGGGCAAAGCCTTTGACGGGCAGCTTGGTATTCACGATGATATTTGCCTTCCCGGGCTGTCCACGCTTGCGGAGAAAATCCGGTCGCAAGGCAGCATTGCTGCCGTCCAGCTCTACCATGGCGGCATTCGGTGCGAGCCCAGCATCACGGGCCTGCCCAATGTCGGTCCTTCGGACGACGAGGAAACGGGCGCCCGCGCCATGTCGGTCGGCGAGATAGAGGCGATGATCGAGGCGTTCATCACGGGTGCCGAGCGCGCTCAGAAAGCCGGTTTCAACGGCGTGGAAATCCACGGTGCGCACGGATATCTGCTTTGCGCGTTCCTCGATACTGTACGCAATCGCCGTACCGACGATTATGGCGGGTCGCTTGAAAACCGGGCGAGCCCTATCAGGCG
>DATJLC010000375.1:0-3541 GCA_035490755.1 Sphingobium sp.
TTCTCGAACATGGACGAGATCGTCCAGACCGTGACCTATTGCAATCAGCTGCCGGTCCACCCGCGCCATCCCTATGCGGGCGATCTGGTGTTCACGGCCTTTTCCGGCAGCCATCAGGACGCCATCAAAAAGGGATTCGCCGCGCAGGCGACCCGCAATGACGAGCTGTGGGACGTGCCCTATCTGCCGATTGACCCGGCGGATATCGGCTGCTCCTATGAAGCGGTCATCCGGGTCAATTCACAGTCCGGCAAGGGCGGCGTTGCCTGGGTGCTGCAACAGGACAAGGGCCTGAAGCTGCCCAAGCGCATGCAGGCAGACTTCAGCCGGATCGTCCAGGAGCTGGCCGACCGAACCAGCCGCGAATTGCAGGCCAGCGACATCTGGGCCTCGTTTGAGGATTATTACTGCCTTGGCGCCGACCAGCCCCTCCAGCTCCTCGACTATCAGGAGAGCGGACATGCCGGAAACCGCCTGTTCGTCGGCAAGATCGCGATGAATGGCGAGGCACGATCGGTGTCCGGGCGCGGCAACGGGCTGCTCTCAAGCGTGCTCGATGCGATGCGGGAGTCATTCGGTATCGACCTCGAAGTCGCTGACTATAGCGAGCATGCGATCGGCGAAGGCAGCAACGTCAACGCCGCAGCCTATGTCGAATGCCGCACAAGCGATGGGCAGTCCGTGTTCGGCGTCGGCCTGGACAGCGACGTTGCGACGGCGTCTGTCCAGGCGATCCTGTCGGCGGCGAACGGGCTGACGCGGCGGGGCTGAAGCCAAGCCACTTGAGTGCTCCTGCGAAGGCAGGAGTCCAAGGACGTATGGCGCGCCGGATAACCCTGGGCTCCTGCCTGCGCAGGAGCACCCATGTAGCTACTGATCAGAACAAAATTAGATTTCGAGCTGACTGCCGAGTTCAACCACGCGGTTGGTGGGCAGGCGGAAGAATTCCATCGCGCTTTCCGCGTTGCGCAGCATCCAGGCGAATATCTTCTCGCGCCACACAGCCATGCCTGGCCGGGCCGAGGGGAGCAGCGTCTGCCGCGAGAGGAAGAAGCTGGTCTCGATCATGCGGAAGGACTGGCCGCAGCCACTCACCTTGCCTAGCGCTTCGGGCACATTTGGTTCTTCCATGAACCCGTATCTCACGATCACCCGGAAGAAGCCGCGGCCAAGGTCCTCGATGCTGTAACGATTGGCTTCGTCCATCACGACCGGCACGTCGGCGATGTGGACCGTCAGCAGCACGACCCGCTCATGCAGCACCTTGTTGTGCTTGAGATTGTGGAGCAGCGCGTGCGGGACGCCGTCCGCCGTCGAGGTCATGAAAACGGCGGTGCCGGGCACCCGCACGGCGCTGTTGGCGGCGGATGCGACAAAGACCGGAATCGGCATCGCCGATTCGCGCAGCTGGTCCATCATCAGCTTGCGCCCGCGCGACCACGTCGTGAGCAGCGTGAAGATGATGAAGCCGATCAGCAGCGGGAACCACCCGCCCGCCGCGACCTTGGTGAGGTTGGAGGCGAAATAGGCGCCGTCGACGATGTAGAATACAGCGAGCAGCGTGAAGGACAGCAGGCGCGGCCATTTCCACAGATGCATGAGCAGGACCGTCAGCAGCACGGTGTCGATCAGCATCGCGCCCGTCACGGCGATGCCATAAGCGGCGGTCAGGTTGGAGGAGGTCTGGAAGGTCAGCACCAGCAGGATGACCATCGTCATCAGGCCCCAGTTGACCAGCGGAATATAGATCTGCCCCGCCGTCGACGCGCTGGTATGGGAAATGCGCAGACGCGGCATGAAACCCAGCTGGATCGCCTGCTGCGTCACGGAGAAGGCGCCGGAGATCACCGCCTGCGAGGCGATGATCGCGGCCAAAGTCGCGATCCCCACCAGCGGCAGCCGGAACGCCTCCGGCGCGAGATTGTAGAAGGGACTTTCCAGCGCGACCGCGCCTTCGCGCATCAGCAGGGCGCCCTGGCCCATATAGTTCATGATCAGCGAAGGCAGCACGAACCAGAGCCAGGACAGGCGGATGGGCCGACGGCCGAAATGGCCCATGTCGGCATAGAGCGCCTCCGCGCCGGTGACTGCCAGAACGATCGACCCCAGCGCCAGAAAGGCGGCCAGGGGGGTATCGACGAAGAAATACAGCGCCCAATAGGGATTGAGGGCGTTCAGTATGTATGGCGTTTGATAGATGCTGATTACGCCGAGGACGGACAGGCAGAGGAAGTAGACCAGCATGATCGGGCCGAACAGGTTGCCCACCCTGCCCGTCCCCGCGCGCTGAATGGAGAACAGGAAGACAAGGATACCGAGCGCGATCGGCACGACCATGTCCCGAAAGGCCGAATTGACGACGCCCAGGCCCTCCACCGCCGACAGGACCGAGACGGCCGGCGTGATCATGCTGTCGCCATAGAAGAGCGAGGTCGCGAAGACGCCGAGCAGGATGATCCCCGCGCTCCAGCGGCGCGGGCCGCTGCCGCTCCGGTTGATCAGCGCGAGAAGGGCAAGGCTGCCGCCCTCCCCCTTGTTGTCCGCGCGCATGATGACCGTCACATATTTCAGAGTGACGACCAGCATCATCGACCAGAACATCAGGCTGATGGTGCCGAAGATATGGGCAGTATCCAGCGCCAGCGGATGGTGGCCGGCAAAAGTTTCGCGAAACGCGTAGAGGGGGCTGGTGCCTATGTCGCCGAAGACGATGCCGATCGCGCCGACGGCCAGCTTGACCACGCCCTCCGAATGGCCGTGCGCGCCGTGATCCTCGATTGATGTCGGGTCGGCGGGAGTCGCATCATTGCCGGCGGCTTCAGTCATGCATGATGTTCCGTTCGGGCGCGAGCCGACCGCCGGACGCTCCCCTGTGAATGTCGCGCGCCGCCTAGCATGGCGCCCTCACGCGCGCAACATGGGGCCCGCTTCACGGCGAGACAGGGGTTTCGGCGCCCTGGCCCGCCAGCGCCTGATCGATGACACCGATATTGCGATCGAGCTCGGCGCGAAACGGCGTGCCAGGTGGCAAAGCCGCAGCAAGCTCCGCCCAGAGCGCGCGGGCGGGCGCAAGCTTGCCGTTCCTGGCGAGCGCAAGCGCATAGAAATAATGCGGTGACGGCGCGTTCGGGGCAATGCGCAGGGCCTGGCGGTACGCATATTCCGCAGCGGGCGAGAGAATGCCTTCCTCATGGAGGACGAGCGCATTGCCGAGGCCAACCCAGAGATCGGCATCGCGCGGATTGTCGCGCAAACCGGAGACCAGCACGTTCACGGCATCGCGAGTCTGGCCCTGCCGGGCAAGTCCGTCGGACAGCACCAGCCAGCGCGCGGCGGGGCCAAAGCGGTTTTCCATGGCGCGCCGCCGGTCCACCAGCTGCTCGTCGAACGCCACGCCACGCTCGGCGCTCGTCGAGATGGGCGTGCCGGCAAGGCCCGGCCGCCCCTGCCAGGCATAGCCCGCCAGGCCGATCAGCAAGGCTGCGGCAACAGGCTCCCAGCCGGACCGGCCCGTTCTCGCGGCCAGGATCACGGCCAGGCC
>DATJLC010000376.1:0-4400 GCA_035490755.1 Sphingobium sp.
CAGCAGGGCAATCATCTCGTTGACGCCAGCTTCTATGCCTCCCGGATAGTCCCCCGCCTTGAAGCGCGGCACGATGGCGTTGTTGATGATCAGCGCCGACATGGCGTCCGTCAAAATGCCTTCCAGGCCATAGCCGACCTCGATCCGGACCCTGCGCTCATTGGGTGCGACGATGAGCAGGGCGCCGTCATTCTTTTCCTTGGTGCCGATGCCCCAGGCACGACCGAGCCGATAACCGTAATCGGCGATCTCATAGCCCTGCAGGTCGGGCAGGGTGACGACCGCCAGCTGCCGGCCGCTCTCCTGTTCCAGCGCGGCGAGCTTGTGGGTCAAGGCCTGTTCCCGGGCCGGATCGATCAGGTTGGCCGCATCGACAACGCGGCCGGTCAGCGGTGGAAAACTCTGCGCCTGGGCCAAGGCGGGCAGGCACAGCAGCGCCAGCCAGAACAGGAAGTGGCGAAGGATCATGATCCTGTCCGGTCCAGGCCGGATCACGCCCCGTTGAACATGGCGCCGACATCCGGCGCGTCCTCTGCCCCGGCCTTCGCCTGGAACGGCACCATAGGCTTGGCACCATAGACGACCTTGGCGCCGATCATGTCGGGGAAGGTGCGGATGCGTGTATTATAGGCGCGCACCGCCTCATTATAGTCGCGCACCGAAACGGCGATCCGGTTCTCCGTGCCCTCGAGCTGGGACTGGAGCGCCACGAAGTTCTGATTGGCCTTGAGCTCGGGATAGGCCTCGACCGTGGCGAGCAGGCGCCCCAGCGATTGCGACAGCGCTCCCTGCGCGGCCTGAAACTGGGCGACCTTGGCGGGATCCTGCAGATCCTCCGCGCTGACCTGAACCGAGGTAGCGCGGGAACGCGCCTCCGTCACCCTGGTTAGCGTGTCCTGCTCGAACTTCGCCGCCGCCCGCACGGTGGCGACGAGATTGCCGACCAGATCGGCGCGGCGCTGGTACTGCGCCTGCACGTCGGCCCATTTCGCCTTGGCGACTTCCTCCGATGCCGGGATGGTGTTGATCCCGCAGCCGGCGAGCGACAGGCTGGCGACCAGCAGCATCAATGTGGCGATCAGGCCATTGCGGGTGTGCGTTCGTGCCATGCTTCATCCTCTTGCCGATGCGGGTCATCCGCCACGGAGGGCAAAATAGGTCGTTGCCGATGTCGTCGCAACGGGTTTAGCTTTGGGTTATCGCAACGATCCGGTCTGATTTAGGGCGAAGCAGGGGACAGGCAGATGCTGGACGAATTCAGAACTTTCATCGCGCGCGGCAACGTACTCGATCTCGCGGTCGGCGTGATTATAGGCGGCGCCTTCGGAACGATCGTGAAGTCGCTCACCGATGATCTCATCATGCCAGTGATTGGCTGGCTGTTCGGCGGCGTGAACTTCTCCAATTATTTCCTGCGCCTGGGCGACATTCCGGCGGGGTTCAGGGGCAACCCGACCAGCTATGCGGATCTGAAGGCGGCCGGCGTGGCGATGTTCGGCTGGGGTGAGTTCGTCACCGTTCTGATCAACTTCCTGCTGCTGGCATTCGTCATCTTCCTGATTGTGCGCACCGCCAACCGATTGCTCCGCAAACCCGCCGAGGCACCTGAACCCGCCGATATTACGCTGCTGCGCGAAATCAGGGATTCCTTGAGGAAATAGCGCACGCCCTGTCAAAAAGCTGATGGCCGACGCAACCGTTCCGGAAGGGAAGCGTTGTGCGGGCGACCGGCCTGTGCCGGCCAACAGGAGGACCTATATGCGAACATCCCTTCCGCTCGTGGCGGTTGCAACCGCGTTGATGCTCAGCGCATGTCAGCAGGAACAGGAAGCTGCCGTCGAAAATCGCTACGAGAACATGGCTGCGGCCGCGGAGAATGCCGCGGAGTCGGTGATGAACAGGGCCGAAAACATGGCTGAGAATGTTACCGCAGCCGCCGAGAACAAGGCGGAGGAACTGCGCAACAAGGCGGAGGCGCTGCGCGAAGAAGGGGAGAACAGGGCGGACGTCGCTGGCAGATAGGCTGGCCGCGCGCCGCCAGGGGCGTCAGCTTGCCCTTTTCTTTTGTCCGGGAGCGCCTATATCGGTCTTTGCCGGCTTGCCGGCTATGGCGATAAACTGCGGCGTGCAATAGGCGCAGCGGACCCGGGGGCAGTACCCGGCGGCTCCACCAAGACAGGTGTGACCTTATGGTTCCACCGGTGCTGATGGGGCCGAACCAGGATCGACGTGTGTTGAAAAGCGGCGTTTTCGCCCGGGCTGAGTAACCCGTTAAAGGCTCAAAACCTATAAGTGCCAACGATAACGAAGCACTTGCTCTTGCTGCGTAATTGAAGGCCTCGCGGCCTGACATTACCCAAATAGAACGCGGTCGGACCCACCGGGCAACAGAAGGGATTCCAGCGGCTTGGGGAGCGCCGGGCAACAGAAGCTCCCCACCTTCCCGACATGCCATCATACTGTAATGAAACACCGGGCATCGAATTGCCGGAGCGGTTCATCGCATTCCGCAACCCTTCAAAAAATAACTTACTATAGGGCGGCGGTGCCTCGGGGGAGGCGCTGAACACCGGAGCGGTTGGCAGGCACATGCGGCTGGACCCGGGAGTTAACCCTGTTTTCATCATCGTTGCTAACTGCTAGTCAAACGATCATGATTTCAGACTCTTTCCGAATATTCAGTCCTCTGCCGACAGGGCGGTGGACGTAAGACCCGTCGGGTGGGGGCGTCAACGCGCATGCAGGAAAGGTTTTTGGACTGGCGGGATCGCTTGTCCGGCTTCGCTTTCGCAGCGAAGTTCACGAAATGGGTGGAAGCGGCGCTGATCCTTCTGTTGATCATTCAGGTCGCGCGCCTTTTTTGGGCTATTTTCACGCCGATCGGCATGTATGGCGAATGGCAGGCGCGGCGGCCGGCTGTTCTGTCGCCGGCTGCGCGGCAGTCCCTGTTCGCCAGCTTCGATCCGTTCTTCCGCACGGAGAATGCCGCCGCTCCCGCCCAGATTACCGGACTTTCGCTCAGGCTCTTCGGAACCCGTCTCAACGAGGGGTCGGGCCAGGGTTCTGCGATCATCGCGACCCCCGACGGCGTGCAGGCAAGCTATGTCGCGGGCGATCAGATCATGCCGGGCGTGGTGCTGAAGGAAGTGGCCTTTGACCATGTCGTGATCGATCGTGGCGGGACCGCCGAGAGCCTCTACATCGATCAATCGGGCGAAGCGACGGGGTCGACCGAGTCCGCAGGCGCTGCCGCCGCCGCCGCGACGCCTGCTCCGCAGGGTTCGGCGGCGGGACCAGATGCGGTCCCGTCGGGGCCCTCGGGGCCGCCCCTGACCGCATCCATGATCATGCGCGACATCGCGTTTCAGCCGCGCACCGAGGCCGGCCGGGTGACAGGCGTCGTCGTCTCGACCAAGGGCAGCGGCGAAGCATTTGCCAGGGCTGGCTTTCAGGCTGGCGACATATTGACGCGGATCAACGGCCGTCCGGTCGCGTCCAGCGCCGATATTGAAGGTCTGAAAGCCAAGCTGAAGCCGGGCGAGCATCTGTATCTCATGGTCGAGCGTGGAGCGGCGACCGTGCCAGTCAACATCATTCTGAGCGAGGGGCAGTAGTCCGATGCGATTGAGGACATTGTTTCTTGCCGGCGCACTCGCCACCACCGCGATCTCCGGCCCCTTGTACGCGCAATATTCGCTGAATGTGCGGGATGCCGACGTTCGCGCCTTCATCCAGGATGCCGCGCGGGTCACTGGCCGCACCTTCATCATCGACAATCGCGTCCAGGGCAAGGTGTCGGTCGTGACTGATCGACCGCTCTCAAGGTCCGAATATTTCGAAATATTCCTCTCGACCCTGCGGGCCAACGGCCTGGTTGCCGTGCCGGCGCCAGGCGGCGCCTTTCGTATCCAGCCGGCCGAGGGCATGGCCGCGCAGCCGGGTACGGTCGGCAGGGGCGCCAGCCGCAATCAGTTCGTGACCGAGGTCATCCGCCTGCGCTCAATCGACGCGACATCCGCACTGGAGACCCTGCGCCCGCTCGTCAGCCGCGATGGGTCGATCACCGCCAACAAGGCGGGGCGCAGCATCGTCGTCGCCGATTATGCCGACAATATTGCCCGCATCCGGGAGGTGCTCGCCCGCATCGATCGGGACACGTCCAGCACCCAGACCGTTGCGCTTCGCAATGCCGGGGCGCGGGAGATCGCCACGTCCCTCCAGGCGCTGATGGCCGGCGGCGGCGAGGGCACGGTGAACGCGACGGTGGTCGCGATCGACAGCGCCAACAGCATCGCAATCCGGGGCGACCCGATTTCCGTGATGCGCCTCGCGCAGATGGCCGCCGATCTGGACCGGCGAGCGGCGGCGGGCACGGAAATACGTGTCTATTGGCTCGAACA
>DATJLC010000377.1:0-7304 GCA_035490755.1 Sphingobium sp.
AGGACCGCAACACCGGCGAGCGCAAGGAGCGCACCGAGTGGCACAATGTCGCGATCTTCAGCGAAGGGCTGGTCGGGGTCGCGGAACGCTATCTGCGCAAGGGCTCGAAGGTCTATATCGAGGGCCAGCTCAGGACCCGCAAATGGCAGGATCAATCGGGGCAGGACCGCTATACGACCGAGGTCGTCCTGCAGGGCTTTGACGCGAAACTCGTCATGCTCGACGGCCAGCAGGGCGGCGGCGGTGGTGGCGGCGCCCGGTCCGGCGGCGGCAGCGACTGGGGCTCCTCGTCCGGCGATTCCTACGGCAATGATTTTGGCGGCGGTTCGGGCGGCAGCCGCTCCGGCGGCCGCTCCTCGCCCCCGCCCGCCTTTGACGATGATCTGAACGACGACGTTCCGTTCTGATCGAAAAGGGCCATGTTTACGTAAATAATGGGAACAGCTGAGAACCGCCGTCAGGCGGCGCGCAATTCTATCCAGACCGGCGCATGGTCGCTCGCCTTCTCCCGGCCGCGAAAGGCGCGGTCGACCTGGGCGTCGACCAGCCGGTCCGCGGCCGCCGGCGACAGCAGCAGATGGTCGATGCGAAAGCCCATGTCGCGCTGCCAGGCGCCGGCCTGATAATCCCAGAAGGTCCACATGCCGCCGCCCGGGTGCCGCGTCGCCAGCGCATCCGTCCAGCCATCGCCCAGGAGCGCGCGATAGGCGGCGCGGCTCTCCGGCTGCATCAGCGCGTCCGAGGCCATGGCGCGCGGCGACCAGACATCGCGGTCGTGCGGGATGACGTTATAGTCGCCGGCCAGCACCGCCGGCACCTCGCTCGCCCAGATCTCAGCCGCCCGCGCGCGCAGGCGCTGCATCCAGCGCAGCTTGTAGTCGAATTTCGGGCCGGGCTGGGGATTGCCATTGGGCAGGTAGATGCACGCGATCCTGATGCCATCGACGTCCGCCTCCAGATAGCGGCTATGTTCGTCCTCCGGCTCGCCGTCGAGGCCGCGCCCGACCTCGACCGGAACACTGCCGCGCGCGAGGATGGCGACGCCGTTAAAGCCTTTCTGCCCGTGCCATACCGAGCCATAGCCCGCCTTTTCCAGGATATCGGCGGGAAAGCCTTCATCCGCCGTCTTGATCTCCTGCAGGCAGGCGACGTCGGGCCGGGTTTCCTCCAGCCATTCGATCAGGCGCGGCAGGCGCGCCTTGATGCCGTTGATGTTGAAGCTGGCGATGCGCAAGGGATCGGATCAGACGGAAAAGCTGGAGCCGCAGCCGCACCCGGCGGTGGCGTTGGGATTCTCGACCCGGAAGGCCGCGCCGCCCAGATTTTCGACATAGTCGATCGTTCCGCCGCGCACCAGGTCGAGGCTCATCGCATCGACGACCAGGGTGACGCCATCCTGCTCGACCGCGAGATCGTCGGCGTCGACAGCCTCATCCAGCCCGAACCGATATTGAAAGCCGGAACAGCCGCCGCCTTCGACGGAAAGCCGCAGGATCGGCGGCTTGCCCTGGCGCGCGGCGATATGGGCGACGCGGGCGGCGGCCGACGGAGACAGCGACAGAGTATTGGAGGGTGGGTTCATGTCCGCCAAGATAGGCAGGAAGGCTTAGCCGGGCAAGTGCCGGGCGGCCCAACGTCGGGCGAAGCGAGAGACTTACTGGTCGTTGTCGGAGCGGCGGCGCGCCTCGGGACCGCCCATCGCGATCCGGCTCCGGGCGGCGTTGAGCGCCAGCTCGTAATTGGTGCCTTCGAGATAGGGCACGGGATTGACCGCCGCGCCCGCGATCCGCACCTCATAATGCAGGTGACTGCCGGTCGAGCGGCCGGTCGAGCCCATCAGGCCGATCAACTGGCCGCGCACGACGCGCTGATTGGGTTCGGCGATCAGCTTGGAAAGATGGCCGTAACGGGTCTGGAGGCCATTGCCATGGCTGACCTCGACGAGATTGCCATAGCCGCCGACCCAGCCGGCGCGGGAGACGATGCCGTCGGCGGTCGCGTAGACGGGGGTGCCGATCGCGCCGGGAATGTCGACGCCCTGGTGCATGCGATGGCGGCCGTTGAAGGGATCGTTGCGGACGCCGAAATTGCTGGTGAAGCTCACTTCATCGACGGGCTTGCGCGACGGGATGGCGGCGACCTTGGTCTGCGCGGCGCCGGGGCCATCAAGCTTCTGCCATGCGCTGAAGAGGGACGCGAACTGCGCATCGCTCGCCGGTGCGGCCTGCGCGGCGGTCGAGCCGATCAGCAGAGCGCCCGCGAGTACAAGGATAACGGCCCGTCCAAAGGCTGCCAAACGGTTTTCATCATTCGGAAAGGTCATGCGATCCCTGACTTCTTGTAGCCCCGTTCTGCGCGGGACTATCCCCGTTCAGCCTTCGTTGTGCTGTTGATCACACTGTTCACAGAACAAGGGGTTAATTCGCAAGGGGCACGTAGAATTCGCGCGTCAAACCGGCCTGTCGACGCGCCGAGTCGTTGAACGGTGGCTTAACGGCCCCGCGGAAATAACGGGAAACAAGGTCTTGATAGGTTTTGGCGGGATCGAGACCTTGTAGATTCACCGCATATTTGAACCACCGGGTGCCCGCTTCGACATGTCTTATTTCGTCATCGAGAATGCGCTGGAGGATACGGACCGACAGCATGTCGCCGGCGCGTTCAAGCCGCTCGATCGTCTGCGGCGTGACGTCTAGGCCGCGCGCTTCCAGCACCATCGGCACCACCGCCAGACGCGCGGTCAGATCATTCCGCGTCACATGGGCGGCATCCCATAGCCCGTCATGGGCGGGCAGCGCGCCATAATGGCTGTCGAGCGCGCGCAGCCGGCGGCCGAGCAGCGCGAAATGCATCGCCTCCTCGGCGCCCACGCGCATCCAGTCGTCGACAAAGGCGCGCGGCAGCCCTGCGCCGAAACGGCCGACCAGATCGAAGGCGAGGTCGATCGCGGAAAATTCGATATGCGCCAGCGCGTGGATGAGCGCGATTCGGCTGCGCGGCGAGCCGGCGCTGCCGCGCTTGGGCATGTCGCGGGGCAGGCGCAGCTCGGGCTCGGCAGGCCGGGCCGGCCGGTCCGGCATCGCGGCGTCGAACTCGTAGCGCAGCCGGCCCAGCCGCCAGTCGCGCGCGGCCCGGCGCGCGGCGGCGACCTTTTCGCGGGGATCGGCGGCGCACAGGACGGCCAGGCACGCCCGGGCGACGGTGTCAGCCAAGCGCGCGCGCCGCTTCCAGCACCTCGGCGGCATGGCCCTTGACCTTCACGGCAGGCCAGACGCGCGCCACCTTGCCGTCGGCGTCGAAAAGGAAGGTCGCGCGGGCAATGCCCATATATTCGCGGCCATAGAGCTTCTTCTCGACCCAGGTGCCGAATGCCTCGCAGGCCGCGCCGTCGCCGTCGGAGGCAAGGGTGACACCGAGGCCATGCTTCTGCGCAAACCGGGCGAGCTTGGCGGGGGCATCCTTGGACACGCCGATCACCGGCACGCCGATGGCTTCGAACTCGCCATTCAGCGCCGTGAAATCGATCGCCTCGTTGGTGCAGCCGGGCGTATCCGCCTTGGGGTAGAAATAGACGACGAAGGGCCTGCCGCGAAAGCCGGCAAGGGACAGAGGCGCGCCGTTCGCGTCGGTCAGCGTCAGGTCAGGTACGCTGTCACCGTTGGTCAGCATCGCTCATTTCTCCACCAAAAGCTGTTGCAATGGCCCCCCAGGCCGCGCCGATGCTCTGCCGGGCGGCATCGATTCTGGCAAGCAGCTCCTGCCAGTCGGCGGCCCCGCAGGCCGATGCCACCAACTGCCGGGTTTCCTCGGCTGGCAGGTCGGCGCCCGGTGAAACCAGGCGCGAGACCACCAGATAGCGGGTCAGCAGATCATGCGCGGGCCGGATATGCGCCTCCAGCGCGCCTGCCGCGACCAGCGTGTCGATCGCGTCGCGCAGGTCCGGCGCAAATCCGGTGCCGCGCCGGAACTGCGTCACGTGGATCAGGAACTCGAGGTCGATGAGACCGCCCGCGAAGAGCTTGACGTCGAGCGCGCCACGGGGCGGCTTGTGCTTGGCGATGTCAGCGCGCATCGCCACCGCCGCGCGGGCGAGCGCGTCGATGTCGCGCGGCGCATGGAGCGTCTCTCCGATGATCGCGCTGATCGCGGCGCGCGCGCCGTCCGACCCAAAGATCGGCCGCGCGCGCGTCAAAGCGAGATGCTCCCATGCCCAGGCCGATTCCGCCTGATAGCGCGCGAAGCTGTCGAGGCTGACCGCGAGCAGCCCTTGCGCGCCCGATGGCCGCAGGCGGGTGTCGACCTCGTAGAGCGGGCCGGCGGCGGTCGATACCGACAAGGCGTTGCTGACCCGCTGCGCCAGGCGGTTGAAATATTGGGTCGCGCCGATCGGCTTGCGCCCGTCGGACTCGGTCGCGAAATCGCCTGTGAACAGGTAGATGAGGTCGAGGTCGGAGGCGTGGGTGAGAAGACCGCCGCCCAGCCGCCCTAATGCCAGGATGACAAGCTCCCCGCCCGGCACGCGGCCATGGACCGCCTCGAATTCCGCGATCGTGGCCTTGGCGAGAACATGGATCGCCGCCTCAGCTATGCGGCAATAGCCGGCGGCTGCATCGATCGGATCGCTGGCGCTGCGCAGCAGCTGGACGCCGGTGGCAAAACGGCGGTCGCCCACCTTCTGCCGAACCGTATCGAGCAGCTCCTCATAGGTTCCGCCCGCCTCCTGATGCGAAAAATCCGCGATCAGGCCGGGAACCGGGGGCATGGGGTCGAAGGCGCTGGCATCGATGAGTCCGTCGAGCAAAGAAGCTCGCCGGCCGAGCGCGTCGGCCAGCGCGGGGGCGTGGCTCAATATCTCGACCAGTATCTGGGCGAGGCCGGGACGGGCGGACAGCAGGCGAAAGATATTGATGGCGCTGGGCAGGCCGCGCAGCAGCGCATCGAGCCTCAGGATCGTCGCCGATGGATCGGGCGCCTGCGCGATGGCCCGCATCATCTCCGGCAGCATGTCTTCGAGTGCCGCACGCGCCGCCGGCGAGCGCAGCGTCCGCGCCGATCCGTCGCGCCACTCGGCGATGCGCGCGGCGGCGGGCGCGGGGTCGGCAAAGCCCATGTCAGCAAGCTGCGCCGAAAGGCTCTCGGCATGCACCGCCAGGTGTTGGCCATTTATGCCCGCGCTGTCGGCGAACCGGTCCCAGATGGCCGCCACTGCGCCGACATGGGGATCGAGGCTGGCGATCAGCGCAGCGCCGTCGTCCAGCCCCGTCAGGCCGGCGGCGCCGTCAAGGCTTTCGGGCGAAGCCGGCAGGCTATGCGTCTGGCGGTCGTCGACCATCTGCAGCCTGTGCTCGACCGTCCGCAGCCACCGATAGGCCCGGCCGAGCGTCGCCGCCGCTTCGGCCTCGATGATGCCGGCATTGGCCAGGGCCGACAGCGCGTCGAGCGTGGCGGGCGCGCGCAGCGCCGGGTCGCGGCCGCCGTGGATCAGCTGGTGGACCTGCGCGAAAAATTCGACCTCGCGGATGCCGCCGCGCCCGCGCTTGAGATCATAGCCGGGGCCCAGCCGCTGCCCTTGCGCATAATGGTCGCGGATGCGGCGGGTGATGTCGGTGATGGCGGCGATCGCGCCGAAATCGAGCGAACGGCGCCAGACGAACGGGCGGATGGCGGTGAGGAACATCTGCCCCAGCCTGATGTCTCCGGCGGCGGCCCGGGCGCGGATGAAGGCGGCCTGCTCCCAGCCCGCCGCCGTCGATTCATAATAGCTGATCGCCGCCTCGGCCGGCAGGATGATCGGCGTCGCATCCGGCGAGGGGCGGAGCCTCAGGTCGACGCGGAACACATAGCCGTCGGCATCGCGCTCGCTGAGCAGCGCCACCACCCGCCGGGCCAGCCGGACGGCGGCATCGATCGGTTCCTCGCGCGCGCCATGCGGCAAAGTGTCGGGATCGAACAGCAGGATGGGGTCGATGTCCGAGCTGTAGTTCAGCTCGCCGCTGCCATGCTTGCCGAGCGCCAGCAGCGCAAAACCGCGCACCGGCTCGCCGGGATAGCGCTCCGCGAAGGCCGCCGCGATGGCCCGTTCCGCGGCGCTGTCGGCAAAGGCGGAGAGGCGCGCTGTCACCTCTTCCAGTGGCCAGGCACCCGCCAGATCGGCGATCGCGACGACCGCCGCACGGGCATGCCGCTCCCGGCGCAGCGCCCTGGCAACGCTTTCGCCCGGGTCCGCCACAGCCTCCGCCGCGGCCCAGGCCGCATCGAGCTGGCCGACGCCAAGGGCATCCGCGATAGCTGGAAACAGATCGAGCTGCCGCGCGAGAAAGGGGCTGAAAGCCGAAGCGCGCCGCACCGCCTCGGACCAGTCGCGCGCCTTTAATTCCATGGAATGATCCGAACCATTTGTCGCATGGGGCGGTTTGACTGCAACTTTGGTGTATCCTTGTCGTTATCGCCCGCATGAGCGACTATCGCAACAGTCAAGCGGGTAACACCATCTCGACCGCGCCGTCCACGGGGTACCACGTGCCAGCGCCGGAGCGTACGGATGGTGTCGGCATGGCATTGCGCCGTGCCTTCAATCCCTGCCGGGCCGCGCATGACTTTGCCGACCTGCTGGTTGAACTCGATCGGGCAAACCGGCGCGTCGAAGGCTGACCCGCCAGCGCTGGACTATCGGCCGTCGCTGATCCGGTCCACCTCGTCCATGATCTCCGACAATGCGCCCTCGCCGCCGGACAGATGCGCCGATCGTGGCGGCAGGCTGCCCTGGTCCAGAATAGATTCGAGCGCAGTGCGGCCGCGCGCCACCCGGCTCTTGATCGTGCCGACCGCAACGCCGCAGATCTCGGCGGCTTCCTCATAGGCAAAGCCGCCAGCGCCCACGAGAATGAGCGCTTCCCGCTGCGCCTGCGGCAGTTCCTGTAACGCCCGTTGCAGGTCGGTGAGGTCGATGTGCCTGTCCTGGCTGGCGGGCGCGGCCAGCACGCGGTCGGCGGTCAACTCGTCCCATTCGCCCCGGAACCGGTTGCGCCGGACCTGCGAGAGATAATGGTTGCGCAGGATGATGAAGGTCCAGGCCCGCATGTTGGTTCCGGCCTGGAAGCGCTTGCGCGCCGCCCAGGCCTTGAGCAGCGTTTCCTGCACCAGGTCGTCGGCGGTGTCGCGATTGCCGGACAGCGAGCGGCCAAAGGCGCGCAGGTGCGGCACGATCTGGGTCAATTGCGCTTTGAACTCGGCATCGCTCAGTTGCGCCCGCGCAATCTCTTCGGATGCCGCGGCGCCGTTCCCAGCTCGCTCCGCTTCAGCCC
>DATJLC010000378.1:0-13619 GCA_035490755.1 Sphingobium sp.
GCAGGATCGAGACGGTCGGGTTGCCGTCGTAGTAGAGCTCCGAATAGGCGAGGTCCGACAGGACCCAGACCTTGTTCTCCTTCGCCCAGGCGACCAGCCGCTCGTAGAAGGCCAGGTCCACCGTCTCCGCCGTCGGGTTCGACGGATAGTTGACGATCAGGATCGAGGGGCGCGGCACGGTGAAGGCCATCGCCCGGTCCAGGGCCCGCCAGTACTGCTCGTCCGGCGTCGTCGGCACCGAGCGGATCGTGGCGCCCGCAATGATGAAGCCGAAAGTGTGGATGGGGTAGCTGGGATTGGGGGCCAGCACCACATCGCCCGGCGCCGTGATCGCGGTCGCCAGGCTGGACAGGCCCTCCTTGGAGCCCATGGTCACGACAACTTCCGTCTCCGGATCAAGCTCGACCCCGAAGCGCCGGCCATAATAGTTCGCCTGTGCCCGGCGCAGCCCCGGAATGCCCTTCGATTGCGAATAGCCATGAGCGTTGGGCTTGCGGGCCACCTCGCACAGCTTCTCAATGACATGCTCGGGCGGCGGCAGGTCGGGATTGCCCATGCCAAGGTCAATGATGTCCTCGCCCGCCGCTCGTGCCGCCGCCCGCATGCTGTTCACCTCGGAGATGACATAGGGAGGCAGGCGCTTGATGCGGTAGAATTCTTCGGACATTGACCTCATGCTTTCAGTTGGGAAGCCATGGCTTCCATGAGCGAATGCGCCTTGCGGCGCCATTTACGGTGGACGTGGCAATTCCGGATTAAAGGCATTGCATGATCCGCCGACGCTATGGCTATATACTCGCCGCACGAGGCGTTCCAGCGAAAGCAGGGCCTAAGTATATGTTGACGGAAGACGACCGCGATACCAATGCAGCGGGAGGCGCCGTTTCAGGCATGCCGACGCTCGAACAGTTGCAGCACTGGACGCGCATTCTGGGCCAGGCCCAGCAACTGCTGCTGGAACGCGGTGCGGCGCTGGCTGGCGAGCAGAACGCGGGAACCGAAAGCCTCAACGCGACGCTCGACAAGATCGCGGAAATCCAGGCCGACAGCGGGTTCAAGAGCCTTGAGCTGTGGCAATCCATGCTCACCGGCGAGGGGGCTGCGGCGGCGATTGCCAAGGAGTCGCCAAAGGACAAGCGCTTCGCTGATCCGCGATGGCATGACAATCCGGTCTACTCGCTGATCCGGCAGACCTACCTTCTCATGTGCGACGCGCTGATGCGTATGGCCGACAGCGTCGATGGTCTCGATACCCGGCAAAAGGAGCAGCTCCGTTTCGCGACGCGCAATGTGCTCGACGCGGCCAGCCCGTCGAACTTTCCCATGACGAATCCCCAGGTGGTGCAGCGCACGATCGAGACCAATGGCCAAAATCTGCTGATTGGCCTCGAGCGCATGCTAGGCGACATCGACCGTGGCCAGCTCAGCCAGACGGACATCAATGCCTTCAAGGTCGGCGAGAATATCGCCGTGACACCCGGCAAAGTGGTCGCGGAAACGCCGCTCTTTCAGCTGATCCAGTACAGCCCGGCGACAGAGCAGGTCTATGAGACTCCGCTGGTGATCTTCCCGCCCTGGATCAATCGCTACTACATTCTCGATCTCTCTCCCGAGAAGAGCTTCGTGAAGTGGGCGGTGGATCAGGGCCTGACGGTGTTCATGGTGTCGTGGAAGTCCGCCGATGCCGCCATGGCCGACACGGTCTGGGACGATTATGTCGTGCGCGGACAAGTGCAAGCGATCGATACGGTCCGCGAGCTTCTCGAAGTCGACTCGGTACACACCATCGGCTATTGCGTCGCCGGCACAAGCCTCGCCGCCTCGCTGGCATGGCTCGCCGCCCGCGGCCGCCAGGACATCGTCAAGAGCGCAACCTTCTTCACCGCGCAGGTCGACTTTGCCGATGCCGGCGAACTGGGCCTGCTGGTTGACGATCAGCAGATCCAGCTTATCGACCGGCTGACGACCAATGGCTATCTCGACGGACGCTACCTGGCCGCCACGTTCAACCTGTTGCGCGGCAATGACCTGATCTGGGCCTATGTCGTCAACAACTACCTGCTGGCCGAGAATTATGCGCCATTCGATCTGCTCTACTGGAACGGCGATTCGACGAATCTTCCGGCCAAGTGGCTCCGCGCCTATCTGTCGGATCTCTACCGTGACAACCGGCTGGTCCAGCCCGAGAGCCTGGCTATTGAGGGCACGCCGCTAGACCTGCGCAAAGTTACGGTGCCCTGTTATATCCAGGCGGGTATCGAGGACCATATCGCGCCGCCGCAAAGCGTCTGGAAATCGATGCACCATTTCTCCGGTCCGAAGCGGTTCCTGCTGGCGGGCTCGGGCCATATCGCAGGCGTCGTAAATCCGCCAGCCAAGCAGAAATATCAATATTGGACCTGTGATGAAGATGTGCCCAGTCTGGAGGCATTTCGCGCCCGGGCAACGGAAACCAAGGGTAGCTGGTGGCCGCACTGGATTGCCTGGATCGATGCCTTGGCTCCCGCAAAGGTGCCGGTAGAGGAGGCGCGCAACCCGGGAAAAGGAAAGCTTTCCGCGATCGAGGACGCGCCGGGCCGCTATGTCCTGATGCGCTGAACAGCGGCCGGCCCGGCACTAAGCAATATATTGATCTATGTTGCACTGCAAAAAAAGAGCTTGCAATCCCTCGCCCAAGTGCATATTGTGCATTGCAGCATAACGGGAAGGGATACTCATGGCGAGGCCACCCAAGTCCTCTACGCGTAAGCCAATGTCAGCAAAGCCGGCGACGCCGGACGTGAAGGCCATGCCTGCGGAAGCGGCAGAGCCCGAGGCGCAGCCGGAAACAGCCAAGCCAAGGCCGGAACCCGTTATTGCTGAACCTGAGCCGAGCGCCATCCCGGTGCTGGAGGTCGAAGCAGCCGCGGAAGAGATCGCTCCGGTTGAACCGGCGTCCGCCGAGGTGCCGCCCGTTGCCGCTGGACCAGTCAGTATTCCTGTTCAATCAACGCCTTCTATACCGTCAACACCGTCGCAGCCGGTCGTGGCGGAACCCTTTGCCGCTGCGATCGAATCGGTCGCCCTCTGGCGCACCCCGGAACTCCTGGAAGGAAATCAGATTATGAATGAAGCTATCGAGACCACCAAGAAGTTTGCTGAAGACACCAAGACCCGCGTCCAGTCCCTGCTGGCCGACATGAATGACAAGGCCAGGGCCGCCATGGAGAAGTCCTCCAAGGCGATGGAAGAGATTGGTGATCTCACCAAGGGCAATCTCGAAGCCGTCGTGGAATCGTCGAAAATCGCCGCCAAGGGCTTTGAGAGCATCAGCCAGAGCGCCGCGGAATATGGCCGTCTTTCCTTCGAGAAGACCAGCGCCACATTCAAGGGCTTTGCCTCGGTGAAGTCGCCGGCTGAGTTCCTCCAGCTGCAGAGCGATCTGATGACGTCCACCTTCGACGCGATCGCGTCGGAATCGGCCCGGACGAGCGAAGCCATGCTCAAGCTCGCCGGTGAGATCGCTCAGCCGATCAGCAGCCGCGTCGCCGTGGTTTCCGACAAATTCAAGTCGCTTGCTGCCTGATTTCATGGCCACAAACGACTGGCTGAACGCATAAGCAAGATCGGGGGGCGGCTCGCAGAAGTCCGCCCCCTCATTGCGTCCGGAAGGGAAGGCGGCGCGGGGCCGCCGGTTGCAGACACCTCTTGCCTTGCCGCTCCGGATTGCCATATTCTGTCGCATCATGAACAGCGACAATGCGATTATCTACGGCATGGCAGGCCGTCGAGACGAGGAAGGTCCGGGTGGGCCGGGTCTCGGAATCGCGACTCGCACGCGCGCCCGCGTCAAGAAGCCGACACCCTACAAGGTGTTGATGCTGAACGACGATTACACGCCGATGGAGTTCGTGGTCCATGTCCTGCAGCGATTCTTTCGCATGGACATGGAGGAGGCGACGCGGGTCATGCTGCATGTCCACCAGCGCGGCGTCGGGGTGTGCGGCGTGTTCAGCTATGAAGTCGCCGAGACCAAGGTGAACCAGGTGATGGACTTCGCGCGCCAGAACCAGCATCCGCTGCAGTGCACGCTGGAGCACGCCTGAACCGGCAGGTGGCGTGATTGTGGCGCGACCGCCGCAAATAGTCTAGCGGGCGCCCATGACCGCATCCTCATCCACACCGGCCGTCGTCCTGATCTCGGGCGGCCTCGATTCGATGGTCGCCGCCGCCCATGCGCGCGAAGCGGGCCATAGCCTTGTCGCGCTCACCATCGATTACGGCCAGCGCCACCGGATTGAACTGGAACGGGCGCGGGCGATCGGCGAGGCGCTCGGCGTGACGCGGCATGTCGAGCTGAAGCTCGACCTGACCGCCTTTGGCGGCTCCGCTCTCACCGCCGACATCGCCGTGCCCAAGGCGGGGCTGCAGCCGGGCATCCCCGTCACCTATGTGCCGGCCCGCAACACCATCTTCCTGTCGTTAACGCTGGGGCTGGCCGAGGTCTGCGGCGCGCGCGACATCTATATCGGCGTCAACGCGCTGGATTATTCGGGTTATCCCGATTGCCGGCCGGACTTCATCGCCGCCTTTGAGGCGATGGCGGCGCTGGCGACGCGCGACGGGGTGGAGGGGCGCCCGGTCCGCATTCGCGCCCCGCTCCAGCATATGACCAAGGCCGAGATCGCCGCCGAAGCTAGCCGTCTCGGTCTCGATGCCGGGCTCAGCTGGTCCTGCTATGATCCCGCGCCGGGCGATCTGCATTGCGGCCAGTGCGACAGCTGCCGCCTGCGCGCGCGGGGCTTTGTGGAGGCTGGCCTGCTCGACCCGACCCGCTACGCCAATGTCCCGGACACCGGCCGATGAGCTACGCGGTGAAGGAGATGTTCCTGACCCTCCAGGGGGAGGGCGTGCAATCGGGGCGCCGGGCGGTGTTCGTGCGGTTCGCCGGCTGCAATCTCTGGTCGGGGCGCGAGGAGGACCGCGCGCGCGCGATCTGCCGGTTCTGCGATACCGATTTCGTGGGCATCGACGGCGACGGCGGCGGCCGCTTTGCCGATGCCGACAGCCTCGCCGCCAAGGTGGATGCGATGTGGGGTTCCGTGAGGGATGGCAGGTTCGTCGTCCTCACCGGCGGCGAGCCGATGCTCCAGATTGACGACGCCCTGATCGACGCGCTGCATGCGCGCGGCTTCATGGTGGCGATGGAAAGCAATGGCACGATCGCCGCCCATCCCGGCATCGACTGGGTGTGCATCAGTCCCAAGGCGGGCAGCGAAGTGGTCCAGCGCAGCGGCGACGAGCTCAAGCTGGTCTGGCCGCAGCAGGGCATCGACCCCGACCTACTCGACCAATGGGCATTCGGGCACCGGCTGGTCCAGCCCATGGATTGCGGCTCGGACGAGGCCAATCGCGACGCCATGGCGGCAGCGGTCGATTTCGCGCTGGCCCGGCCGCGCTGGCGCTTGTCGCTGCAGGCGCATAAATATCTGGGCCTGCGTTAGCGCTTCTGGTCGTCCACATCGCTTGCGACCGCACGCAGCCATTCGATCACCGCATTCACCCGCGCCACGTGCCGCAGGTCGGCATGGACGACGATCCAGTACGAGCCGTTGATCCTGAGGTCGGGCAGCAGCGGCACCATGCCGGGATCGCTCATCCCCATGAAGAGGGGCAGGACCGCTACTCCCAGGCCCGCCTTGGTCATGGCGTGCTGCATGTTGATGCTGGAGCTGGTGAGGCGCGGTTTCAACGCCGGGTCGATCTCCTCGAGATAGCGCAGCTCGTCCGCATAGATCAGGTCCGGAATATAGCCGATCAGGGTGCGCTGGCGCAGGTCGGCAAGATCCTCCACCATGCCATGGGCCGCGATATAGCCCTGCGAGGCGAACAGGCCGAGCCGGTAGTCGGTCAGCTTCTGGGTGATGAGCGCGCCATGGGTCGGGCGCGCCAGCATCACCGCCATGTCCGCCTCGCGCTTGGACGGATTGAGAAAGCCGTTGGTGGTGGCGATCTCCAGCATGATGCCTGGATGGCGCGCCTGGAAGCTGGGAAGATTGGGCGTGAAGATCCAGTTGGCGAGCCCCTCTGACAGGCTGATCCGCACCGTTCCCGCCAGCCTGCTGCTCTCGCCGGTGACATCGCCGCTCGCCGCGAGGACCGAGCGCTCCACCTCCTCGGCATGCTGCAGCAGCTTTTCGCCCGCGAGGGTCAGGCTGTGGCCGAAGGGGCCGACCTCGAACAAGGTGGCGTTCAGATCCTGGCCGAGTCTCTCGATGCGCCGGCCTACCGTGGTTGCGTCGACGCCCAGCCTTGCCGCCGCCCTGCTCAGAGTGCGATTGCGTTCAACTGCAAGGAAATAGCGCAGATCATCCCAATGCATCGCTGCCCCTGCATTTTTGCAGGCCCGATTTGCAACAAATCCTCTATATCTGCAAGAAGCTTGGGATTAAGGCGGCGGACAGATTCCAATTCAGAGAGGGCCCCATGCGGCAAATTGATCATTTTCTGAGCGGCGGCGTCAAAGTGGCTTCCGCCCGCACCGGCGACGTGTTCGACCCCAATAGTGGCGGCGTGCAGGCCAAGGTTGCCCTGGGCGGCCAGGACGTCCTCGATATCGCCGTTGCCGCCGCGCAAAAAGCGCAGCCCGGCTGGGCGGCGACCAACCCGCAGCGCCGCGCGCGCGTCATGTTCAACTTCAAGGCGCTCGTCGAGAAGCACATGGACGAGCTGGCGCACATGCTCTCGTCCGAACATGGCAAGGTCATCGCCGACTCCAAGGGCGACATCCAGCGCGGCCTTGAGGTCGTCGAGTTCATGTGCGGCGTCCCCCACCTGCTCAAGGGCGAGTACACTCAGGGCGCCGGCCCCGGCATTGACGTCTATTCGATGCGCCAGCCGATCGGCATCGGCGCCGGCATCAGCCCGTTCAACTTCCCGGGCATGATCCCGCTGTGGATGGCGGCGCCCGCCATCGCGACCGGCAATGCCTTCATCATGAAGCCGTCGGAGCGCGATCCGTCGGTGCCGGTGCGCCTGGGCGAGCTGTTCCTGGAGGCGGGGCTGCCGGAGGGCATTTTCCAGGTCGTCCATGGCGACAAGGAAATGGTGGACGCCATCCTCGATCATCCCGCGATCGGCGCGGTCAGCTTTGTCGGCTCGTCCGACATCGCCCAATATGTCTACAGCCGCGGTGTCGCGGCCGGCAAGCGCGTGCAGGCCATGGGCGGCGCCAAGAACCATGGCATCGTCATGCCCGACGCCGACCTCGACCAGGTCGTCAATGATCTGTGCGGCGCGGCCTTTGGTTCGGCGGGCGAGCGCTGCATGGCGCTGCCGGTCGTGGTTCCGGTCGGCGATGACACCGCCGAGCGGCTGAAGGCCAAGCTCATCCCCGCGATCGAGGCGCTGCGCGTCGGCGTCTCCACCGATGCCGAGGCGCATTACGGCCCGGTCGTGACGGCCGCCCACAAGCAGAAGATCGAAAACTGGATCCAGACCGCGATCGATGAGGGTTCGGAACTGGTCGTCGACGGGCGCGGCTTCAAGTTGCAGGGGCATGAGGAAGGCTTCTTCATCGGCCCCACGCTGCTCGATCGCGTGACCACCGACATGGCCAGCTACAAGGAAGAGATTTTCGGCCCCGTGCTCCAGATCGTGCGCGCGCCCGATTTCGAAACCGCGATCAGCCTGCCGACCAAGCATCAATATGGCAACGGCGTCTGCCTGTTCACGCGCAACGGCCACGCCGCGCGCGAATATGTCCAGCGTATCCAGGTCGGCATGGTCGGCATCAACGTGCCGATCCCGGTGCCGGTCGCCTATCACAGCTTCGGCGGCTGGAAGCGTTCGGCCTATGGCGACCACAACCAGCACGGCATGGAAGGCGTGCGCTTCTGGACCAAGGTCAAGACCGTGACGCAGCGCTGGCCGGACGGTTCGCCCGACGGCAGCAATGCCTTCGTCATTCCGACGATGGGGTGAGGAGAGGTCAGAATGACGCACCAGTTCGCCCTGACCGAGGACCAGCTGGCCATCCAGGAGATGGCCCGCCGGTTCACCGCCGACACCATCACGCCGTTCGCGGCCGAGTGGGATGAAAAGCATCATTATCCCGTTGATGTGTGGAAGGCGGCGGGCGAACTCGGCTTTGGCGCGATCTATGTGTCGGAGGCGAGCGGGGGCACGGGGCTTGGCCGTCTCGAGGCGGCGCTCATCATGGAAGCGATGGCTTATGGCTGCCCCGCGACCAGCGCCTACATCTCCATCCACAATATGTGCGCCTGGATGATCGACAGCTTCGGCAGCGATGACCTCAAGCAGCGCTACCTGCCCCAGCTGGTCACGATGGAGAAGATCGCCAGCTACTGCCTGACCGAGCCGGGCTCCGGCTCGGACGCGGCCGCGCTCAAGACCACGGCCAGGCTCGAGGGCGACCACTATGTGCTGAACGGCACCAAGCAGTTCATCTCCGGCGGCGGCGTGAATGACATCTATGTCGTCATGGTCCGCACGGGCGACGCCAGCGCCAAGGGCATCAGCTGCATCGTCGTCGAGAAGGACATGCCGGGGCTGTCTTTTGGCGCGCCGGAGAAGAAGCTGGGCTGGAACGCCTCGCCGACAGCGCAGGTGATCTTCGACAATGTGAAGGTGCCGGTCGCGAACCGCGTCGGCAATGAGGGTGACGGCTTCAAGTTCGCCATGGCCGGCCTTGACGGCGGACGCATCAACATCGGCGCCTGCTCGCTGGGCGGCGCGCAGCGCTGCCTTGACGAGGCGGTCCAGTACGTCAAGGACCGCAGCCAGTTCGGCAAGTCCATCGCCGAATTCCAGAACACGCAGTTCACCCTCGCCGACATGGCGATCGACCTGGAGTCGGCGCGCGCGCTCCTCTACCTCGCCGCGGCCAAGGTGTCGGCGGGCGAGCCGGACAAGTCGCGCTTTTCGGCCATGGCCAAGAAGCTGGCGTCCGACAATGGCTCCTCCATCGTCGACCGCGCGTTGCAGATGTTCGGCGGCTATGGCTATCTGAGGGACTATCCGATCGAGCGCTTCTGGCGCGACCTGCGCGTCCACCGCATCCTGGAGGGCACCAATGAGGTCATGCGCATGATCGTTGGCCGGGACTTGATCAGATAGGCTGTTAGTTTCCGCAGCGGGGAGCATCGAGATGACGGAGCCGACCAGCGACAAAGCTACGCCTGCCCCCACCGATATTTTCGCGGGCGAATGGACGAGTGCGCTGCAAAAGCTGAGCGCAGCCATGGAAAACCTGGCTCAGCGGCCGCCCAAGCTCCAGCCCAACCGCAAATATGATCCGCTGGAAGTGGTACAGACGCTTGCCGATGTCGGCATGGCGATGGCTCGCAATCCCGCCGACCTGATGAAGCGGCAGATGGAGGCCGTGGGCGAGTGGCAGAAGCTCTGGTTGTCCGCCTGGTCCGGCGAGAAGGCTGACGAGAAGCTGGCGCTAAAGCCGGAGCGGGGCGACCGGCGCTTTTCCGATCAGGAATGGGAAGAGAACCCCTATTATCGCCAGATCAAGCAAGCCTATCTGCTGGCGTCGCGGCAATTGCGCGGCGCTGTCGGGTCAAGCGATGTGCCGCCACCCAAGCGCGCCATGACCCAGTTCCTGCTGGAACAGTTCCTGAATGCCATCGCTCCCACCAATTTCGTCGCCACCAATCCGGTGGCGGTACGCCGGACCGTCGAAACGGGCGGCGCCAATCTGGTGTCCGGCTTTGCCAATCTGCTCTCCGATCTGGGCGAGGGGCGGGGCATCATCCGCCGCCGCACCGAGGGCAGCTACGCCCTTGGCACCGAAATCGCCGCGACGCCGGGCAGCGTGGTGTTTGAAAACCACCTGATGCAGGTCATTCAGTACGACCCGGCAACGGACCAGGTGCGCAAGCGCCCGCTCCTCTACGTGCCGCCGCTGGTGAACAAATATTACATGATCGACCTGCGCCCGAAGTCGAGCTTGATCCGCTGGCTGGTCGAGCAGGGGCACACCGTCTTCGTCATCTCCTGGGTCGATCCCGACGAGGATCATCGCAACTGCGCGCTCGACGACTATATCCGCGACGGCATATTGACGGCGATGAATGCGGTGGCCGACGCGACGGGCGAGCAGTCGATGGATTTCTTCGGCTTCTGCATGGGCGGAACCCTGATTGCGATCACGCTGGCCTATCTCGCCGCGCGCGGGGAGCTGGACCGGGTGGGGTCCGCCACCTTGATCGGGGCGATGGTCGATTTCAGCGACATGCGCGACTGGTCCGCCTTCGTCCATGAATCGCATTTCGACGCGCTCAACAAACATCTCGGCAAGAAGGGCTATATTGACAAGACCGAGTTGCAGCAGCTGTTCTCGCTGGTGCGCGCGAACGACCTCATCTGGTCATCCTTCGTCAGCCATTATCTGCTCGACAAGGACGCGCCCCCCTCCGACCTACTCCAATGGTTCGAGGACGGGTCCCATATTCCGCAAGCGTTCCTCGAATCCTATAACGAGACGCTGATGCTCAACAACCATCTGCGCGACCCCGGCGCGGTGACGCTGCTCGGCGAAAAGCTGGATCTCACCAAGGTCACGACGCCGATCTTCCTGATCGCGCTCAAGGACGACCATGTGTCGGCCTGGGAGGCGGTCTATGATGGCGCGCGCCTGTTCGGCGGGCCGGTGCGGTTCATCATGGGCGGTTCGGGCCATAATGCCGGCGTGATAAATCCGCCCAGCGCCAACAAGCATGGCTACTGGACGAATGACCAGTTAGCCGAAACGGGTCAGAAATGGTTGGAAGGTGCCGACAAGCACCCCGGTTCCTGGTGGCCGGAATGGGCGGCATGGCTGGCCGCCCAGCAAGGCAATCCGCTGGTGCCAGCGCGCAAGGTGGGAGAAGGCAGATTGTCGCCCATCGAGCCTGCGCCCGGCCGGTTTGTCACCGGGGCATGAAGACAAAAACTCTTGGGATCGCTAAGTAGATGAATATGCAAGTGACGGACGAAATATTGCCCTATGTTGAGGGCAGGGTGGGAAGACTGCGGCTTAACCGGCCCAAGGCGCTGCATGCGCTGAACCTCAATATGGTGCAGGCGATGACCAACGCGCTGGTCGCGTGGCGGGAAGACCCCGACGTGCGCCTCATCATGATCGATCATGCGGTGGGACGCGGCTTTTGCGCGGGCGGTGACGTCGTCGGCATCGCCAAGAGCGCGCAGGGCCATGGCGCGGCGGGCGATGCCTTCTTCTTCCAGGAATATCGGATGAACCATCTGATGTACACTTACCCCAAGCCTGGGGTGGCTTTCATGGATGGCATCACCATGGGCGGCGGGGTCGGCATCACCTGCCCTTGCAAATATCGCGTGGCGACCGAAAAGACCGTCTTTTCGATGCCGGAAACCGGCATCGGCCTGTTTCCGGACGTCGGCGGCGGGCGCTATCTCTCGCGGCTTCCTGGCAGGCTGGCGCAATATCTCGGGCTGACCGGCGGCAGGCTGAAGGGCGCGGAGTGCGTCGCCTTGCGGCTTGCGACCCACTATATCCCGTCCGACCGGCTGGATGCGGTCAAGGAACAGCTGTTCGATCGGCCCGAGGATGTGGAACAGATCCTCAACGAGGCATCGGAGCCGGTCGGCAGGGCCGAAATCCTGGCCGACTCGCTGCAGATCGATCATTGCTTCGCATCCGACCGGTTCGAGGACATCCTAGCGGCGCTCGACGCGCACACTTCGGAATGGGCGAAAGAGACGCTGGCCACTCTGCGCGCCAAGTCGCCGCTGTCGTGCAAGATCACGCTCAGGCTGCTGACCGAGAGTCTCAAGATCAAGGATTTCGCCGATGAGATGCGGCTGGAATTCGGCATCGTCCACCGCATCTTCCGCGCGCCGGACTTCCGCGAAGGCGTCCGCGCGCTCTTGATCGACAAGGACCTCGCGCCGACATGGAACCCGGCGACGCCCGAGGAAGTCAGCGACGAGATGGTCGACCATTATTTCCAGCCGCTCAGGGGGCCTCTGGCCTGGACGCCGCTCGAACTGTGAGCTCGACGGCAAGACCCAAGGAAGACAGACTATGAAGATCGCGATCATCGGGCTTGGCAATATGGGCGGCGGCATGGCCGCGAACCTCGCCAAGGCAGGCCATGAGGTGCATGCCTTCGACCTTGCCGAAGCGGCTCTGACCAAGGCCAAGGAGCATGGCTGCACCCCTTATTCCAATGTCCGCGAGGCGGTGAAGGACGTCGAGGCGGTCGTCACCATGCTGCCCAACGGCAAGATCGTGGACAGCGTCTATGGCGGCGACGTGATCGGCCATGCGCCCGCAGGCGCGCTGCTGCTCGATTGCTCGACTATCGATGTCGCCACCGCGCGCAAGGTGACGGCGGCGGCCGAGGCGGCCGGCTATGCCATGGTCGATGCGCCGGTGTCGGGCGGCATCGCGGCCGCCAATGCGGGGACGCTCACCTTCATGGTGGGCGGTACGGACGATGCCTTCCGGCGCGCCGAGCCGATCCTGTCGGCGATGGGCAAGGCGGTGATCCATGCCGGCGCGAGCGGCGCGGGGCAGGCGGCCAAGATCTGCAACAACATGCTGCTGGGCGCCACGATGGTGGCGACGTGCGAGACCTTTGCCATGGCGCAGAAGCTCGGCCTCGACCTCCAGACCTTCTACGATATCTCCTCCAAGGCGTCCGGCCAGAGCTGGTCCATGACGAGCTATTGTCCGGTGCCGGGCGTTGGACCGCAGAGCCCGGCCGACAATGGCTATCAGGGCGGCTTCGCCACGGCGCTCATGCTGAAGGATCTGGGCCTTGCCATCGAGGCGGCGGAGTCGGTCGACGCCTCGGTGCCGATGGGGGCCCGCGCCGAGCAGCTCTATCGCGCTTTTGCGGAATCCGGCCATGGCGGGCAGGATTTCTCGGCGATCATCGAGGCGCTGAAAGCGAACGCGTTCGGGAAGTAGGATTTCCTGATCGGACTGGTGGTGTGCTCCTGCGAAAGCAGGAGCCAAGGGTTTCCGGTACACCCTGTTGCCCTGGGCTCCTGCCTACGCAGGCGCACGATTCTATCTCATCAACGCCGCAGCCGCACCAGCGCCCGCTCCCGCCCGATGAGCGGTAGCAGGGCCGCCATGTCGGGCCCATGGTCGCGCCCGGTCAGTGCCCGGCGCAGCGGCAGGAACAGGGCCTTGCCCTTGCGCCCGCTGGCTTCCTTCAGCGCATTGGTCAGGGCGTGCCAGATGTCGTCCTGCCATGCCAGGCCCGCTAGAATGTCGGCCGCCTGGGAGAGATAGGCGCGGTCCTCCTCCGGCAGCGTGTCCGGCAGCGCGATGTCCCCCTTCACCACCGTCCACCAGTCGGCAGCCTCGGCCACGGTCGCGATATTGGGCCGGATCGCGTCCCAGCCCGCCGCATCCATGCCTTCCGGCAGGCGATCGGCCACCCGGTCATGGGGCAGCTGGTGCACGATCTTCTGGTTGAGCTGGGCCAGCTCGCCCTCGTCGAAGCGCGCCGGTGCCCGGCCGAAGCGATCGAAGGCAAAGCTTGCGACCAGCGGCGCTGTGTCGATCACCGGCTCGACCGGATCGCTCGTGCCGATGCGGGCGAGGAGCGCCAGGATGGCGATCGGTTCGATGC
>DATJLC010000379.1:0-3964 GCA_035490755.1 Sphingobium sp.
CAGCAGGGAGGCGCGGCTCGCGGGCACGATCAGGCGCCTGTCCGCCAGATGGTCCATCCAGGCTTCATCGGCGGAGACGAACAGGTCGGCGGGCGCGCCGGCCTCGACCTGCCGGGCGAGTGCCGATGAGGCCGCGAAGGACAGCACCGGCTTTGCATGCCCCTTTGCCGCCCATGCCGATGCCACGGCCTCAAGGGATTCCTGCAGGCTGGCGGCGGCGAGGACCAGCGGCACCCCGGGCTGCGCGGCCGCCGGGGCCGCCAGGCCGGCCAGGCACAGCAGGATGGCCAGCCAGAGCCGGCCAATAGTTCGGATCACGTCAACGCCCCTTCGTTATATTCAGAGGAATATAATGAACGGCTGTCCGGCCATGCGCAAGGGGGCGATCAGCGCCCTGTGCCACCCGGCTTGGGCGTTTGCCGGAGCGCCGCTTGCAGCGCGGCCCATGGCGCCCCCTGTTCCATTTGGGCCGCGGCCGCCTGCATCGCGCGATAATGGCCAAGGATCGCCAGGCCGCGCTCCGTCACGCGCGCCCCGCCGCCATGGCTACCGCCCGCCGCCGTCTCGACAAGTGGCCCGTCCCAGCAGCGGTTCATCATGTCCACCAGCATCCAGGTGCGGCGATAGCTCATGCCGAGCGCCCGCCCGGCCGCCGAAATCGACCCCTCGCGGATGATCGCCTCGAGCAGATCGGCCTTGCCGGGGCCCATGGCGATTTCCTCGCCGCAATAGATCTGGAGCTTGATCTTGAGGGGGGAATGGGGAGCACGCATGGGCGATATCTAGCCGGCTATCGTTGACAGATACAGGGGCTGGAATATGAGCCGTTGTGTGTCGCAGTGACCGCTCTGCCGTGGCATGGTCGGCAGGGCTTGAATCGGAGAGACGAGAATGAGTGATGCTGCCGTTCTGATGCAGAGGCCCGCGCATGTGCCCGAGGCCGCTGTGTATGATTTCGACATGTTCCTCGATCCCGCCTTGCTCACCGACCCGCATGAGCGCGTGCGCGAATTGCTGCGCGACGCGCCGCCCGTTTTCTGGACGCCCCGCAACGGCGGTCACTGGATCGCCACCAGCCATGAGGCGATCTTCCGGGTCTCGCGCGAGCATGAGACCTTTTCCAGTTCCATGTTCACGCCCGCGCAGAAGGCGGCAATGATGGCGGCCATGCCCGCCGGCATGCCGCGCATCCCGCAATCCACCCCGATCACGATGGATCCGCCGGAGCACACCAAATATCGCGCGCCCCTGCAGTCCGCCTTCTCGCCCAAGACCGCCATGGGCCTGAAGGGCGAGATCGTCGCGCTGGCAAACCAGCTGATCGACGCGGTGATCGACCAGGGCCATTGCGACTTCATTCCCGCCATCGCCGAACCGCTTCCCGTCCAGGTCTTTCTGAAGATGATGGGTTTGCCGGTCGAGCGGCTGGCGGAGTTCCGCGCCATGGTGCACGAAGTCCTGGCGCCGCGGGAGACCGGCATGGCCGAACAGGGCATGCGGTTGCGCAAGGTTGCCGACGCGATGCTGGAGGTGATCGAGGCGCGCCGTGTGGAGCCCAAGGACGACATCATCAGCCTGCTCTGGCGTACGGAGATTGACGGCCAGCCGATGACGCTGGAACTGATGGAGGATTATGCGGTCCTCCTGTTCATCGCGGGGCTGGACACCGTCATCAACGGCATCGGCTTCGGCGTGCGCCACCTCGCCCAGAATCCGGGCTTCCAGGCCGAACTGCGCGCCAATCCCAAGCTGATCCCGGATGCCGCGGAGGAGCTGCTGCGCCGCTACACCTTCACCATCCCGATGCGCCACCTTGCCAAGGATACGGAACTGGCCGGCTGGACGCTGAAGACGGGCGAATGGGTCGCGATCTATCTGCCTGGCGCCGACCTCGACGAGCGCGAATTCGAGACACCTGAAAAGTTCGACCTCAACCGCGAGAACAAGGTCCATATCGCCTTTGGCGCTGGTCCCCACCGCTGCCTCGGCTCGCACCTGGCGCGGGTCGAGCTGCAGACGATCTACACCCTCCTCCTGGAGAGGCTGCCGATGTTCCGGCTCGACCCGGACAAGCCGGTCAAGTTCCATGCCGGCAACATCATCGCGATCGACTCGCTCCCCCTGCGCTGGGACTGAGGGAGCGGGGGCACCGGTCGCGGGCAATTGTAATCGGCGGGCCTGCTGGGCATCATGCCGGCAGCCCCCCACGGGAGCCGAAAGCGCGTTTCATACTCCCGTGGCATAAGTCGTGGAGAGATTGCGATGCTGACGAAGTCGAAGCTGAAGTCCGTCGACCTGACCCCCCGTATCGGTACGGAAATCATTGCCGACAAGGCGGATCTGCTGAGCGGCAGGCACAAGGAGGAGATCCGCGCTTTGCTCGAAGAGCGCGGCGTCCTCGCCTTTCGCGAAATCAACATGACGGACGCGGAGCAGATCGCCTTCACCCATACGCTGGGCACCTTCGCCCATGAGCAGGGTGAGGGCGGCAAGGATGCCGATTCCGTTTATCCAATCACTATGGATTCAAGCATCAATCCGCTCGCCGAATATCTGAAAGGCGCGTTCTTCTGGCATATTGACGGCACCATGTCGGACAAGCCGATCCTGGCCTCGATCATGAGCAGCCGCAAGCTGGCGCCGGAGGGCGGCGAGACCGAATTCTGCAACACCTATGCCGCCTGGGACGACCTGCCGGAGGACGAAAAGGCGGCGCTGGAAGGCCTCCAGGTGGTGCACGCCATGTGGCGCTCGCAGCTCTATGTCTATCCCGAGCCCAGCTATGATCTCCTCAAGAACTGGATGTCCCACGGCCGCAACACCCTGCCGCTGGTGTGGAAGCATCGGTCCGGGCGCAAGTCCCTGGTGCTCGGCTCAACCGCGCTCCAGGTCGTCGGCATGGACATCGCCGAGAGCGAGGCGCTCCTCGTTCGCTTGCGCACATGGGCGACGCAGCCGCAGTTCGTCTATCGGCATGAATGGAAACTGGGCGACCTGGTGATCTGGGACAATACCGGGACCATGCACCGCGCCATGCCCTATGACCACAAGAGCGGCCGGCTCATGCACCGTACCAAGCTGGAAGGCGAGGAAGCCTTCGCGTGAGGGGCAGGTTGATGATGACTATACCCAACCCCGTTCGTGCTGAGCGAAGTCGAAGCCTGTCCTGAGCGCCTGCCTTGGCATGCAGTCGAAGGGCTCAGTGGCTACTCAGGACGAAGCACATGCCCTGTTTCAGCTTGATGAGGACAAACTCTAACCCAGGACCGAAACGCTCTCATCCACCACGTATGACAGGGTGGCGCCCCGGTCCATGAACTGCTTCTCGTCCTCAACGATCTGCTCCCGGATCACCGGATCGGACAGGGCCTGCAGCATCCGTTCATAGTCCTCCCGGTTCGCGAAGCTGATCTCGGTGATCACGTCGAAATCCAGGCTGGCGCTGTTCGGCTCGGCGCTCGACCGCTGCGGCCCGAGATCGTGGCGGATATAATTGCGTCGATAATCCTTGAAGAACGGCATCAGCTTCACCCCGAGAACGGCATGGCGCGTCTCGTAATATTCGCGGAACTGCTCGGGCGTCAGGCCGGGCTTGCGCTTGAACATGGCTATGATCTTCATGGCTCCTCCCCTGGGAGCAACTCCTATCGCGGGATTTCGCATCTTAACAAGCTGATTGCGCGATGGATCAGTGGGCGGACCGGGCGCCGTCCTGGTCCCCCTGGCTATAGCGGCTTTCCAGGAAGCGTCCCCGCGTCGCCAGCGCATCGAGTTCACCCCGTGCGATCTGGCGCGTCATCGTCTCTATCTCGCGCGCGACGATCTCCAGCCCGCTCGCCAGCTGGGCATCGGGCGTGGAACCCGCATGGGATTCGCCGCGCAGCGTCGCGGGAATATGCGTATAGCTCTGCACAAGCGTCGGCAGGTGCTCGCCCAGCAGCTTGCGCACCTCCATCGCGGCGGG
>DATJLC010000380.1:0-11357 GCA_035490755.1 Sphingobium sp.
CATCGAAACGGTTCATGATCAGCCCGCCTCTACCCGTCTCGCTCGCGCCCGTCAAAGCACTGTTCCACGTGGAACAGCGGCGTGCTATTTGCCGATGCAGAATCCACCGAACAAGCTGTCGAGCATCTCCTCCGTCGAGGCCCGCCCCGTCAGCCGGTCAAAAGCCGCCATGGCCAGGCGCAACTGCTCGGCGACGAGCAAGGCGTCGCCCAAGACCATCGCACCGACAATGGCTTCATGCGCATCGGCCAGGCCGGCGCGCTGCCGCGCCGAAAGCAGATAGGATCGCTCGGCTGGGAGCAGCGCGGCCGCCCGCTCAGCAATCAGACCAAGCAGCCGCTCCATCCCTTCTCCGGTTCGCGCGGAAATGGCGGCGTCGGCGGGCCGCAGTCGATCAACGTCGGGCCGATCGATGCGCGACAGCACCACCAGCGCGTCGTCGCGCGGTCGCTCGCCGGGATCACCGAGCCAGAGCAGAATGTCCGCCGCCACAATCGCCTCGCGCGCGCGGTCCATGCCGATGCGCTCAACCTGATCCGTGTCCGCATCGCGAAAACCAGCCGTGTCGGTCAGGAGATAGGCGGTGCCACCGATCGCCACCGGCACCTCGATGCGATCGCGTGTTGTACCGGCAATGTCGGTGACGATCGCCGCCTCCCGCCCGGCAAGCCGATTGAGCAAGGTCGACTTGCCGCTGTTCACCGGCCCCGCAATGACCAGCCGGATGCCCTCGCGCAACCGCTCGGCGGACGGCGCGGCCAGCTCCGCCGCCATGTCGCTGGCCAGAGCGGAAAGCGCCGCGCGGACGTCATCGAGCGGCGCGTCATCGGCCACCTCGCCCTCGTCGCTGAAGTCCAGCACCGCCTCGACCAGTGCCGCCACCGCCAGAGTGCGCTGCTGGAAATCGGTAAGCCGGGTGGTGAAAGCGCCGCCATACATGGCCATCGCCGCTCGGCGCTGCATCTCGGTCTCCGCCTGCAACAGGTCGGACAGACCCTCGACCGCGTTCAGGTCCATCCGTCCGTTCTCGAGCGCGCGCCGGGTGAACTCGCCGGGTTGAGCGGCACGCAGGCCTGGCATCGCTGCCAGGCTCGTCAACACCGCCGCCACCACCGCGCGCCCGCCATGGCAATGCAGCTCGACGACAGGCTCGCCAGTGGCGCTCCGTTCCGCATCGAACCAAATCACTAGCGCCTCATCGAGGAGCGCGCCGGAAAGAGGATCATGGAGACGACGCAAGCCCGCCTTTCGGGCCGGCGGCAGCGGGCCGCACAGGCGCTCCGCCGCGTTGCCGGCATCCGGCCCGGACAAGCGGACGATGGCAATGGCAGCAGGCGGCGCGCCGCTGGACAGCGCGAAGATAGTGTCGCGCAGCGGCGTTATGATGACAACCTCACTCCTTCTTGCCGCCCGCCGCTGCCAAGCCAATGTTCATCATGTCGGTGAACATCTTGATGCTGGCATCGCCGATCGGCGAAAGGCTGCGGAACATGCTTTCCATCTGCTCGATGCTGGTGGCACCCTTCATCGTGTCCAGCACCGCGTTTACATAGCGATCCTGGATCGGTTTCAGGTCGGGCAGGCCCAGAAAGGTCCGCGCCTCTTCAGGGGTACAATCGACATTGACATTGAACTGCATGCTACCAATCCCTCGATCACGGACGGGATTGAAGGCTGCGCCATCAACCAATGAACGTCAAGATACCCACTTGGTGATCGACAAAGCCGTCATAGATCATCTTGATCGCCACGTAGAGGATGACAGCAAGGCCGAGCCAGGCGATCCAGCGATAACGCTCGATATATTGCGCGATGATATTGGCGGCGACGCCCATCAGCGCAACGGCGAAGAGCAGGCCGACGATCATGATCCCGGGATGATCCTTGGCCGCGCCGGCGACCGCCAACACATTGTCGAGGCTCATCGACACGTCGGCCACCGCTACGGCCCAGGCGGCCCCGGCAAAGCTCTTGGCCGGCCGGACGCCGCTATGCTCGTCGCCCATGATCTCCGGCGAACCGGCTGACTCGCCGGTGCCATGGCCGCGAAGGTCACGGTACATCTTCCATGCCACCCACAGCAGCAGCAGCCCGCCAGCCAGGACTAGGCCGACAATGCCCATCAGCCACGAGACCATGAGCGCGAACACGACCCGCAGCACCAGGGCCGCGATCACGCCGATTGCGATGACCCTCTTGCGCTGCGCATCGGGCAGGCCCGCCGCCAAAGCGCCGACGACGATCGCATTGTCACCCGCAAGCACGAGGTCGAGCAGGATCACCGCAAACAGCGCGCTCCATGCGCTCGCCGTGTTCAGTTGGCTGAAATCCTGGACGATAAGACCCCAGATGTCAGCCGGCGACCCGAGCGATGGCATGGCGGGTGCAGCGGCGGCGGCGGCGTTGAGTATTTCCAGCATGGCGCAGTAACGATGTCCCTGACTATTGGTTCATTGTCGCGAAGAAGTCCTCGTTGGTCTTCGAGTCCTTCATCTTGTCGAGCAGGAATTCCATCGCGTCGATCGTGCCCATCTGCATGAGGATACGGCGCAGCACCCACATCTTGCTGAGCTTGTCGCGCTCGACCAGCAGCTCCTCCTTGCGGGTGCCCGACTTGCCGACATCGAGCGCCGGGAAGATGCGCTTGTCTGCGACCTTGCGGTCAAGCACGATCTCGCTGTTGCCGGTGCCCTTGAACTCCTCGAAGATCACCTCGTCCATGCGGCTGCCAGTATCGATCAGCGCGGTCGCGATGATGGAGAGCGAGCCACCCTCCTCGATGTTGCGCGCGGCGCCAAAAAAGCGTTTCGGGCGCTGCAGCGCATTGGCGTCGACACCGCCGGTCAGCACCTTGCCCGAGCTCGGCACCACCGTGTTATAGGCGCGGCCGAGGCGAGTGATGGAGTCGAGCAGGATCACCACATCCTTCTTGTGCTCGACCAGTCTCTTGGCCTTTTCGATAACCATTTCAGCAACTTGCACGTGGCGGCTGGCGGGCTCGTCAAAAGTGGAGCTGATCACCTCGCCATTGACGCTGCGCTGCATGTCGGTGACTTCCTCGGGCCGTTCATCGACCAGCAGGACGAGCAGGAACACTTCGGGATGATTGTCGGTGATGGCCTTGGCGATGTTCTGCAGCAGCACCGTCTTGCCGGTGCGCGGCGGCGCGACGATCAGCGCGCGCTGGCCCTTGCCCTGGGGCGAGATGATGTCGATGACCCGCGCCGACTTGTCCTTCACGGTCGGGTCGAGCGTGTCGAGCCGCAGCTTCGCGTCCGGATAAAGCGGCGTCAGATTGTCGAAATTGACGCGGTGGCGGACCACATCGGGATCGTCGAAATTGACGGAAATCAGCCGGGTTAGCGCGAAATAGCGCTCGCCGTCCTTGGGCGCGCGGATCTCGCCTTCGACCGTGTCGCCGGTGCGCAGGCCGAATTTGCGGACCTGATTGGGCGATACATAGATGTCGTCCGGACCGGCCAGGTAATTCGCCTCGGGGCTGCGCAGGAACCCAAAGCCGTCGGGCAGAACCTCGATCGTGCCTTCGCCGATGATCTCCTTGCCGTTTTCCGCCTCCAGCTTGAGGATGGCGAACATCAGATCCTGTTTGCGCAGGGTCGAAGCGCCTTCCACGCCCAGATCCTCGGCCATCGAGACCAGTTCGGCGGGCGATTTCTTCTTCAGTTCTTTCAAGTGCATGTGACGGAATTCCGGCGAGAAATTGTGGTGTATTGATGGGATTTTGCTGCTGAACCGTAGGAACGCGCCGGAGAAAGAAGATGCGGCGCTTCGGCAAGGAGACTGTTCGCGGATTACGCCCGGTCCCCCGGCCTGTCAATCGCTCTTGCTAAGCCATGAGCCCGTCAACCCAGGCCGAAACGCGGGCCATAAACGATCACGGTGATGACGATCATGCTGACGAATATGCCCGGCAACTCATTGACAAGGCGCAGGTTGCGCTCCCGCATCGGGCGCTCGCCACGGGCAAGGCGCTTGGCATAGCCGACCGCCCAGCCATGATAGCCCGACAGGATGAGGACCAGCAGCAGTTTCAGGTGGAACCAGCTCTGGGCAAAGGCGCCGATATTCACCGCCAGCATCAGGCCGAGCACCCAGGTGATGATCAGCGACGGGTTCATGATAATCCGCCTGAGGCGCGATTCCCGGCCGATCCAGGCCAGATCCTCGGGCGATCCGGGGATGGTCTGGTGATGATAGATGAAAAAGCGCGGCATCATGAACAGGCTCGCCATCAGGAAGATGACGAAGATGATGTGCGCCGCGAGGACCCAGGGATAGGCTGTGCCCAGAAAGCCGGTCATGTCATGCCCCCTTCATCAAGCGCCGCGTACCCTCTCTATCAGCCGCTGGACATGGTCGATGGGGGTATCCGGCAATATCCCGTGCCCCAGATTGAAGATGTGCGGCCGGTCCGCAAAGGCATCCAGGATCGCATCCACCGCCATGTCGAGCGCCTCACCGCCCGCGATCAGCGCGAGCGGGTCGAGATTGCCTTGCACCGGCAGGCCAGCCGGCAGGACGTTCGCGGCCCAGAACGGGTCTATCGTCTCGTCGATGCCGACCGCATCGACGCCGATGCCGGCGACATAGTCGACCAGCTTGGCGCCCGCGCCCTTGGGAAAGCCGATGACAGGAACATCCGGATGCAGCGCCTTGATACGCCGCACGATCTCGGCATTGGGCGCGATCACCCAGCGCGCGAACTGCTGCGGGCTGAGACTGCCCGCCCAGCTTTCGAACAATTGCACGGCATCGACACCGGCGCGGATCTGTCCATCGAGATAGGCAACTGTCGTTTCGATTATGGCGTCGATGATCGCGCCGAACCGGCCCGGATCGGCATAGGCCAGCCGCCGCGCCGCGCCATGATCCTTGCTGCCGGACCCCGCCACCATATAGGTAGCGACGGTCCAGGGACTGCCCGCGAACCCGAGGAAAGTGACGCCCTGCGGCAGTTCCGCCCGCACCCGCTTCACCGTGTCCCAGATGGTGGCAAGGCGCGACGGATCGGGCGTGAAGCCGGCCAGCTCCGCTTCGGCCAGCGGTGGCGCCAGCCGCGGCCCCTCGCCCGCCTCGAACCAGAGCTGCTGTCCCATGGCATGCGGCACGATCAATATGTCGGAGAACAGGATCGCGCCGTCGAAGCCAAAGCGCCGGATCGGCTGCAGGGTGATTTCCGCCGCCGCCGCCGGATCATAGCAAAGCTCCAGAAATCCACCCTTGCTTGCCCTGAGCGCGCGATATTCCGGCAGATAGCGTCCCGCCTGCCGCATCAGCCAGATCGGCCGCACAGGCGGTTTCTCGCCCTTGAGGACAGAGAGCAGGGGCGGCAGCGTAGCCGTGGCGAGGGATATGTTCATGGCGACAGTCCTGCGTTCAAACCGGCCCTTCAATCAATCCATAAAAAGGAAATGATTCAGATTTGTTGTTGTTTGATGGGCGGTGGATAAGTGGAATTCCGGTGTTTTGCCGGACTTCTCCACAGCTTGACTCTGGCCCTCTCAAAGCAGGCGCGGCGAGTCTCGGCGGCCCATGCACAGGACTCCACGCGGGCTCCTCGCCGATTGTCCACGTGGATAAGTGCCTGGTCTTGCCGGCTGGCGGCGCGCATCGATTTTCCCCCCGTTTTCCTCCGCAGAGCCATGCCTTGCATTATCCACAGTCTGCCAACAAACAGGGGGCATGACGCACCTCCATCTGCATCTGTTGTCCGACTCGACCGGCGAGACTCTGGAAAACATCGTCAAGGCGGCGGTCGCGCAGTTCGAGAATGTCGAGACGATTCGCCATTTCTGGCCGATGGTGCGCTCCGACCAGCATCTCGACCGGATCGTCACGGAGATCGGCCGGCATCCCGGCCTCGTTCTGTTCACGCTCGCCAATCAGGCCCTGCGCAAGCGGCTGGAGAAATATTGCCGGGCGATGGGCCTGCCCTATCTGGCGCCGCTCGATAATGTGACGGACGCCCTGTCCAACATTCTGGGGCAGGAAACGACCAATCGGCCGGGCCGCAAGCACATCCTCAACGATGAATATTTCGCGCGCATCGACGCGATCCAGTTCACCATCGCCCATGATGACGGCATCGGTTCGGACAATTGGGAGGAGGCCGACATCATCCTTGCCGGCGTGTCGCGCACGTCCAAGACGCCGACCTCCATCTATCTCGCCAATCGCGGCTTCAAGACGGCGAATATCCCGATCGTGCCCGGCTCGCCCCCGCCGCCCAGCCTGTTCCGCCTGAAGCACCCGATGATCATCGGCCTTACCACCAATGCCGACCGGCTGGTCCAGGTGCGCCGCAACCGGCTCCTGTCGCTCAACCAGACGCCGGCCACGGCCTATGTCGATCTGGAGTTGGTGCAGGAGGAGGTGAACGCCGCCCGGCGCATGTTCGCCGATCAGGGCTGGCCGATCATCGATGTCAGCCGCCGCTCGATCGAGGAAGCTGCCGCCGCGATCATCAGCCTTTATCAGGAGCATATCGCCGGATTCCTGCCCGGCGGCAGTTCCCCGGTCATGGAATAGGCCATAGTCATGGACGCCCAGCCCCTCCTCCTCGCCTCGCGCAGCGACAGCCGGCGCCGCCTCCTCGCCGATGCCGGTGTGCCATTTGATACGGTGCGGGCCGGCGTCGATGAGGATGCCGCCAAGGATGCGCTCATCGGCGAGGGCGTGGGGCCGCGCGACCTTGCCGATGCGCTTGCCGAGCTCAAGGCGGTGCGCCCCTCCGCCCGCCATATCGGTGCCCTCGTCCTTGGCTGCGACCAGACGCTCGCCCTCGATGACGGCACGCTCCTCAACAAATGCGAGACCAAGGCGGAGGCGCGCGATCTGCTCCTCGCGATGAGCGGGCGGCGCCACCATCTCCACAGCGCGGCGGTGATCGCGCAGGACGGCACGCCGATCTGGCGGCATGTCGAGAGCGTCGCCATGGATGTGCGGACTCTCTCGCCCGCCTTCGTCGACGCCTATCTCGACGCCGATTGGGATGAATGCCGCTGGTGCGTCGGCTGCTACCGGGTCGAGGGCCCGGGCGTCCAGCTGTTCGCGCGCATCACCGGCAGCCTGTTCGCGGTGCAGGGCCTGCCGCTGCTGCCGCTGCTTGACTTTCTGCGGACAAGAGGCGTGATGGCGGCATGAGCAGCCTGCCTTATGCCGAAGTCATCGGCGACCCCATCGCCCACAGCAAATCGCCCGTCATCCATAATCATTGGTTGCGCGAACTCGATATCGAGGCCGAATATCGCAAGACTCATGTGACGCGCGAGGGGCTGGCCGCCTATTTCCTGTCGCGCCGCGCCGATCCCGATTGGCTCGGCTGCAATGTCACCATTCCCCACAAGGTCGCGGTGATGGATTATGTCGAGGATCCGGGCGACGTGCGCGGCCGGATCGGCGCGATGAACACGATCGCCTGCGAGACCGGCGGACCGCTCATCGGCACCAACACCGATGCGGGCGGCTTTCTCCAGCCTCTCGATGCGATCGGCTGGCGCGGCGAGGAGGCGGTGCTGGTCGGTGCGGGCGGCGCGGCGCTCGCCATCGGCTTCGCGCTTGGCGCGCGCGGGGTCCGGCACCTGACCGTGATGGCGCGCGATCCCGCCAAGGGCCAGGCGCTGCTCGACCGCTGCGGGCTGGAGGGCTGCGTCATCGCCTTTACCGATACGCTTCCGGCGACGCGCCTCCTCGTCAATTCGAGCCCGCTCGGCATGACCGGGCAGCCGCCGCTCGATCTCGACCTGGCGCCCCTGCCCGACGATGCCACGGTCTACGATATCGTGTATGCCCCGCTGGAAACCGGCCTGCTCGGCGCCGCGCGGAACCGGGGCCTCGCCACGATCGACGGGCTCGCCATGCTGATCGGCCAGGCGGCCCTTGCCTTCGAGATATTTTTCGATGCCCTGCCGCCGCGCGACGACAATGACGCGGCCCTGCGTGCGCTCCTGACCGCGTGAAGATCGTCGGCCTCACCGGATCGATCGGCATGGGCAAGTCCGCTGTCGCCGCGATGCTCAGGCGCTTGCACGTGCCCGTCTTCGACGCCGATGCAGCCGTGCATGCCTTGCAGGGGCCGGGCGGCGCGCTCCTGCCGGCGATCGAGGCGCGTTTTCCCGGCACCACCGGACCCAAGGGGGTCGACCGCGCAAAACTCGGCGCCATGGTGCTCGGCCATGACGAGGATCTGCGCGCGCTGGAGCGCATCGTGCATCCGGCGGTGGGGGCGATGCGCAGGCGCTTCCTGCGCCGCAACCGCTCGCGCAAGCTGGTCGTGCTCGACGTGCCGCTCCTGTTCGAAACGGGGGGGCACAAGGCGATGGACAGCATCATCGTGGTGAGCGCGCCCTTCATCGTCCAGCGGCACCGGGTGCTGCGCAGGCCGGGCATGAGCGAGGCCAGGTTCCGGCAGATTCTGGCGCGCCAGACGCCCGATCATGTCAAGCGCGCCCGCGCTGACTATGTCATCGAGACCGCACGGCCGAAATGGCAAAGCCTGGCCGCCGTGCGGCGCGTCATCGCTTGCCTTCGTAACGGTCCGGTCCGATAATGGCCTGCCAACGAGTCAGTCCAGACTATGCGTGAAATCATTTTTGATACGGAAACGACCGGCCTCGATCCCCTCAACGGTGATCGTCTGGTGGAAATAGGCTGTATCGAGCTGATCAATCGGGTGCCCACCGGCCGCACCTTTCACGCCTATTACAATCCTCAGCGCGCCATGCCGGCCGAGGCGGAGGCGGTGCACGGACTGTCTGACCGGTTCCTCTCCGACAAGCCCCTGTTTCGCGACGGCGTGGCGGAATTGCTCGACTTTCTGGAGGATTCCCGCCTGGTCGCGCATAATGCGCGCTTCGACTTCGGTTTCCTCAATGCGGAGCTGCGCCGTTGCACGCTGGCGGAGGTGGTGCTCGACCGGATGGTTGACACGCTCGCTATGGCGCGCTCGCTCCATCCCGGCGCCAAGCACAGCCTCGACGCGCTGTGTAGCCGTTATGGCATCGACCGCAGCCATCGCATCAAGCACGGCGCCCTACTGGACGCCGAACTTCTCGCCCAGCTCTACATAGAGCTGACCGGCGGCCGCCAGATCGGTCTCAGCCTGGTGGAGGTCACGGCCGCCGCGACGGACCTGGTCGCAAAGCCCTGTCAAGCGACGCGCGTCCCCCGCCCACTTCGTATCTTCAAGCCGAGCACGGCGGAATTGGAGCGTCATCGCGCCTTTCTCGCCACCTTGACGGATCCTCTCTGGCTCGCCGGGGAGGCAATGACGGGCTGATCGCATTCGGACAGTCCGGACAATAGAAGGAGAACAGCACATGGACATTCGGGTTTCAGGGCATCAAGTCGAGACCGGCGGTGCGCTCCAGACTCATGTGTCGGACCGCCTGACGGTCATGGCCGAGAAGTACTTCTCTCGCGCGCTCTCGGCCCAGGTAACCTTCAGCAATGCACCCCATGGCGCATTCCATTGCGACATCGTCTGCCATGTGACGACCGGCATCGTGCTCAAAGGCGCCGGCGAGGCGCAGGATGCGCATCTGGCGCTCGAACAGGCGGCGGAACGCATCGAAAAGCAGCTGCGCCGCTACAAGCGCCGGCTCAAGGACCGCCACGCGCAGACCGCCGCCGCGGAGGCGGAGCGGACCAAGCCCTTTGTGAACGACAATGCCAGCTACATCGTGTTCCAGGCCGATCACGATGCGGAAGAGGTGCCGGACGCGCCAGTGATCGTCGCGGAGACGCGCGTTGACATCCCTCAGGCCAGTGTATCCGACGCCGTCATGATGCTGGACCTGCGTAACACCAATGCGCTGTTGTTCCTCAACAGCGGTACTTCCGCTTACAACATGGTTTATCGGCGGGCCGATGGCACTATCGGTTGGGTTGAGCCTCGCGCCTGACCCGCTTCCTCGCAAACCGCCCGGCGTCCGGCTATCACCCGGCTGGACGCCGGCCCTGGCTTGGTGGCGAGTTGACCCGAAGGCGCTTCGGCCCTATGGGCGCGCATCGCAATCCCCCGGGAAAGAGCGCGCGCCGGGCCACTGGGCGACGAAAATGGCGCCATCACGGCGGAGATGTTTGGACGATGAACGATTTCAGCGACTTGCTCGTGGCAGAGGCTGTCAAGGCCCGGGTCGATGCAAGCAACAAGAAGCAGATTTTCCAGCTCCTCGGCGAGATTGCCGCCAAGGCCTATGGTGCGCCGGTCGACGATGTGATCGAGCGGCTGACAGAGCGCGAGCGTCTGGGCTCGACCGGATTTGGCGGCGGCATCGCCATTCCCCATGCCAAGCTCGACACCCTCGATCATGTTCGCGGTGCCGTCCTGCTCCTGGACGAGCCGGTGTCCTTCGACGCGGTCGACGACAACCCGGTGGACATCATCTTCATGCTGCTTTCGCCGGCTGACAGCGGGGCCGAACATCTCAAGATGCTCGCCCGCGTTTCGCGCTTCCTGCGCAACGAGGCGCAGGTGAAGCGGTTGCGCGGGGTCAAGTCGGACGCCGCGCTGTTCGTCCTCCTCACCGGTGGCGAGGCGCGTGACGCGGCCTGAGGGTCAGGCGGTCGGCGCGGAAAGCGGAGAGGCGGCGCATTTTCGCGCGCTGGAACGGCTTTATGCGTCGGCGCCGATCAACAATCTGTTCCCCTCGCGGCTGCATATCGAGCAGGCGGGCGTCTGCACCATCCTGTTCGAGACGACGGAGGATCATTTCCACGCCGCCGCCGCCGCGCATGGCACCATCTATTTCAAGATGCTGGACGATGCCGCCTTCTATGCGGCCAACAGCCTGGTCAACGACCGCTTCCTCCTGACCACGGCGTTCAACCTGCTGCTGACCCGGCCGATGAAGCCGGGACCGATCCGCGCCGAGGGGCGCTGGCTGAGCGGCCGCCGGCGAGTATATGTCGCGGAATCCCGGTTGATCGATGCCGATGGCGAGGAGGTCGCGCGCGGCACCGGCACCTTCATGCGGTCGCGCTTTCCGCTCGCCAGCCTGCCGGGCTATGCGGACCCCGGCGCCGTTTGAGGCGCGCCTGTGGCACCCCGGCTACCCTCCAAGCTGATCGTAAGCGCGCTGGTGCGGCGGGTGGAGCAGGCGGGCGGCTTTGCTGCGGTCCTTGCCAGGGGCGAGGAGTGGGGCGGCGTCATCCTCGTCCAGACCAGTGAAAACGGCCGGTTTACCGGGCTTTTCGAGCGCATGTTCGACCTTGATGGCGTGCCCCGGATGACCCCCTGCGGACCCCCGCCCGGCAGCGAGGCTGATGCCCTTGCATCCTATCTTGATCGCCGCCGCGCCGCTGATACGGACTTGTGGATCGTCGAACTCGACATC
>DATJLC010000381.1:0-8232 GCA_035490755.1 Sphingobium sp.
GCGACCGATTCGGCCTGCGCCGCGACCGACGAAACCGCAAGAGCACCAACCACCGCGAGATACGCAAATTTCTTCATGTCCACACTCCGATTTGAGCCACAGGGCTTATACTCACAAACCTTATAGTAAGGGCAGTTAGTATGCTGCGGACGCGAAGTCAATCCGTTCGCACATCGAAAAGATGTGCGCCCCTGTCCGTTTTTTTTCGGGCTGAAATCCGGATTCAGCGTGGTTGCATGCGGATGGCGCCGTCCAGGCGGATGGTCTCGCCGTTCATATAGCCGTTGCGGATGATCTCGAGCGCCAGGCTCGCAAACTCCTCCGGCTCGCCAAGGCGGGGCGGGAACGGCACCATCGCGCCCAGTGCGTCGAGCAGCTTCTGCCCGCCGCCCATCATCAGGGGGGTGCGGAAAATGCCGGGCTGGATCGTGCACAGCCTGATTCCTTCGCGCGACAGGTCGCGCGCGATCGGCAGGGTCATGCCGACGATGCCTGCCTTGGCCGCGGCATAGGCCGCCTGCCCCATCTGGCCGTCGGTCGCGGCGGCCGACGCCGTATTCACGAACACCCCCCGCTCGCCGTCGATCGGGTCGAGCGTCATCATGCCCGCCGCCGATCGCGTCAGGCAACGGAAGGTCCCGACAGTGTTGAGCTTCAGCACCCATTCGAACTTGTCGGCGGGGAAGAACTTGATCTCGCCCGTTTCCTTGTCGCGCCAGACGGTGCGGATCGCGTTACCGCCACCGGCGCAGCTGATCAGCGCCCGCTCCTGCCCGTTGGCGGACCGCGCCTTCTCAAAGGCGGCATCGACGCTCTCGTCCGAGAGCACGTCGCACTCGGCAAAGACCGAGCCGGTTTCGGCTGCTGCCTTCTCGCCGGTTTCCGGATTCTTGTCGAATATGGTCACGCGGACCCCGGCGGCACGCAGCGCCTTGACCGCGCCGAGGCCGAGGCCGGAAGCGCCGCCCGTCACGATAGCGGCAAGTGAGGAGTCGATCTTCATATGGTCCCTCTCTTCGATTGCGGCCAGCCCTCAGGGTCCAGGCCTCGTCATGGGAAAGCCTCTTGCATGCCCAGCGCTCCCGCTCCTACCATGCGCTGCGGCCGGGCGATGGATATCGCCTTGGCGTTGATACGCCCGGCCCATCGTCGGTGCGATACCCTAGCCGCCAAGCCCAAGTCGATCTTGCGAGCCACCCAGTACCGGCTAATTTAACCTGATACAGCTTTGCGGATCAGACCGGGCACGCCGCCTGCGCAATCGTCCAAACCAAGGATAGGGTATTTATGAGCCAGGTGATGAAGGGCGTTCGGGTCCTTGAAGTCGCGCAGTTTACTTTCGTTCCGGCGGCGGGCGGAATCCTGGCCGACTGGGGCGCGGATGTCATCAAGATCGAGCATCCGGTGCGCGGCGACACCCAGCGCGGCTTCCTGAACATGGGCGGCGTCCAGCTCGATCCGCTGCGCCACACGCTGATCGAACATCCCAATCGCGGCAAGCGCAGCGTCGGCGTAGACGTCTCGACGCCCGAAGGCCAGGAAGTGCTGTACGAGCTGGCGAAGACCGCCGACGTGTTCCTGACCAACTATCTCCCGCAGGTCCGGCAGAAGAACAAGTTCGACGTCGAGCATATCCGCGCGGTCAACCCCAACATCATCTATGCGCGGGGCAGCGCGCTCGGCAACAAGGGGCCGGAGCGCGAACTGGGCGGGTTCGACGGCACCTGCTTCTGGTCGCGCAGCGGCATCTCCTATTCGATGACGCCTGCGGAAATGCCCGGCCCTATTCCGCAGGGCATCCCCGCCTTTGGCGATTCCATCGGCGGCATGTTCATCGCCGGCGGCATTTCGGGCGCATTGTTCCACCGCGAGCGCACGGGCGAGGCCCTGGAACTCGACGTTTCGTTGCTCAGCACCGCCTGGTGGGCGTCGGGCGCGCTCATCTCGCAGGTCATGGAAACGGGCGTCATGATGCGCAATGCCATGCCCACATCGGGCGGGTCGCTGCGCAATCCGTTCCAGGGCAATTTCCGCACCTCTGACGGCGGCACCATCAACCTGTGCATCCTGAGCCCCACCGGCCTGATCCGCGACACCTTCGAGCATGTCGGCGTGCCCGAGGCGGCCGACGATCCGCGCTTTGCCGATGTGTACAAGCTGATCGAGAATGCCGGGGCGGCGAGCGACATCCTGGTCAAGGCCTTCGCGTCCAAGCCCTTCGCCTATTGGCGCGAGCATCTGCGCACGATGAAGGGCCAGTGGGCGCCTATCCAGAGCTTCGAGGACCTCCTGACCGACGAGCAGGCGATCGCCAACGACATGATCATCGAGGTGGAAGCGGCCGATGGCGGCAAGCCGCTCAAGCTGGTGCGCGGCCCCGTCCAGTTCAACGGCGAGCCGCTCGAAACCAGCCGCGCCCCCCAGGCGTCGGAGCATACCGAGCTGGTGCTGATGGAACTCGGCATGGAATGGGACCGCATCGAAGCCTATAAAGCGAAGGGCGCTATCGCCTGACACCGGACAGGGACCGTCCGACCGGCACATGAGCGAGCGGCACGGGCCGGAGGACTAAGATGGCGCTGGTGATGAAGGGTGTCCGGGTGCTGGAGGTGGCGCAGTTCATCTTCGTCCCCGCCGCCGGCGCCATTCTGGCCGACTGGGGTGCCGACGTCATCAAGGTCGAGCATCCGCAGCGCGGCGACACCCAGCGCGGCATGCGCTCCATCGGCGGCATGACGCTGGATCCGCTCGTCAATCCGACCATCGAGCATGGCAATCGCGGCAAGCGCAGCGTCGGCATCGACATCACCACGCCCGAGGGGCAGCAACTCATCCTGGAGCTGGCCAAGAACTGCGACGTGTTCCTGACCAACTATCTGCCCGCCGCCAGGCAGAAGCTGAAAATCGACGTCGAGCATATCCGCGCCGCCAATCCGGACATCATCTATGCGCGCGGAAGCGCCTATGGCGACAAGGGACCGGAGCGGGATCGCGGCGGCTATGACATGACAGCCTTCTGGGCCCATGGCGGCATCGGCCATGCCCTGACCCCGGAGGCTTATGACGTGCCGCTGGCGCAAGGCATAGGCGGATTCGGCGACTCCATCGGCGGCATGAACATCGCGGGCGGCATCGCTGCGGCGCTATTTCACCGCGCGCAGACCGGCGAGGCGACCGAGGTCGACGTGTCGCTGACCAGCACGGCCTGGTGGGCAGCGGGGTCGGTGCTGAACAGCTTCATTCACACCGGCAAGATGACGCGGGTCGGCATTCCGAAGGCGGGCGGATCGGCGTACAGCCCGTTCATCGGCAACTACAAGACGTCCGACGGGGGCACCATCTGCCTCTTCATCATGGCGCCCACGGGGTACATCCGCGACACATTCGAGCACCTCGGCCTGGCCGAGGCGGCCGACGATCCACGCTTTTGCGAGCCGGAATCCCTGCTTTCCCATGCCGCTGAGGCGGGCGACATGATCGCGGCCGCCTTTGCAGCGCGCCCCTTCGCTTATTGGTGCGAGCATCTGAAGACGATGAAGGGGCAATGGGCGCCGGCCAACAGCCTGCTCGACCTCAGCCAGGACGCGCAGGCGCTGGCCAATGACATGTTGATCGAGGTCGAACCGATCGACGGCAGCCCCCCGCTCCGGATCGTGCGCGGTCCGGTGCAGTTCAATCATGCCCCCGTCAGGACCAGCCGCGCGCCCCAGGCATCGGAGCATACCGAGGCGGTGTTGCTGGAACTGGGGCTTGAATGGGAACGGATCGGAAGCCTAAAGGCGAACGGAACAATTGCTTGACGCCAATTTGGCGACTGACGCGAAACTGGAAGGACAACCAGCAATGAAGGCAGGAACGAAACTCAAGAGCGCAGTGTGCGACACCGAAGTTATGGTCATCCGCCTGGGCGAGGGCACCATCGAGTGCGGCGGCGCGCCGATGACCGAGGACAAGGTGGCCGCGCTGGGCGAACTCAACGCCGGTTTCGCCGCCGGCACGCTGATGGGCAAGCGCTATGTCGATGCCGCCGGCACGTTCGAGCTGCTCTGCGTCAAGCCGGGCAAGGGATCGCTGTCCGTCGACGGCACCGCCTTGTCCATCAAGGACGCCAAGCCGCTGCCCGCTTCGGACTGAAATCACAGCGCATGAACATCTCGCTCATTCTGGAGATGGCGGCTGATGCCGCCGGGGATCGCGTCGGCCTGGTGTGCGACGGCAAGCGCTGGACCTATGGCGCGCTGCTGGCCGCTGCCAGGGGCGCCGCCGAGAACATCCGCAAGAGCGGCTGCGAGCATGTCGCCCTTCTCGACGAGAGCAGCGAGGCGGCGGCCATCGCCCTGTTCGGCGCGGCGCTGGCGGGCGTGCCCTATTGCCCGCTCAACTATCGCCTGGCCGACAATGACCTGGCGGCGCTGCTCGCCCGCATCGCGCCGGCGGTCATCATCGGCGACATCGATCGCGTGAACCGCCTGTGCCCCGATGCCGGCAATCTGGTCCGCACCCGCGCGGATTTCGTCGCTGAAGCGCAGGCCGCATCGGCCGACGCTCCGGCGGAGGGCGACGAGGGCGAAGGCATCGCGATCCAGCTCTTCACGAGCGGCACGACGGCGGCGCCCAAGGCGGCGATCCTGCGCCACTCCAACCTGCTGTCCTATATTCTCGGCACGGTCGAATTCGGGGTGGCTGACGAGGCGGACGCCGCGCTGGTCAGCGTGCCGCCTTATCATATCGCCGGCATCTCCGCGCTGCTGAGCTCGATCTACTCGCTGCGCCGCATCCTGCTGCTGCCCGCTTTCGAGCCGGAGGCATGGATCCGCTTGGCCGAGTCCGAGGGCGCGACCAACGCCTTTGTCGTGCCGACCATGCTGTCGCGGATCATCGACAAGCTGGAGGGTCTTACCGCCGATCTCTCTTCGCTGCGCGCGATCGCCTATGGCGGCGGCAAGATGCCGCTGGAGATCATCGACCGGGCGCTGGACCTGTTCCCGGAGACCGGCTTTACCAACGCCTATGGCCTGACCGAGACCAGCTCGACGGTCGCCCTCCTCGGCCCCGACGAGCACCGCGCGGCGCACAAGTCGGACGATCCCCAGGTGCGGGCGCGTCTCGCCTCGGTCGGTCAGCCGCTGCCCACGGTCGAGCTGGAAATCCGCGACGAGGACGGCCAGGTCCTGCCCGCCGGCGAGCGCGGCGAGATCTATGTGCGCGGCGACCAGGTGTCGGGCGAGTACAAGGAGCGCAGCGCGCTCGACGCGGACGGCTGGTTCCCGACCCGCGATGCCGGCTGGCTGGACGAAGAGGGCTATCTCTTCCTCGCGGGCCGCGCCGACGACGTGATCGTGCGTGGTGGCGAGAACATGTCGCCGGGCGAGATCGAGGATGTGGTCGCCACCCATCCCGCGATCGGCGACAGCTGCGCGGTGGCGGTGCCCTCGGTCGAATGGGGCGAGGCGGTGGGCCTTGCCTGCGTCGTGCGGCCGGGACACCAGGCGCCGAGCGAGCAGGCGCTGTGCGAACTGATCCGTGACCGGCTGCGGTCCTCGCGCGTGCCGGAGAAGGTGCTGTTCGTCGATGAACTGCCCTATAACGAGATGGGCAAGCTGCTGCGGCGCGAGGTCAAGAAGCTCTTTGCCGACTGACCCCCTGTCCTGGCCGGCGATCCCGCTGGCCGGCTGGGCCGACCGGCAGATCGCTGCCCTCGCCGACGCGGCCGGCGCCCAGGCGCTCAGCGCGCTCACCGGCGCCGGGCTGCTGGGCGAGCGGGCATGGCTGAACGGCTTTCATGTACCGGGCAAGGTTTCGGCGGGGGGCGGTTGCCGCCTGTTGGCGGCGCGGGACGGCTGGGTCGCCCTGAACCTCGCACGCCCGGACGACCGCGACCTGCTGCCGGCCCTGTTCGGCGACGATGCGCTGGATGGGGACAATGACGACGCGATCGCCGCCCATGTGGCGGGGGTGGAGAGCCTGGCCCTGGTCGCGCGTGGGCGGGAGATGGGCCTGGCGATCGCGGCGCTCGACGAGCCGCCGCCGCCCGCACCCGCATGGCAGGTCGCCGTCGATGGCCGGAAGCGCCCTGCGGGAACGCGCCCGCCGCTTGTCGTCGATCTCTCGGCATTGTGGGCGGGGCCGCTGGCGGCGCATCTGCTGTGGCTGGCGGGCGCTGAGCTCGTGAAGGTCGAGAGCCGCAACCGCCCCGACAGCATGCGGGACGGCGACCCTGCCCTGTTCGCGCGCCTCAACCAGGGCAAGGCGAGCGTGGCGCTCGATGTCCGGGACGATACCGACCGCCGCCGCCTGATCGCGCTCCTGTCCCGCGCCGACATCGTCATCGAGGCGGCGCGGCCGCGTGCGCTTCGCCAACTTGGCATCGACGCCGACCGGATCGTCCGCGACGCGCCCGGCCTGGTGTGGATGACCATCACCGGCCATGGCGCAGAGGGCGAGGCGGCCAATTGGGTGGGCTTCGGCGATGATTGCGCCGTCGCGGGCGGGCTCAGCGCGGCCATGCTGAGGGCGAGCGGACGGATCGGCTTCGTCGGCGACGCGATCGCGGATCCGATGACCGGGATATTGGCGGGCCGGCTCGCCTGGGAGCGCTGGACATCGGGCACGGGCGCGCGGATCATCCTGTCGATGAGCGGTGTCGTCGCATCGGCCATCGAGACGGAGCAGGCCGCGCTGGATGCGGCGCTGAAGGCTTGGGCTGACGCGGAGGGGGCGCCCTTTCCGGCCGCTCCCGTGCGCGCAACAGGGATGGTGCGGCCGCTTGGCGCCGACACCGCGCGATGGATGGCGCCATGCTGATCCGCGATGCCGAGCTGTGGGGCCACGGCCGTACTTGCGACCTGCGCATCGCCGATGGCCGGATCGCGGCGATAGGCGCGCTTGCTCCCGTAGAAGGCGAGAGGGTCATCGATGCGGGCGGCGGCGCGCTGCTGCCGGGCCTGCATGACCATCATATCCACCTCGCCGCGCTCGCCGCCCGGCGCCAGTCCGTCTTCTGCGGTCCCCCGGAGGTGAATGACGCGGCAGAGCTGGCTGCGCGCCTTGCCGCGCCCGGGTCCGGCTGGCTGCGCGGCATCGGCTATCATGAGTGCGTGGCCGGAATGCTCGACGCCGCCGCCCTTGACCGCATGGCGCCGGACCGGCCGGTGCGCATCCAGCACCGTTCCGGGCGCATGTGGTTCCTGAATTCGGCGGGGATCGATGCCCTCCTCGCCTGTGCCCAGCCGCCGCCCGGCCTGGAGCGCGAGCATGGGCGCTGGACCGGCCGGCTATTCGACGAGGACGCCTGGCTGCGGCAGGCGCTGGGGGGCGTGCCCCCGGCCTTTGCCGGGGTGAGCGCGGAGCTTGCCGCGCATGGCATCACCGGCATCACCGACATGTCGCCATCCAACGACCCCGAAATGATGCGCCATTTCGGAGGCGAGCAGGCGGCGGGCGCGCTCATGCAGACATGCCTGCTGGCGGGCGCGCTGTCGCTGGGACAAGCGCCCTTCGCCAGCCGCCTCGCCACCGGGCCCGCCAAGCTCCATCTGCACGAGGCCGCACTGCCCGATTGCGACGCAACGGTCGGCTTCATCCGCGCGGCGCATGAGCAGGGCCGCGGGGTTGCCGTGCATTGTACGACCGAGACCGAGCTTGTCTTTGCGCTGGCGGCGATCGCGGAGGCGGGCACCGTTCGCGGCGACCGCATCGAGCATGCATCCGTCGCGCCCAACCATCTGGTGGCCGAGATCGCGCGGCTCGGCCTCCATGTCGTGTCGCAGCCGCATTTCATCGTCGAGCGCGGCGACCAGTATCGGCGCGATGTGGAGGCGGAAAGCCTCCCCCTGCTCTACCGGCTTGCCGCCTTCCGCAATGCCGGGGTGGTCCTGGCGGGCGGCAGCGATGCGCCGTTCGGCGAGGCCGATCCCTGGGCGGCGATGGCGGCGGCATGCACGCGCCGTAGCCGGGACGGCGTCGTGCTGGGGGCGGCGGAGGCGCTGTCGCCGGAGGAGGCGCTCGGCCTCTATCTCGCCGATCCGGTCGATCTCTCGCGCCAACGGATCATTGAAGCGGGCGCTGCCGCTGATCTGTGCCTGCTCGACCGGCCATGGCGGGCGGCACGGGAGAGCCTCGGCTCAGACCTTGTCCGCTGCACCATCATCGACGGCCGGATACATGATCGCATCGATGAGCCCCCAGTCGAGCGCCGTCCGGGCATTGATCCGGCGGCCTGACAGGATCATC
>DATJLC010000382.1:0-4103 GCA_035490755.1 Sphingobium sp.
TACCATATCAGGCCGAGGCAGGCCGCGCACCGCGATCTCGGGATAGTCCCCGCCGGTGAATATCTCCACGTCGCCGACCTTGAACAGCCTTTGCATCACGCCCTGGCTGACCCGGACCGACCGCACGCCCTCCCGGCTGAGCTGCACGCGCTGCTTGGCCAGAAAGCCGCGCTCGAACAGCACGTCACGCTGGCCGACCGCGAGCCGCTCGGTCCGCACGACGAGCGCCCAGATGCCGATCACCAGCAGGCCGACGATGGAGACCGCCAGGACGATGAACAAAAAGGGATGATTGCCGAACATCGCGGGATGTTCATCATATAACCACTGGGCCGGAGACATCTGGGAAGTCATTGGTTCAGGCTAGACAATCGCTCTGGGCAATTCAATCGCGGCGACTGCCCCAACGCAAAAGCCATTGCGTCCCAATGCCAGTTGCTTCAAGGGCCGCGCATGGACGACAACAAGGCAATCTTGCAGGCGATCGCACTCCGCTTGTGCCTCCAGGCGACATATAACCGCGCGACGGTCCTGCTCGCCCCGCATGTGCTGTACAAGCGCAACGATTCCTATTTCATCGACGCGATCACCATCTCCCGCGACGGCAATCCGCCGCGCGAGGAAAAAATCGGCAGCTTCAATCTCGCGGGCTTGAGCGAGGTCTCGGTCAGCGAGACACCTTTCGAGATCAGCCCGCTGTTCGACCGCATGGATGCCAAATATCGGGCGGGTACCATGTTCATGATCGACGCGGACTGACAGACGCCGCCCGGCTTCCGCCGGCACCTGACCCCACATGCCGGTTGACAGTGGCGCACGCCTTCTCTAAAAATTGCTGAGAACAACGTTCTCAGCATCTCATGCACCCGGAGAGTGAGCCCATGCCCAGCGTCACCTATGTGAACCACAGCGGCGACAGCCAGACCATCGACGTTCCCGACGGCGAGAACATCATGCGGGGCGCGCTGTACAACGGGATCGACGGGATCATCGGGGAATGCGGCGGCGGCCTCGCCTGCGCCACCTGCCATTGCTATGTTGACGAGGCCTGGGCCGAGCAGGTCGGCACGCCCACCTCACCGGAGGAGCGGGACATGCTCCAGTCCACCGCCGCCGAGGTGAGGCCGACAAGCCGCCTCAGTTGCCAGATCGTCATGAACGCGGAGCTCGACGGCCTCGTCGTCCATCTGCCCGAACATCAGTTCTGAGCGCGAAAGGAACTGCAACATGCCTGTCGACGCCGCCAATCCCGTTCCGCCAGCCTATCCGCGCCGCATCGGCATGGACCAGGTCCCGGCCCATGTGCCCAAGGACCTGATCCGCTCCGTCGGGATCACCTACAGCCCGGAGTTCCTCGCAGCGCCGCATGAGTTCATGGCCGCGCTTCACGAGACCCAGCCGCCGGTCTTCTACGACGTCGGCATGATGGGCAACGCTTGGCAGGCGATCAAGCACGAGGACGCGCTGTTCATCCTGCGCCATCCGGAGATCTTCTCCAACGAAGGCGCCACGCCCTTTCCGCGCGACCCGAATGATTATTTCTACTTCATCCCGCAGGAAATCGACCCGCCCCACCATCGCAAATACCGCAGCATCGTCGATCCGGTGTTCAGCCCGCAGGGCGTGCTCAAGCTGGAAGCCAAGATCCGCAAGCTGGTGAATGACCTGATCGATAAGTTCATCGACCGCGGCGAATGCGAGTTCACGGAGGAGTTCGGTCGCCCGCTGCCCGTATCGGTGTTCCTGGACATCATGGGCCTTCCGCAGGACATGCGCGACACCTTCGTGTCCTGGGCGATGGACCTGCTGCACTCGCAGGACCGCGAGACCATGGGCAGGACGCTGCAAACCATCAGCGCCTATCTCAAGGAAGCGATCGCCGAGAAGAAGGCCAATCCAGACGACGGCGTGGTCAGCCTGATCGCCCATGCCGCGCCGGACGGCAAGCCGCTCAGCGACAAGGAAGTCTTTGGCTTCGTCTGCTTCCTGTTCATCGGCGGGCTCGACACAGTGTTCGCGACGCTCAACAATATGTGGCTGTACCTTGCCCAGAATCCGGACAAGGTGAAGGAGATGCTGGCCGACCCGGACAACATCAATGGCCAGATCGAGGAGTTGCTGCGCGTCTGGTCGGTGACATTCTCGGGCCGCATCCTCATCCAGGATCATGAGATGCGCGGCGTCCAGATGAAGGCGGGCGACCGCATCACCTGCGTCCTGCCGGCGTGCAACTTCGACCCCGAAATATTTCCCGAACCGCGCAAGGTCGATTTCCACCGGCCGCGCAAGACAACCCTCGCCTTCACCGTCGGCGTGCACAGCTGCATGGGCGCCCATCTGGCCCGGCTCGAGATCAAGATCGCATTGCAGGAATGGCTGAAGCGCATCCCTGAATTTTCGCTAAAACCCGGCGCGAAGATCGAATATCGGGCAGGCGGCGTCGTCGGGCCGGAGGAAGTGCCGCTGGTCTGGTAAAGGGATCAGCCGAGCGGCAGCACATCATCCGCCATCAGGTTCCCGGCACCGCCTGCGATCACGGACGACAGTGCCAGCGACGGCGGCAGCAGGTCCGACAGATAGAAGCGGGCCAGGGCGATGCGCGTCCTGAGCAGGGCAGGATCCTCCGTACCGCTCGCCAGCCTGGCCGCCGCCTCGCGCGCCTGCACGGCGAGCAGCCAGCCGGACGTGACCGAGGCCGCCAGCCGCAGGAACGGCGTTGCCACCGCATTGGCCGAGACCTGGTCATGGACCAGCATGTGCCGGCGCGCTTGGTCCAGCGCATCGAGTCCCTGGCGCAATGGGACAGACAAAGCGGGGTCCGTCTCCCCGGCCAGGAAGGCGGCGATCTCCTGCTCCAGCGTCGCCATCGCCGCCCCGCCGTCACCGCGCAGCTTGCGGTTGGCGAGGTCCAGCGCCTGGATGCCGTTGGTGCCCTCGTAGATCGGGGCGATGCGCGCGTCGCGATAATGGCGGGCGACACCCGTCTCCTCGATATAGCCCATGCCGCCATGCACCTGGATGCCGAGGCTGGCGACCTCGACGCCGATGTCGGTCGCATAGGCCTTGGTCATCGGCGTCAGAATGTTCGCGCGGGCGAGCCAGAAGGCCCGCGCCTCCTCGTCCGGCATGGCATGGGCGCGGTCGACGGCGGCGGCATTGGCATAGGTCAGCACCCGCGCGGCGTCGGTCAGCGCCATCATCGTCATCAGCATCCGCCGCACGTCGGGATGCGCGATGATCGGCCCTGCCTGAATTCGCTCCTGCGCGTAGGCCTGCGCGTCCTGGCTCGCTCGCTCCGCGATCGCGACACCCTGGAGGCCTACATTGATGCGGGCATTGTTCATCATCGTGAACATGGCCTGCATGCCTTCATTGGGCGCGCCGACGATCCAGCCGAGACATTCGCCGGCATCGCCATAGCTCATCGTGCAGGTGGGCGAGGCATGGATGCCGAGCTTATGCTCGATCGAAACGCAGCGCAGGTCATTGCGCTTGCCGGGCTTGCCGTCCGCGTCGGGAATGAACTTGGGCACGATGAACAGGCTGATGCCCCTAGTGCCCGGCGGCGAATCGGGTAGGCGCGCCAGCACCAGATGGACGATGTTCTCGGCCAGATCATGCTCGCCCCAGGTGATGAAGATCTTGGAGCCGCTGATGCGGTAGGTGCCATCCGGCATCGGCGTCGCGGTCGTGCGCAGGGCGCCGACGTCGGAACCCGCCTGCGGCTCGGTCAGGTTCATCGTCCCGGACCATTCGCCGGTGACGAGTCGGGGCAGATAGAGCGCCTTCTGCGCCGCGCTGCCATGGGCCTGCAGGGCCTCGATCGCGCCCAGGGTCAGCAGGGGATTGAGCGAGAAGGCCAGGTTGGCGGCGGTCATCTGCTCCTGCACCGCGACCGAGAGGAGGAAGGGCAAGCCCTGGCCGCCACAAGCAGGATCGGCGGCGAGTCCGCTCCAGCCGCCCGCGACATAGTCCCGGTAGGCCGCCGCGAAGCCGTCCGGCAGGGTAACGGCGCCATCCCGCCAAGTCGCGCCTTCGCGGTCGCCAATGGGGCCGAGGGGTGCGAGGCCGCCTTCCGCCAGCTTCGCCGATTCCTCCAATAT
>DATJLC010000383.1:0-1987 GCA_035490755.1 Sphingobium sp.
TGCCAGCCGGTTTCCGGCCCGACGCTGCCCGACTCCTCCAGGATCGACAGAAATGCGTGGCTGATGAAAGGGTTGGCATCGCCCGCGCAAGCATCCCACTCAGCCGCATCGATGGCGCGAACGCCGTCCAGCGCGCGTATAAACGGTTCCGCTTGGCTCATTGCGCGCCCTCAGCCATCAAAGCGCCCAGCCTGCTCGAAAATGAGCTGGTCCGCGAAACGGCGGACGCGTGCCCGCTCGGCATTGGTGCGTACGGTCCAGCACAATAGGGGCATGCCGCGCCTGCGGGCTTCGGTCGCCAGCCGGTTGGGAAGATCGCGCACGTCACAGGCGAGGAAATGGGGACGCGCCCGCGCTATTGCCAGTGCATGGCGGCGGACGACGGCGGCGGGTGGGTGGCCGCGCCGGCTCAGCACCAGCCCGCGCACGACGCTGCGACGACGCGCGGCGAACCATGCTGGCACGCGCGGATCGAAGCTCATCACCGCCACCGACCCGGCATAATGGTCGAGTTCCTCGGCGATTACCTGGCACAATGCCGCAGGGGAGGCGCGGCCGCTCTTGACCTCGATGAGGATCGGCACCGCGCCAGCGACAAGGCGTAACATGGCAGCGAGCGATGGCACCGCGCTGCCATCGGCGAGCCCCAATGTTGCGATTTCGGCACTTGTCCGGTCGGCAAAGCGCCCGTGCCCGTCCGTCAGCCGCTCCAGCCGGTCATCGTGAAAGACATGCGGAACGCCATCGCTGGCGGCACGCACGTCACATTCCATACCGAAGCCAGCCTGCACCGCCCGCGCAAAGGCGGCAAGGCTGTTTTCCGGCGCTCCAGCACCGTGCAACCCGCGATGGGCATAGGATTGACCCGTCAACCAGCGGCGTGCGCGGGGCGCCGCCGCCATGGCCGCTCAGCCCCTGATCGCGACAATAGCGTCAACCTCGACCACCGCGCCAAGCGGCAGCACGGGCACGCCGACCGCCGCCCGCGCATGCTTGCCCGCATCACCGAAGACGCGGACCATCAGGTCGGACGCGCCGTTGGCGACCTTGGGCTGGTCGGTGAAGTCGGCCGTGCTGGACACAAAGGCGCCGAGCTTCAGGATGCGCTCAACCCGGTCGAGGCTGCCCAGCGCAGCGCGCAACTGGGCAAGGATCATAAGGCCGCAGCGTTCCGCCGCCTGTTGGCCCAGCGCAAGCTCATAGCCCTCGCCCATGCGTCCGGTCATCACCGCGCCGCCGGCGTCGAAGGGCAACTGCCCGCTGACATGGGCGATGCCGCCATGGATCACGACCGGTACATAGGAGGCGACCGGAGCCGCCGGTTCGGGAAGGATGATGCCGCTTGCGCGCAGATGGGTGTCGATGCTGCTCATGCCCGCCTGTCAGCACGGCGGGGCGCGCCGGTCAAGCCTTCGCCGAGCCTAGCCCGCCTCGGCAATACGCGCTGCGATCCATCGCTCAGCCTCGTCCCAGGCGTCGATCCGCCAATGAGCCTCGGGCGCGGTGGGAATATGAGGGGCCAGTTCGGGCTCGCCCACCATATGCAGGCGCCAGACCTGCGGCACATGCTGGGCGACACTGGCATGGTTATTGTCGAGATCATCGATGAACAGGGTAACGCTCGGCGACCGCTCGGCCACCAGACGCTGAACGGCGGGCCCTTTGCCGCCCTGGTTGCAATAGACGGGCAGGTCGATGCCGTGGCCGGCGAGTTGGTCCTGTCGTGCCTGCTGTCGATGATCCTGCAAATTGGTGAGGACGACAATGTCAGCGAGCGAGCCGAGCCGCGCCAGCGCAGCACAGGCGCCGTGGATCGGCCGCTGGCGATGCATTTCCGTATCAAAAAATTCTCCGAGCAGGTCCCAGACCAGCTCCCGCGCCACCGGATCGCGACTGTCTTTGTGGCGAAAGGCTTCCTCGAACGCGGTGCCGAAGGTGAAATGTATACGATGAGCCTCGTCCAGCCACTGCCGGAATGGCACCATCA
>DATJLC010000384.1:0-7581 GCA_035490755.1 Sphingobium sp.
TCTCGCAATAACGCATTTCGCCGCGCCGGCAGGTCCGGCATTCGCCGCAATAAGGAAAGCCGATCATCACCCGGTCGCCCGGCTTGAAATGCTTCACGTCCCTGCCGATCGCCTCGACGATGCCGGCGCCTTCATGGCCAAGCACGCCGGGCGTGGGATAGGGCTCCAGCCCGTGGATGCAGCCCTTGTCGGTGCCGCACACCCCGCAGCTCGTGACGCGGATCAGCACCTCGTCGTCATAGGGATCGTCGAGCTCGACTTCTTCCAGCTCGATCGTGCGGCGGGAGATCAGCCGGTCGGCATGGGTCATCACGGCAGCGGTGATCCGCATCGGCTCAGTCCTGCAACATGGTGAGGGCGGGCTCGCGCGACAGCGCCTCGCGAATCTTGGACGCTCCCGGCGTGCCCTCGTCGAGCGCCTTTTCGAGGTTCTTGGCGTATTTCTCGATGCGCTTGGGCGGGAGCAGCGGCTCGTTGGGATCGACCACCGCCTCAATCAGCGCGGCTCCCGGATGCGCCAGCGCCTCCTCCGCCACCCGCTCGGAATCCGCCGCGGCCTCGACACGCCAGCCGCGGATGCCGCAGGCCTCGGCCACCTTGACGAAGTCGATCGGCGTCAGGTCGCACTCATATTCGACGTTGCCCAGGAACATCATCTGTTCCCATTTGATCTGGCCGAGCGTGCCGTTCTTGATGACGACGATCTTGATCGGCAGCCGGTAGCGCGTGATCGTCGCGAGTTCGCCCATCAGCATCGACAGGCCGCCATCGCCGATGAAGGCCACCACCTGCCGCCCCGGAAAGGCGAGCGCTGCCGCGATGGCATAAGGAATGCCGCAGGCCATCGAAGCGGACAGACCAGACCCGCCATACATCTGCCCGGCCTTGGCGGTGACGTAGCGCGCCATCAGGCCGGTATTGTGCCCTGAATCCCAGACGATGATCGCGTCGTCCGCCAGCCGGTCGCCGACATCACGGACAATGCGGCCGGGGGGCATCGGCGTCGCGTCGCGCTCGACCGTCGAGCGGATCAGCGCGCGCCATTCGCCCGTCTGCGCCTGGGCCATCTCGAGGAAGCTGCGGTCGGACTTTCGCTGGAGGCGCTCGTTGAGCGCCGCCAGCGTCGCCTTGGCGTCGCCGGCGAGCCCGACCTCGGCGGGGAAGCGCAGCCCGATCCGCGTGGCGTCGCGATCTATCTGAACGCCGCGCGCCTGGCCGGGCTTGGGATAATATTCGATGTACGGAAAGGTCGAGCCGACGATCAGCAGCGCGTCGCACCCCTCCATCACTTCCTGGCTCGCGCGGGTGCCGAGCAAGCCGATCCCGCCGGTGGTCAGCGGATGATCGTCGGGCAGCAGGCCCTTGCCGAGCAGCGCCTTGATGATCGGGGCGCCGAGCAGCTCGGCGGTGCGGGTGAGTTCCTCGATCGCACCGAGCGCGCCCTGGCCGGCGAGAATGGCGACCCGCAGTCCAGCGTTGAGCAGCTCCGCGGCGCGGGCGATCTCCGCTTCGGGCGCCATCTGCACGCCTTCGGCGGGAACGAGCGACGCATGGCCGGGCACGTTGCGGTCGGACGCCTGCTCGGAACCCTCCGGCTCCTCCTGCACGTCGATCGGCACGCTGAGGAGAGCGACCCCGCGATGCGCAAGCGCATGCCGGCAGGCGAGGCTGACGGTATTCTCCATGTGCCGCGCCCCCATCACCCGCGCCGAATAGGCGGCGACGTCCATGAAAACCTTGGCGTGGTCGATGTCCTGTTGGGTGTAGCTGTCGGTGAGGTCATGATAGGGCGAGCCGGTGATTGCGATCACCGGCGCCTGATCGAGCTTGGCGTCGTACAGCCCATTGAGCAGGTGGATGCCGCCCGGGCCCGTCGTCGCGAGGCAGCAGCCGATCCTGCCGGTGAATTTTGCATGCGCCGCCGCGGCAAAGGCGGCGGACTCCTCGTGGCGCACCTGGATGAAGCGGACCTTGTCATGACGCGTGCGGATCGCCTCCATGATCCCGTTGATCCCGTCGCCGGGGAGCCCAAACACCGTGTCGACGCCGAACGCGATCAGGCTGTCGATCAGGATCTCCGCCCCGTTCCGGCCCATCATCAAGCCGCCGGCTCGAGCTCGACCTTGAGCCAGCCCGGCTTGCGCGCGTCGAACTGCTCATAAGCCTCGATGGCGCCGGTGAGTTCGACGTCCTGGGTCAGCAGCGTGGCCGGATCGACGATCCCGGCACGAACCAGATCGATTAGGTGCGGGATGTATTTGCGATGGTTGCAGTTCCCCATCCGGATGGTGAGGTTCTTGTTCATCGCCTGGCCGATCGGGAAGCTCTCCACTGTGGGCGGATAGACGCCGATGATCGACAGCGTGCCCGCTTTGGCGAGCGCCTCGACCGCCCACCGCAGCGCCTGACTCGGCGCGTCGCCGGGAACGAAAGGCGGCTCGTCGCGATGCTCGGGTGCGGTCTGTTCGCGCTCTCGCTGAAACAGAGCTGCCTTCTCCTCCGCCTCACCCGCACCGGGCCCGCCATGGGCGTGCTCCGCCTCGACACCGACCGCATCGATCGCCCGGTCCACACCGATCCCGCCGGTCAACTCCACGATCGTCGCGACAGGATCCTCCCGCTCGAAGTTCACGATTTCGGCACCCTGGCGTCGCGCGATAGCGAGCCGGTCCTCGCGGCTGTCGACTGCGATGATGCGCCCTGCACCCATCAGCTTCGCCGACGCGATGGCGAACTGGCCCACGGGACCGCAGCCGAACACCGCGACGGTATGCCCCTCTTCGATCTCAGCGAGGTCCGCACCGAACCAGGCGGTCGGGAAAATGTCCGAGATCATGATCGCCTGGTCGTCCGTGACCTCGTCGGGGAGCTTGACCAGCCCGACATTGGCGAAGGGAATGCGTGCCTTCTCGGCCTGCAGGCCGTCGAAGCCGCCCGCCGCCTCGGGACCCCCGAAGAAGGCGGTGCCTGCCCGCTTGCCGCCCGGATTGGCATTGTCGCACTGGGCGTAATAGCCCGCGCGGCAATAGGAGCAGCTGCCGCAGGCGATCGTCGAGGGGATCACCACCCGGTCTCCGATCTCGAGGTTGCGGACCATGTCGCCTACCGCCTCGACAATGCCGACGCCCTCATGACCGAGGACGCGTCCTTCCTTCATTCCGCTGAATGTACCCCGGACGAAATGCAGGTCGGTTCCGCAGATTGCGGACGTGGTCAGTCGAACGATCGCGTCGGTCGGCTGCTCGATCCGCGGATCTGGGACTTCCTCCACGCGGATGTCGCCGATGCCGTGCCAAACCACCGCCTTCATGCCGGTTCTCCGGAAGCATGGCCGCTCCGGGCGCGGCCCCGTGCGAGTAAACAGCGCGGCTAAAGGGCTGTTCCGACTATAATTTTTCTTCGATACCGACATAGGTGATTGCGGACGAAGAAATCAGGCCGGAGTGCGAGTCGATACATCGCTCGAGCCGGCCTGTTGGCGCCATCGAAGTTATAGTGTCCCGATAGCCCATAGGAGCGCGCCGAGGGAGCAATCCGGGCGCGAAGCCGTTCGCCAAGCATGACGTTTCCGATCATGAGAAGCAGCACCCTTCGCCATGTCGTTTTATTGGGGTGGGCAACCATCTGGTTGCCTCCGGCCCACGCTTCCGGCCCAACACCCTCAAGCCAAGCCAGCGATGCTCCAATCCCGGCCGCGGGCGATGAGCTGCCCGATGTGGTGCAGGGAAGAGCGGAGCATTTCTACGACCATGTCGGCTGGCATCCTGTCTGGACCGAGGAGGCCAGCGCCGCCCTCGTATCGCCTCTGGCGGAACGCGCGCGCCATGGATTGGATCATGTCCATTTCCTTGAGGAGACGCCGATCGGCGATGCGCTGGTTGCCTACGCCCTGCCCGACTGACCGCACGCCAGCACAACGGCACGCCTGAGGCTCGGCCAAAATGTTCGAGGACCTGTCCTTCCCGTTGCTTGTGGCGATCTTCATTGCCGCAAGCGCGACAGTCTGGTGGGCCGGAACGCGGCTTTCCCGGTACGCGTCGGCCATCGCGGACCGCACCGGGCTCGGGCAAGCGGTGGTTGGCGTGGTTCTGCTCGGTTTCGCCACCTCGTTGCCGGAAGTCGCCACGACCGTCACCGCGTCGATCGCGGGCGACGCGCCCATGGCGGTCAACAATCTCCTGGGCGGCGTGGCGTTCCAGGTGGTGGTGCTGGCGGTCGCGGATCTGGCCACCGGCAGAGGCGCTCTAACTGCGCTTGTGCCCTCGCCCAAGATGATGCTGCTTGCACTCGTCTCGATCATCCTGCTGGTCGTGGTCGCACTGGGGGTCGTCGTTGGCGATATCCAACTCCCGCTGATCTCGGTCGGGCTCTTTCCACTGCTTGTTGCCGGCATTTACCTAGGCGCGCTCTGGATCCTGCGCGATCCGCAAAGCGGTGCCGGGTGGAAGCCTGCGCGGCCTGGCCAGTCGGAGGACAGCGGAGAGGAGAGCGAACCTTTGTCGAACGGCAAGCTCGCGCTCTGGACCGCAGCACTTGCGGTCGCGATCCTCGCGGCGGGCTATGCTCTCACGGGTAGCGCCGAGGGACTGGCGGAACAGAGCGGGGCCAGCACGGCGATATTCGGGCTCACGCTTATCGCTGCCGCGACCTCGCTTCCCGAACTCAGCACCACGATTGCGGCCGCCCGGATGCGCAAGACCGAATTGGCGATCGGCGACGTGCTGGGCGGCAACATGTTCGACGTGATGCTCATCCTGCTGGTCGATCTGGTCTATACCGGCGGCCTCGCCCTCCATGCCGTCGATCGTTCCTCGCTCGCCGCCGCGCTCATCGCGGTGCTGCTGACGTGCCTGGTCCTGTACGGCCTGATCGAGCGGCGCGACCGGACGGTGCTACGAATGGGCTATGACAGCCTTGCGATCCTGCTGGTCTATCTGCTCGGGATGGGCGCGATCGTTGCGGGTGTCATCGGCTGAGCTGGACCTCCGCCGGGCACATGTCTGTCGATTGCTAACGAGAATATCAGCGGCGTTGCGCAGCATGCGGTACCGCCAGCACATCTGCTTGCCCGGGACCGGCGGACCTCGGCCGGCGAAACAAGGCTGGCTTCCATGGGTTGGCATCCTGGAAGGAGACCCTGATGTCTTACGGGCGCTTCGCTGCGATGATCTCCACATCGACGGTCGTGATGTTCGGGCTGATGTATCTGAACACCTATGCCTGGAGCCATGTCACATATAGCCAGACCCGCACCTGGATGGCTGTCCTCATGGGCGCCGTGATGGCGTTGATCATGATCGGTTTCATGTGGGGCATGTACAAGAACCGCCGCGCCAACATCGGGATTGCACTCAGTGCCGTGGCGATCTTCGCCGGGTCTCTCTGGCTCGTGCGCAGCCAGGCGGCGGTGTCCGACATCAGCTACATGAGGGCGATGATCCCGCATCACTCGATCGCGATCATGACGAGCGAGCGCGCGCATATCCGCGACCCCGAAGTCCGTCGGCTTGCCGACAGGATCATCGACGCCCAGGTCCGCGAGATCGCGGAAATGAAGCGCCTGATCGCCCGGCTCGAAGCACGACCGACGCCGGATGGCGCCGCCGACATGCCGTCCTATCGCGACAGGGGGGTGTCACCACCGCGCCCCGAGACGGACGAAAGCGCAGATGTGAACACGTTGCGGCCGATACGCTGAAGTGCCGAAGCGATCGGTCACTTTCCGGCTGGGGATGGATCGCCGCACGTCTATAGGCTTTGCGCTTCGAGGCTGCCGTTGCTGGCGGAGCCTGGTGGAGCCGACCCTCAGCATCTCTTCAGCGCGCGGCCAGGCCACCCGCAAGGAACCCGCCACACCAGCCACTGTTGGAGAGGAATGGCAAAGGAACATTCCGTGGCCGCGCTTCTGGATGAAATGCGCGCGCTCGCCGAGCAGCAGGAGCGCGTGGCGATCGGCGACGTGGTCGAGGCTCTTGGCGCCCGCAGCTTCGCTCCCTTCCTTGTGCTCGTACCGCTGATCGACATCTCGCCGATCGGAGGCATACCGGGCCTGCCGACCGCGATGGCCGCGACGGTCATCCTGGTGGCGGCGCAAATTTTGTTCGGGCGCACGCACCTGTGGCTGCCCGGCTTTGCCGAGCGGCGGAGCGTATCCGCGCCAAAGCTGTGCAACGCCACGAACAAGGCGAGGCCGATGGCGGAGCGGCTGGATCGCTGGTTTCACGGCCGTCTTCCGCGATTGACGCGGGGAGCTTGGGTCAAGGGCGCAGCCGCAGCGGTCATCCTTCTCGCGTGCGCAGCACCGCCGCTGGAGCTGCTTCCCTTTGCTACCACTGCGCCGATGCTGGCAATTCTGTTTTTCGGTATCGCGCTACTGATCCGCGATGGCTTGCTGATGATACTTGCCTGCCTCGCCACCGCCGGCGTCGTTGTGCTCGGCATCAGCCTATCCGTTTCGGGCGGAGCCTGAGATCGGGACAACGAGGCTCTGCCGGCGGATGAGCCCGTCACGACCAGGGCGGATCGAAACCACCAGTGTGGGGGTTCACGACTGCAAGCAGGCGAGCGAGATACGATGACGACGGGGATGGAGTGGCAACAGGTTGCGCTGTACGCGGTCATCGCGGCGGTGGCGCTGCTCCTCATCCAGCGGATCCCCTATGTCGGCCGGATCGTCAGGTTCGCGTTTTCCGCCGGGCTTCTCGCCTTCTGCCTGTTCCTGCTGTTTCAGCAGGCGCCCTATGAACCGACTCTCGCCCGGATCGTCGATCGCCTTGGGCTCGACAGCCAGCAGGTGGCCGGTAGCGAAGTGCGGATCCGCATGTCGCCAGACGGACATTTCTGGGCGAGAGCGAACATCAATGGCGTCGAGCGGCGCATGCTCGTGGACAGCGGCGCTACGATCACGACGATTTCCGAGCGAACCGCCGCGGCCGCCTCGGTCGATCAAGGTTCCGGCGTCATGCCGCTGGTGCTGAGGACCGCGAACGGTGTTGCACGCGCACGCACGGGGGAGATCGCGCAGCTTCAGCTCGGCACGATCAAGGCGACCGACCTCAAGGTCGCTATCTCACCGGCGCTTGGCAACCTTGACGTCCTGGGCATGAACTTTCTGTCCAAGCTGGCGTCCTGGCGGGTCGAAGGCCGTACCCTGATCCTGACGCCTCCCGGTACGGCGAATCGCGGCTAAGGTTGCACAGACTGCGGAACAGCGCAGGGCGTAAGAGACCCTTCATCTCCAGTCGTTCATTCCTCGCATGCCGACAGCATAGGCGCGCCTATCCGTCCTGCGCGTCGTCGATTGGTGCCTTCTCTTAAACGCCATAGACGCGGTCGAGATAATGGCCGGCGAGCAGATGCTGCGCTTTCACTGCCGAGCGATGTGCCGATCGCTGCGCCTCTTGCCCCGCCTTGCGACTTCGCCCGTCACGCAAGCCTCCGCACCTGTCGAAAGCGGGCGTAACGGTTGAGCAAGTCGTTGATCAGCTGATCGGCAGCGTAGCCCGTTACATCATGGGGCTGATCTCCCTCGGAACTTTGCGCCATCGCGCGGTAGTGCCGGCGCTCGCGAGCGCCTTGCGC
>DATJLC010000385.1:0-5297 GCA_035490755.1 Sphingobium sp.
CTGCAGATAGAGCTCGCCATCGTCGCACTTGCCCAGCGCCTCGGCGGTCAGGCGCCGCGCGCCCTCCGGGTCGAGCGCGCCCTCCCGGTAAAGGAAGCTGCGGACGTCATGGATCTGGGGGGGCGTGTCGGTCATGGGGAGGATATAGGCGTGATGGGCGCGATGCTCCAGTCCCATGGCAATAGCTAAAAAATCCGTTCGCCCTGAGCGAAGTCGAAGGATTGTGCCGAGCGGAGCCGAGGCTCCTTCTCGCTCCGCTCGACCAAGGGCTTCGACTTCGCTCAGCCCGAACGGAGAAGGTTCTTAGACGCTGGCGCCTGAGGCGATGTCCGGCAGGCTCTCTTGCCGGACCCCATCAGCCGGGCCGCCGGTCAGCACGAAGCGCCGGTCGCAATAGCCGCAATCGACGTAGCCATGCTCGTCGATCTCGAGGAACACGCGCGGATGGCCGAGGGCGGCGGGAATGTCGCCCGAGCCGTCGCAGGTGACGCGGCGGCTGGTGACGCGGATGACTTCGGGCGGCGGGATGCTCATGGCGCGGCGATTAGCATTGGCGCGAAGGGCGGGCAATATGCGTTCCTCTCGACCGTCATCCCCGTGGAAAGGGGGATCCAGGGCCACAGGCGCCGTTGCTCTTGACCCTGGATTCCCGCTTTCGCGGGAATGACGATGATTTGTAAGCCTTGTTCCTCAATCCCGCAGCAGGTCGTTGATCGCCGTCTTCGAACGGGTCTGCGCATCGACGCGCTTGACGATCACCGCGCAATAGAGGCTGGGGCCGGGGGTGCCGTCGGGCAGGGGCTTGCCGGGCAGGGCGCCGGGCACGACCACCGAATAAGGCGGCACTTCGCCGATGAAGACCTCGCCGGTGGTGCGGTCGACAATCTTGGTGGATTGGCCGATGAAGACGCCCATGGACAGCACCGATCCCTTGCCGATGCGCACGCCCTCCACCACTTCGGAGCGGGCGCCGATGAAGCAGTCGTCCTCGATGATGACCGGGTCCGCCTGCAGCGGCTCGAGCACGCCGCCGATGCCGACGCCGCCCGACAGGTGCACATTCTTGCCGATCTGGGCGCAGCTGCCGACCGTCACCCAGGTATCGACCATGCTGCCCTCGTCGACGAAGGCGCCGATGTTGACGAAGCTCGGCATCAGGATGACGTTCTTGGCGATATGGGCGCCATGGCGCACGATGCTGCCCGGAACGGCGCGGAAGCCGGCGGCGCGGAACTCCGCCTCGCCCCAGGCGGCGAACTTGCCCGGCACCTTGTCCCACCAGTGCGATCCGCCAGGGCCGCCGGGGATCAGCGCATTGTCGTTGAGGCGAAAGGACAGCAGCACGGCCTTCTTGAGCCACTGGTTGACCTGCCAGCCCTCACCCGCCGGCTCGGCGACACGGCCGGTGCCGTTGTCCAGCATGGCGAGCGCGGTGTCGACGGCATGGCGCACCTCCCCTTGCGTGGTGAGCGAGACATTGGCGCGGTCCTCCCACGCGGCGTCGATGGTGGCGATGAGCGACTGGGACATGGGCCTGCCTCTTTTACGGACGATCAGAACAGTCCCGCCAGAAACGGCGGGAGCGAGGGCGTCTCATAGTCGATAAAATCGGGATGTGAACCCATGCCGCCCGCCTCCGAGCCATTGTTGAGCCAGACGGTCGTCATGCCCAGCGCCTTGGCGGGCTGGAGGTTGCGGGCCATGTCCTCGAAGAAGATAGCGCGATCCGGCGCAACGCGGTGGGCATCGACGAGCCGGGCATAGCCGGCCGGATCGGGCTTGGGCACATAGGCGCAGGCGTGGATGTCGTGGACATGCTCGAACATCTCGGCGAGGCCGAGCCGTCCCAGCACGCGCCGCGCATAGTCCGCATCGCCATTGGTGTAGATCAGCCGCCGCCCCGGCAGCCGGGCGATCGCGCGGTTGAGCGCGCTATCCACGCTCAGCCGGTCGAGCGCGATGTCGTGCACATGGTCAAGGAACTCGCGCGGGTCGATGTCATGATAGCGCATCAATCCGGCCAGGGTGGTGCCGTGATTGTGGAACCACCCCTTCTGCAACGCCCGCGCCTCGTCGCGCGGACAACCCAGCAGACGCACGATATAGTCCGTCATGCGCACGTCGATCAGCGCGAACAGGTCGGCCGAGGGCGGATAGAGGGTGTTGTCGAGGTCGAAGATCCAGCAGTCGATAGGGGGCAGGGTGGGGGCCATTTGCCAATGATAGCGGAAAAGGGCTGGGGGTGCGAACGGATCGGCGTTGCCGGAAGCTCATGTTGCTCCCCTCCCTTCCAGGGAAGGGAGAGACCGGCGGTCACGATATCGTTGAGCCGCCCCGCCCTCACGCCTCTATGAGTTCGAGCGCCTCATTGGCTTCAACCCAGCTCAGTTCCGCCGCCTCGATAGCATCTTCCAGCTCCGCGCGGCGCTTCATCAGTTCGGTCACGGTGCGGTCCTTCTCCTGCGGGCCGGCCGAAGCGGGGTCGAACAGGGCGGCGTCGATGCGGGTGCGGGTGGCGGTGAGGTCGGCGAGGCGTTTTTCGGTGCGCTTCACCTCCGCCTGCAGCGCCTTGTAGCGTTCGCGGGCCTCTGCTGCGGCGCGCTTGTCGGCCTTGCGGTCTGACTTGCTCCCGCCTTCCGGCCGTGCCGCGCTGGCGCCCTTGCCCAGCACGAAGTCGGTATAGTCCTCCAGCGATCCGGCATATTCCTGCGCTCGCCCGCTATCGACGAGCACCAGCCGGTCGGCGACCAGCTCGATCATGTGGCGGTCATGGCTGACGATCACCACCGCGCCCGAATAGCTGTTGAGCGCCTGCACCAGCGCCTCGCGGGTATCGACGTCGAGATGGTTGGTCGGCTCGTCGAGGATGAGGAGATGCGGCGCGTCGCGAGTGATGAGCGCGAGCGCGAGGCGTGCCCGCTCGCCGCCGGAGAGGGAGCCGACCTTTTGCGTCGCCCGGTCGCCGGAAAAGCCGAAGCGCCCGAGCTGCCCGCGCACCGCGCCCGGTGACGCGCCCTTCATGGCACGGGTCATATGTTCGAGCGGGGTGTCGCCGGTGTCCAGCTCCTCCACCTGATATTGGGTGAAATAGCCGACGCTCATCTTGCCCGACGCGTTCATCGCGCCCTCCATCGCGGGGAGCTGCGCGGCGAGGAGGCGGGCGAGCGTGGTCTTGCCGTTGCCGTTCTTGCCAAGGAGGGCGATGCGGTCATCAGGGTCGATGCGCAGGTTGAGGCGCTGGAGGATCGGGCGCGCGCCATAGCCGACGGCTGCCATGTCGAGGGTGATGAGCGGCGGCCGCAGCGGCGGCGGATCGGGAAAGGCGAAGGAGAGGCTGGGATCTTCGATGGCGGCGGCGATCGGCTGCATCTTCGCCAGCGCCTTGGCGCGCGACTGGGCCTGTTTCGCGGTGCTGGCGCGGGCGCTGTTGCGCGCGACATAGTCCTGGAGCTTGGCGCGCTCGGCGGCCTGCTTCTCGCGCGCCGATTCCAGCTGCGCCAGCCGCTCGGCCCGCTGCCGCTCGAACGCGTCATAGCCGCCGGGGTAGAGCGTCACCCGGCCGCCCTCCAGATGGAGGATATGGTCGACGACATTGTTCAACAGGTCGCGCTCATGGCTGATGACGAGGATGGTCGCGCGATAGTCCTTGAGGAAATTCTCCAGCCACAAGGTCGCCTCGAGGTCGAGATGGTTCGACGGCTCGTCAAGGAGCAGGAGGTCGGGCGCGGAGAACAGGAGCGCGCCCAGCGCCACCCGCATCTTCCACCCGCCCGAATAGCTGTCGAGCGGGCGGTTCTGCATCTCCTCGTCGAAACCAAGGCCGACCAGGATACGGCCCGCCCGCGCCGGGGCGCTATAGGCGTCGATCGCGATCAGCCGGTCGTGCAGGTCGCCGAGCCGGTCCGGATCCTCGCAGCTCTCCGCCTCCTCGAGCAGGGCCGCGCGCTCGGTATCGGCGGCGAGCACGGTCTCGAACGGCGTCGCGGTGCCGCTCGGCGCTTCCTGCGCGATATAGCCGAGGCGGGTGCCGCGCGGCATGTCGACGCTGCCCCCGTCGGGATCGATCTGGCCGATGATCGCCTTCATCAGCGTGGACTTGCCCGCCCCGTTGCGGCCGATGAGGCCGACGCGCGCGCGGGGCGGCAGGGCGGCGCTCGCCCTGTCGAGAATGATGCGCCCGCCCAGGCGCACGGTGATATCGTTGATCGTCAGCATCGCGGGGGCGCCGTTAGCACATGCTTTTTGCGCTGTCCTGTCATGCTTGGGGCGCTACAGGTGCCGATATGGATTTTCAGAATCTTCTCGTCCGCTATTTCGGGCAGGGTGACATCGACGCGCTCGCCCCCGCCGCGCTGGAGGCCGGGCTGGAACGCGTCCGGGTCGACTTCGGGCTGGAGCGCGACCGCGGCCGCCGCTTCGGCCTGTGGACGCTGATGTACATGCTCGGCAACGCGCCCGATCTCGACGTCGCGTTCAAAAACGCGGCGGACCGCGACGCCGCCCGCGACTTCATGGACATGGTGGACCGAATGGGCGAGGGTTGAGCTTTGAGCTGATTCGTCATCCCAGCGTACGCTGGGATCTCATGAGATCGGCGCAAACTGGCTTCAGATGCCAGCTTTCGCTGGCATGACGGATCAACCCCCGTTGAACCCAGCAATCACCTCCAGAAACGCCCGGCCATAGGCCTCGCGCTTGCGCGTGCCCACGCCGCTGATGTGGGCAAGGTCGGCGTCCGTTCGCGGCCGCTGGCGCGCCATGTCGCGCAGGGTGCTGTCGTGGAAGATGACATAGGGCGGCACCCCGGCCTCCAGCGCCAGGTCGCGGCGGCAGGCGCGCAGCGCCTCGAACAGCGGATCGCCGACCGGATTGGCCTCAACCCCCGCCCTGCGTCCGCGCCTGGGCCTGGCGGGCGGCAGGACCAGCGCCACCGGCTCCTCGCCACGCAGAAAGGGCCGCGCGGACGGGCCAAGCATCAGCCCTCCATGCTCGCTCGTCGCCAGCGCATCGCGCACCATCAGCGCGCGCACCACGGGCTTGAGCAGCGCGGCCTCCTCGCCCGCGACGATGCCGAACACCGACAGCTGGTCATGCTGGCGCTGGACGATGCGGTCGTTGGACTGGCCGGTCAGCACCGCCTCTATGTGCCCGAGGCCAAAGCTCTGGCCGGTGCGATAGACCGCCGACAGCAGCTTTTGCGCGGTCTCGGTCGCATCGATGCTGGCGGGCGGCGACAGGCAATTGTCGCAATTGCCGCAGGAAGGCGGCGGATCCTCCCCGAAATGGCGCAGCAGCAC
>DATJLC010000386.1:0-6386 GCA_035490755.1 Sphingobium sp.
GGGAGCCGATCCGATCGTCGACGAAGCCGAAGGTGAAGGCCCCCAGCCCGGCGGCGACGTTGAGCGCGATACCGAACAGGATGACCTCATCAAGCCTCATGCCGAACACGCCGGCGGCATAGACCCCGCCCAGTCCGAACAGCGTGAGCAGTCCGTTGTTGTAGAGCATGTGCGCAAGGAGGAAGCGGAACAAGTCGCGCCGGCGGGGTAACGCCTTCAGCCGCCTTACCATGTCGCGCAGCCCCGCCCGGACCGTTCCGCCCGGCGCCGTCCCGCCCCCGCGCCGGTCGGGTGTCAACAGGAACAGCGGCGCGGCAAAGATCAGCAGCCAGGCGGCGACCAGCGGCCCGGTCATCCGGACATGCTCGGCCCCATTCTTGTCATGTCCGAACAGCGGCACGGCTGGTTGGATCAGCAGCGCGAGCGCGGTCAGCAATGCGGCGAGTCCGCCTAGATAGCCGAGCCCCCACGCCCAACCCGACAGCCGGCCGAGCCGGCTCCGACCCACGATGCCCGGAAGCAGCGCGTTGACGAACAGCGCAGCATGTTCGGATGCGAGGTTGCCGATCACGACCAGAACCAGCGCAAGGATCGCGAAATCCGGGTTGGGCGCCACAAACCACAGCCCCGCGCTCGCCAACGCGCAGGTGAAGGTGAAGCCGGCAATCCAGCGTTTGAGCCCTCCGCCCGCATCGGCCACCGAGCCCAGAAAAGGTGCCGTCAGCGAAAAGCCGAGCCCGGCCAGCGCCATCGCCAGGCCCCACAGCGCTTGCCCGTCCACCGCGTCGGCAACCACCGCCTGCTGAAAATAGGGCGCGAAGACGAAGGTGATGATCAGAGTGGCAAAAGGCGATACTGCCCAGTCGTACAGCGCCCAGGCGGCCTGGCCGAGCCGACGTCCAGCGCGCAACGATGGCGGATCATCCGACCCGTGCCTGTCGGAGGGTGCGGAATTGGAGGGGTGCATGGAATCCACCTGGTCCGATGACAGCCTTCAGCCAGCGACGGGTTTTAGCGAGAAGCCTCGCCCCTGTCCGCAACCATCGGCCGGTTACGCGTCGGCGATCGTGCCGCATCCAGCAGCGGCGTAGGGGAAATGTTAAGGCTAGAGCGCAGCATCGCGCCGAAAAGAGCGTGGCTTCCCGGGGTCGACGAAGCTGAGAACTATGAATTCGCGATTGCCCTGCGCCAGAATACACCAAACGAGCCGAAAATACGCAAGCGCGACCGGGATCGCGCGGAACGGCTACGCCTTGCGGGTGGACCGAAACCGACGCTGAGAGAACACGCTGTCGCCCTGGCTCGGGAACGTGGCAAAGTACGGACAGCTGAATTGACGGCGGCAGGTGTCCCTCGCTGCTATTTGGCCCGCATGTGCAAAGAGGGCCTTCTGATCAAGGTCCGCTATGGTCTTTATCGTGCCGCAGACTTGAAAGCAGCATAACGGCCGGGCGGCAGCATGACATGGACATTGAACGGTGAGAGAGGCATTGCTAACTTTGGGGCGTCAAAAAAGGAGAGGTCGGTGCGGTTAGCCCGGCCCCCGCAAATGCGGGTCCTGGCCTTCGCATCTGCGATGAGTCCCTTGACCTTAAACACCGGGGCAGTGGTGCGCCGGTGAACAAGAGGTCTTGGTATGCAACAGCAGATTTCGGTTATCACCCTCGGTATCGTTGATCTCGATCGGTCGCGTCGATTTTACGTCGACGGCTTCGGATGGTCCCCCGTCTTCGAGAATGAAGAGATCGTCTTCTATCAGATGAACGGCTTGGTCTTGGGGACGTTTCGGAAAGCGGCGTTGGAAGTCGACATGAACCGCACTGGCCTGCTTCAGCCTGGCGCCTTTTCTCTCGCTCACAACGTCCCGCAAAAGGAGGACGTCGCTCCGGTGATGGATCGGCTTGTGGAAGCTGGGGGGTTTATTATCCGCCCTGCGGATGAACCTCCTCACGGCGGTTTCCGCGGATACGTTGCCGATCCAGACAACCATGCTTGGGAAATCGCCTGGAATCCGGCGTGGACTATCGACGAGCGGGGTCTTGTAACCTTCGGGATTTAGGGATCGAACGGGTGGAGCGGATGAAGTCCGCTCCCCAACCATCGGATCTATGGCGGTGCCAGCGCACTGCATCGCGTCGTAGCGTAGAAAAGAGCGTGGCTCCCCGAGTAGGATTCGAACCTACGGCCATTCGATTAACAGTCGAATGCTCTACCGCTGAGCTATCGGGGAGCAGCTCGATCTCTCGAGCGAGAGGCGCCTATAGCAGCGGGTTTTGCGACATGGCAAGGGCGTCAGGTGATAAATTGTTCGGCCGCGATCCGGTCATCCAGCGTGTGATCGGGATCGAACAGCAGGGTCAGCGGCGTGGTGGGGTCGCTGGCCACTTCCACATCCATGATGTCGCGCACTTCCCTATGGTCGGCGACCGCCGAAACCGGGCGTTTGACGGAGTCGAGCACGGAAAAGCGGACTCGCGTCCTTTCCGGCAGGATGGCGCCGCGCCAGCGCCGGGGCCGGAACGGGCTGATCGGGGTCAGGGCCACCAGGCCCGATCCCAGCGGCAGGATGGGGCCATGGGCGGACAGATTATAGGCGGTGGAGCCGGCCGGAGTCGCCACGAGCACGCCGTCGCACACCAGTTCCGGGATCACCACGCGTCCATCGACCGACACCTCCAGCTTGGCGGTCTGGCGGGTCTCGCGCAGCAGCGAGACCTCGTTGATCGCGGGCAGGGTGAAATGCTGGTCGTCGACCGTCGTCACCGACATGCGCAGCGGTTTGATCTTGACCGGCTTTGCGTGCTGGAGCCGACTGATGAGCCCTTCGAGGCGCCACTCGTTCATCAGGAAACCCACAGTGCCGAGATTCATGCCGAACACGGGCAGGATATGCTGCGTCTCCAGCATATGGTGCAGGCTCTGCAGCATGAAGCCGTCGCCGCCCAGCGCAATGATGATCTCGGCCTCATTGGGCGCAACGAAATCATAGGCGGCGCGCAGGCGCCGTTCCGCGTCCCGGGCCGCTTCGGTGGGGGAGGCCAGCAGTGCGAGGCGAGGCTGGGTCATCAGCCGCCGGTGACGTTCATGTGACGATTGGTCGCCGGCGCATGGCCCCGGCCGATCTCGAACTCGTGGCGCAGCGGCTTCGACTGGAGCGCCTCGTCGAGCAGGGCATCAATGGCGCTGACCCCGCCCGCGCGAAACGCCGCCTTGAGGTCCACATGATCCTCATGGCCCAGGCACATATATATGCGCCCCTGGCAGGTGATGCGCATGCGATTGCAGCCGTCGCAGAAATTGTGCGACATCGGCGTAATGAGGCCCAAGCGGGCGTGCAGGCCGGACACGCCGAAATAGCGCGAGGGGCCGCCGGTGCGGTAATCGAGCGGGATCAGGTCATAGTCCGCGCGCAGCGGCGCGATCGCCTCGTGCAGCGGCATATAGTGGTCGGTCCGGTCCTCGGCGACCTCGCCCAAAGGCATGGTCTCGATCAGGGTCAGGTCGAGCCCGCGCGCATCGCACCAGCGCAGCATGTCGCCGACCTCGCCGTCGTTGATCCCGCGCAGCACGACCATGTTGATCTTGATCGCAAGCCCCTCCTCGCGAGCCGCGTCGATCCCGGCCAGCACGTCCTCGATCCGGCCGAGCCGGGAGATATGGGCGAACACCTCCGGCCGCAGGCTGTCCAGGCTGACATTGATGCGCCGGATGCCGGCCGCGCGCAGCCCGGCCGCATGACGCGCGAGCTGCGTGCCGTTGGTGGTGAGGGTGAGCTCGTCCAGCCCCTTGCCGACATGGCGGCCGATCCGCCGCGCCAGCTCGGTGAAATCGCGCCGCACCAACGGCTCGCCGCCGGACAGGCGGATGCGCCGGACCCCGCGCGCGATGAAGCTGTCGGCGATGACGCCCAGCTCCTCCAGCGTCAGTATCTCGCTGCGCGGCAGAAAGCGCATCTCTTCCGACATGCAATAGCGGCAGCGCAGGTCGCAGCGATCCGTCACCGAGATGCGCAGATAGTCGATCCGGCGGCCGAACTGGTCCCTAAGCATGGCACGATCTACAGGTTCAGACATAAGCAGCGGAGGACGGCCTCTCTCCTGTCGCGATGGACGCCCGATCGGCGTCGGGAGAAAATCAAGCCCATAACATAGCATAACGGTCATTTCACGAAACCGCGAAATCGTCTAGTCGGTTGTTACGCAGCCGTGCGCTGATGAGGGAGAGACGCTGTCGGACATGGATGAAGCTGGCATGACTGGCTTTGAAACGGGCGGTCTGGTGCAATCGCCGCCTGTTTTCATTCTGTCGCCGAACGATCGTGAGGCGCTGAGCCTGCTGGCGATGCAGGCGGGCTGGAAGCCGGTTGCGGCGCGCAGGCAGGAGCGGGCGGAAAGCCGTTACCTGGGCAGCCTCGCGCGCACCGCGCTGGTCGATCTGCGCGGTGTCGCTGAGCCGGAGGCTCTCGCCCTCGTCAAATCGCTGGCCGAAGCGGTGGAGGCATCGGGCGGCGCGATGCTGATGCTTGTCGACGAGGTGCTGGAACGCGCGCTCCCCCGCCTCATGGCCGCCGGCGGCACCCATTTCCTGATCGGCGATGTCACGCGCGATCGCCTTGCCGCCGCTTTCGCCTCGGCCGACAAGCTGGCCGAGCGCCTGGTCGGCAATCTGACGGCCATGCGCAACAGGCATGCCGTTCGGCGCGGCGATGCGCTGTTCTGGCGCTGGAGCGGGACGGAGCGCGTGCTTTCGATCAGCCCTGCACTGGCCTCCATGCTGACGAAAATGGCGCCAGGCGTCGACCACACGCGCTGGCGGGTGTCTGACATGGTCCGCCTTTTCGAGCGGCCCGAGCGTGCCGGCGCGATCTCCGCGATCCGCCATGCCGTCGAGGACCTGATGCCGTCGGCCTTCGCCCATGGCGTGCCGGGCCAACCGGGCCTGCGGCTTGTTCAGCATATCTATCCTGATCCAAATGGCTTCAGCGGCGAGATCGAAGAGCTGGACGCCCCGCGGCGCATGGAAAGTCGGGACCGCGATTTCATGACCGGGCTTGCGAATCGCCAAAGCGCGCTCGGCTGGATGAATGCGGTCCAAGACGGGGGCGAACGGGTGATCGCGCTGCTCATCGGCCTGACCGGGTTCGAGCGGGTCAATGCCGCCTACGGCCAGATTGTCGGCGATGCGATGCTGGGCCGCGTTGCTATGCGCCTGTCGCGTCTTGCGACGGCAGTGGGCGGCCGTGACCCCCTGGTCGCGCGGATTGCGGGCGCCGAATTCCTGATCGCCATGCGTGCCGATGCCGATCTCAGCGAGGCGGCGCTTATCGAGCGAGCGGCCTTGATCGCGCCGGAGGTGATCGGCGACATCGACCGGCCGTTCAATGCCGGGGACCATCTCATTCGCCTGTCCGCGCGGGGCGGGATCGCCATTTCCACCGGGGAGGACTCGGCCGAAGCGATGCTGCGGCGGGCGAGTTCGGCCCTCGCCGATGCCAAGCGTTCGAGCGGGCAGGGCGGCCTCAGGGTGCGTTTCGCCGAGGGACAGAGCGTTGCGCTCCACCACGACCGGATCGACAGCGACCTGCGCCTGGCGCTCGACCGGGGCGAGATACAGATATTGTTCCAGCCGCAATATGCGATGAGCGACGATCGCATCGTCGGGGTCGAAGCGCTGGCCCGCTGGCAGCATCCGGTCCATGGCGAGATCGGCGCGGGGACCTTGTTCGCGATCGCCGAGCGGTCGGATTTCGTCCTGCCGCTGTCCGACCATATCCATGCGCGGGCATTGGCCGAAGCGGCCGGCTGGCCCGAAGCCCTCGCTGATCTCCGGCTCGCCATCAATGTGACCGCCGCGGACATTGCACAGCCCGATTTCCTGGAGAGCCTGCTCGCCATGGTCGACGAGGCCGGGATCGCGCGTCATCGCCTGACGCTCGAGATCACGGAAGGCGGGCTTATCGAGAATATGGGCGCGGCAGCAGCGCTGCTGACGCGGTTGCGCGGCGCCGGCTTCATGGTCGCGATCGACGATTTCGGCACCGGCTATTCGAGCCTCGCCTATCTCAAGTCGCTGCCGCTCGATTATCTCAAGATCGACAGCACGATCGCGCAGGACATCGTGGGGTCGCCGCGCGACCGGATCATCGTGCGCGCCATCATCGACATGGCCCGCTCGCTTGATCTCGGCGTGATTGCTGAGGGGGTGGAGACCGAGCAGCAGCTTGCTTTGTTGGCGCGGGCGGGCTGCGACAGCTATCAGGGCTTCCTGCGCGCGCCGCCGATGGACAGCGGCGCACTGGTGGCGTTGGTGGAGCAATCCTCCCCCAGCTTGTCTGGGGGAGGGGGACCGCCGCCGTAGGCGGTGGTGGAGGGGCATGCGCCTGCCAA
>DATJLC010000387.1:0-2830 GCA_035490755.1 Sphingobium sp.
CCGGTCAGCGCGTCGAGCATGCCGGCCGTGATGTGCGGCACGCCCGCCATGATGAAGATATTGCCGACCCGGATGCCCGGCGCGCCCGACATGCGGTTGGGAATCAGCTCGGCGCCTCGCGGCACCCGCGCCATGCGCAGCCGCGCTTCGGTGAGGCCGCCGCGCGTCTCGTAATAGCGCTCCATCATCGCCCGCGCTTCGGGATGGACCACCACCGGCACCCCCAGCGCCGCGGCGATCGCATCGACGGTGATGTCGTCATGCGTCGGGCCGATCCCGCCGGTGGTGAAGCAATAGTCATAGCCGGTGCGGATCGCGTTCACGGCCTCGACGATCCGTTCCTGCACGTCGGGCACCACACGCACCTCGGCCAGCCGGACCCCCTGCACGTTGAGCCACACCGCGATCTGCACGACATTCCTGTCCTGCGTGCGGCCCGAGAGGATCTCGTCGCCGATCACCACCAGGCCTGCGGTCCAGATGCGCTCGCTCATGGGCTGGCCATAGCGTGCCTGCCTCCCCTCGCAAAGCGGGCCCGCTTGCCCTATATCGCGCGGATGACCGAATATGTTGCCGTGACCGCCGACACCAATTTCGCCCGCGACGGATCGATCAAGCTCTATGGCCCCGACGGGTTCGCCGGGATGCGCGCCGCCGGCCGCCTCGCCGCGGAGATCCTAGACGCGCTGGTGCCGCATGTCGTGCCCGGCGTGACCACGCAGGAGCTGGACGATTTCGTCCGCCAGCGCATGCTCGATGGCGGCGCGGTGCCCGCGACGCTCGGCTATCGCGGCTACACCCACTCCTGCTGCATCAGCATCAACCATGTCGTCTGCCACGGCATTCCGGGGCCGAAGACGCTCAAGGAAGGCGACATCGTCAATATCGACGTGACCCCGCTGCTCGACGGCTGGCACGGCGACACCAGCCGCATGTACCTGGTCGGCGACGTGCCGCTCAAGGCAAAGCGGCTGGTCGACGTCACCTATGAATGCCTGATGCTCGGGATCGAGATGGCCAAGCCCGGCAACACGATGGGCGATATCGGCCATGCCATCCAGAAATATGCCGAGAAGCACCGCTATGGCGTGGTGCGCGATTTCTGCGGCCATGGCCTCGGTCGCGTGTTCCACGACGCGCCCGAGGTCGTCCATGTCGGCCGCCCCGACGTGAAGCTGCTCGACGACGGCTGGACCGCGGTGACGCGCGACCGCTCGCTCTCGGCGCAGTTCGAGCATTCGATCGGCATCACCGAAGACGGCTGCGAGATCTTCACCCAGTCGCCCGCGGGCCTCCACCAGCCGCCTTACGCCTGATGGCCGAGGGAAAATTCGAGCGGCACCGCCAGCCCTGGCGCCCCGACGAGGTGCAGAAGCTGCACACGCTGGCGAAGAAGGGCATGGCTTTAAAGGCGATCGCCAAGGCGCTGACCCGCAGCGAGGAATCGGTCAAGGACCGCGCCAAGGCCGACGGCCTGTCGATCGCGAAGCTGCGTTAGGTCAGCCTTTCTCAAAACCCTAGCCGTCACCCCGGCCTTGTGCCGGGGTCCACCGTGCCCCACACGCTGCCCAAGAGGCTCGCAGGTCATCGCCTGCCTCCCGGTGGATCCCGGCACAGGGCCGGGATGACGAAGGAAGCCAAGTGATCGCCCAGCCAGCAACCTATGACGCCATCATCCTCGGCGCCGGCGCCGCGGGCCTGATGTGCGCGCTCACCGCCGGCCAGCGCGGCAGGCGCGTGCTGCTGATCGATCACGCAGACCAGGCGGGCAAGAAGATCCTCATCTCCGGCGGCGGGCGGTGCAACTTCACCAATCTTCACGCCGCGCCCGACCGCTATCTCTCCGCCAACCCCCATTTCGTCAAGTCGGCGCTGCGCCGCTACACCCAGCACGACTTCATCGCGCTGGTCGATCGCCATGGCATTGCGTGGCACGAGAAGACGCTGGGCCAGCTCTTCTGCGACGGCAGCGCCAGGCAGATCGTCGTGATGCTGCTCGCCGAATGCGAAACCGGCGGGGTCGAGATCGCGCTCGGCCATGCGATCCGCGACGTGTCGCACGCCGACGGCATCTACCGCGTGACCGTTCGGGACCGCGAAGCCACCGCCCCTTCCCTCGTCATCGCCACCGGCGGTCCCTCCATCCCCAAGATGGGCGCGACTGGCTTCGCCTATGATCTCGCGCGCCAGTTCGGCCTCAAGGTGGTCGAGCCGCGTCCGGCGCTGGTGCCGCTCACGCTCGGCGGCGACGAGGTGCTGTTCCGCGACCTTTCCGGCGTCGCCGCCCCGGTCGAGGCGCGCGCGGGCAAGGCAGCGTTCCGCGAGGCGGCGCTGTTCACGCATCGCGGCCTCTCCGGCCCCGCGATCCTCCAGATCAGTTCCTATTGGCGGCATGGCGAGCCAGTGGAAATCGATTTCCTGCCGGATCGCGGCAGCGGCTGGCTGACGGAGGCCAAACGCGCCGAGCCCCGCGCCACGCTGCGCAAGCTGCTCGGCGACGCCCTCCCCAATCGCCTTGCCGACACGCTCGCCGATCAGCTGTCACTCGATACCGAGCTGGCGAACACCCCCGACAAAAAGCTGGCCGAGGCCGAACGCCGCCTCGCCGCATGGCGCTTCCACCCCAACGGCACCGAAGGCTTTGCCAGGGCCGAAGTGACCATCGGCGGGATCAGCACCGCGGGCCTTTCGTCCCAGACGATGGAGGCGCGCGACGTCCCCGGCCTCTATGCGATCGGCGAAGCCGTCGACGTCACCGGCTGGCTCGGCGGCTATAATTTCCAATGGGCCTGGGCGAGCGGCTGGGCGGCGGGGATGGCGATTTAGTGAC
>DATJLC010000388.1:0-2381 GCA_035490755.1 Sphingobium sp.
GGGCAAGGCCTATGTGGTGCAGGACGGCGATGTGATGCACTTTTTGCATAGTTGAGGGAGCGAGCGTGATGACCTCTCTTTCCGTTCGGGCTGAGCGAAGTCGAAGCCCTGTTTCGAGCGGAGCGAGAATTGCTTCGCCTCCGCTCAGCAGGGCCCTTCGACTTCGCTCAGGGCGAACGGTTGGGGGCGTAGTGCTGGCCCTCCTGCTCAGCGCCGCCCCCGCCCACGCGCAGGACCATCAGCACCATGAGGGCATGGATCACGGCGCGATGGAGCAGGCTGCCATGCCGGTTAGCAGTGCCGACGAAGTCGTCATTGCCGATGCGAGGCGTCCCTTCGTGCAAGGCTCGGGAACCTCCCGACTACCGACGCGGGACGCCATGCCCGGCCTGCACCTCATGCCCGGCGAGGACTGGATGCTGATGGCGCATGGCTGGGTGCAGGCCAATTACACCGATCACAAGGGCCCGCGCGGCGACGACCTCTTCTATTCCACCTCCATGGCGATGCTCTCGGCACAGAAGGATTTCGGAGGCGCGCGGCTCCAGCTCAAGTCCATGCTCAGCCTGGAGCCGACCCTGCCCGCGCGCGGCTATCCCAATCTGTTCGCGACAGGCGAGACGGCGGACGGCCAGCCGCTGGTCGACCGGCAGCATCCGCACGACCTGTTCATGGAGCTGGCGGCGCGGCTGGATGTGGATGTGGCGCCCGGCACCAGCCTGTTCCTTTATGGCGGGCCGGTGGGTGAACCCGCGCTCGGCCCCAGCGCCTTCATGCACCGGGGCAGCGCGCGCTATAATCCCGAGCCGCCAATCGGCCATCATTGGTTCGACAGCACCCATATCACTTATGGCGTGGTGACGGCGGGGCTGTCGGCGCGCCGCTGGCAGATCGAGGCTTCGGCCTTTCGGGGCCGGGAGCCGGACGAAGATCGCTGGGACATCGAGGAGCCAAAGCTTGATTCCTGGTCGGTGCGGCTCAGCTGGAACCCGACGCCCAATTGGTCCGCGCAGCTCAGCCACGGCTTCCTCAAGGAGCCCGAGACGCTGCACCCCGGCGAAAATGAGCATCGCACCACCGCGAGCGTCCATTTCGCGAGCGGCGGCGTCTCAGCCATGGCCGCCTTCTCCGCCAAGAACCGCGATCCCGGCGGCACGCTGACCGCCTGGCTCGCCGAGGTCAATTGGGACATTGACCAGCATCACAGCCTGTTCGGCCGCGTCGAGAATGTCGCCAATGACGAGCTGTTCCCGGACCATGACGATCCGCTGCACGACCGGCGCTTTCGCGTGACCAAGGCGCAGGCCGGTTATGCCTGGCGCATGCCGCTTGCCGGTCCCTTCCAGTTGGCGCTCGGCGGGTCGGTCAACGCCTATGGCAAGCCGGCAGCGCTGGACGCGGCCTATGGGCGCAGCCCGTGGGGCTATACGCTCTTCGCCAGGCTGTCGCTCGGCGAGTAGGAAGCGATGCGCCGATAATCAGGTTCACAATCCTCCCCGGCAACGGGGAGGTGCCCCGCAGGGGCGGAGGGGCGGTGCTCGGGCAATCCCCGCCCGGCTTCGGCCCCTCCGTCACGCGCTTCGCGCGCGCCACCTCCCCGTGCCGGGGAGGATTGATTCCGATTTCCAGCGCATCGTACTGGGCTCAACGCCGCCCGAACAGCTTTTCAATGTCACCATGGGCGAGCTTGATCCAGGTCGGGCGGCCATGGTTGCACTGGCCGGAATGGGGCGTGACCTCCATTTCGCGCAGGAGCGCGTTCATCTCCGCCACCGACAGCGCCCGCCCCGCCCGTACCGAGCCATGGCAGGCCATGGTCGCCGCGACCCGGTCCAGCCGTTCCCTGAGCATGACCGCATCGTCGAAGGCGGCGAGGTCGTCGGCCAGGTCGCGGACGAGGCCGGCGACATCGCCGGCGCCAAGCAGCGCGGGCGTCGCGCGCACCAGCATCGCGGCCGGGCCGAAGCGCTCGACGTCGAGGCCGAGTTCGGCCAGTTCCGCCGTCCGCGCCTCCAGCCGGTCGCAGGAGGGCTCGTCGAGATCGACCACCTCGGGCAGCAGCAGCGTCTGCGGCGCGACGCGGCCCCCATTTTCGTTGGCGCCCAGCGCGCGCCGCATCCGCTCCAGCACCAGCCGCTCATGGGCGGCATGCTGGTCGACGACGACAAGCCCGTCATCGGCCTCCGCGATGATATAGGTGCGCGCCACCTGCCCCCGCGCGATGCCGAGCGGATAGCGCCCGGCATCCGGCACGGGCGCGGGCGAGGGTTCGGCCCTGCCGGCCGGCGCGAAACCGGTGAAGAGCGACGGCGCATCGGCGACGATCGTGCCGATCCCGCCGGACGAAGGCGGCGGCGCTGGCATCGCGGGCATAACCGGCT
>DATJLC010000389.1:0-4195 GCA_035490755.1 Sphingobium sp.
CTCAGGGACAGCCTACAACTGCTGATCAGGCTTCGCCTGCGCAGCCAGCCAGCCCCGGCGATCCCGCCGCCACGACAAGCGCCCCCAGCAGCCCGGTTGCTGCCGTGATAGAATCGGGCTTTCCGACCTACGACAAGGACAAATCCGGCTCGCTCTCTGCGCCGGAATTCAAGCAATGGATCGCCGACCTGAAGACACAGGAACAGACCAGCGAAGGTAAGCCGGCCGATGCCGCGGCGGCCAATCAATATGCCGGCACCGCCTGGAAAGCTGCCGACAAGAACAAGGACGGCAAGGTGTCCAAGGACGAATTAACCGCTTTCCTCAGCGGCTGACACTCTGCCGGTCGGGCGGCGTCCGAATGCCGCCCGGCGCGGCTCCGCTACATCAATCCCATGGACCGCAGGCTGCGATGGGCGCCCGCGCCGATGATGATATGGTCCAGTATGTTCACGCCCAGCGGCCTCGCAGCGTCGATCAGCTGCCGGGTTATGGCAATGTCCTGCTTGCTTGGTTCCGGCGCGCCGCTCGGATGATTGTGGACGACGATCAGGTTGGCTGAACCGATGTCGACCGCGCGCTTGATGACTTCCCGTACATAGATCGCAGCTTCGTCGATCGAGCCGTCGCCCATGTGATCGTCGCGAAGCAGCATGTTGCGACTGTTGAGATGGAGAATGCGCACCCGCTCGACGGACAGATGCCCCATGTCGGCCTGCAAATAGTCCAGCAATGCCTGCCAGCTGGCGAGGATGGGCCGATCCTGGACTTCGGACTTGAGCAAGCGCAGCACCGCGGCCTGTACCACCTTCAGTGCGGCGGCACTGGTCTCGCTCATGCCGTCGACCCGCTTCAGCGATGTCCATTCGGCGGTCAGTACGGCCCCGAATGAACCAAATTGCGCTATCAGTCGTTTCGCCAACGGCTTTGTGTCACGGCGGGGAATGGCTAGTGCAAGAAGATACTCGATTACCTCGTGATTCAGAAGCGCATCCGGGCCGCCTTCGGCGAGACGCCGCCGCAGACGCGCTCGATGGCCTGAATGATCGTGCGCGCCCGTCCCCTGCTTGCCCTTTAAACCCGGATCGATCATTTTCGGGAATACAGCATGATTTGGACGTGTTTGGAAATCGCTTTTATGGTCTTCTTTCCTGACCATGAGCTGAGGATCGGGTCGATCAGTTGAGCACGGACCAAGACGAAGAAAAGGGACACCCTGAGGGTGCTGGGACAGGCAGCCAAATGTGGCGGTGGGGTCCGCCGACACTGGCGGTTGGTGCGATTGCTATCCTGGCGATCACCGGCCTGTGGATTCAGCGCGCGCCCCTGGCCGAGAACCTCATTGAACGAGAGCTTGCCGCGCGCGGCGTCCAGATGAGCTACAGATTGGTCTCGGTCGGCCTGCGCACGCAGCGCATCGAGAATGTCTTGCTGGGCGACCCCAGCCGTCCCGATCTGGTCGCACGCTGGGTAGAAGTTGACATATCGGTGGCCGGGCTCTCGCCGGAGATAGTCGGACTGAGGGCGGGCGGGGTACGCCTGCGCGGCGCTTTCAGGGACGGTAAGCTGTCACTGGGCGAGGTCGACAAGTTCCTCGGCCCCGGCGAAACCACGACCACGGCCCTGCCTCGCATCAATGTCGCACTGGACGATGTCCGTGCATCAATCGCCACTGATTTCGGCCCACTGGGCCTGAACCTTAGTGGCCGAGGCAATCTTCGCAACAGCTTCCGGGGCCTCGCTGTTGCCGCCATGCCGGCGGCGCGAACGCAACAATGTGGTGCGCGAAAAATGGTTGCAGTTCTTCGCATCGCCATGCGCAATGGAGAGCCGCGGTTCGCTGGGCCGCTGATCGCTGATGCGATCGGCTGTCCGGCAGCAGGCATTGCAATGGCTGCACCCCGGTTCGACTTGAATCTGCGGTCCGACGAGACGCTGTCCACGCTAGAGGGAAGGGTCGAGGCCGGTGCGGCGGCATTGCGGGTGGCGGGGATGACGCTTGGCCGACCTTCTGCCGAACTGTCGACGCGCGTGAAGGCTGACGGTGTCTTCGGGCGCTGGAGCGTCTCCGGCCAGACGCTTTCGGGCAGGGGGCTGATGGCGGGTGCCATGACCGTGAACGGCACGGTGACGCAGGACAAGGCATCCCATGCGCCCGGGGTCCGTGTCGTCGGCCGTGTTCGGATCCTGGATGTGACGGCCCGCGCGCGTGATCCGCTTGGTTCATTGCGCAGGGTGGCCGCGGGAACACCATTGGCGCCTCTCGTCGAACGGCTTGCGCAGTCGGTCGATCGTGCCAGCCGCGACAACAGTCTCACGGCCGCCTTTGTGGTCAGGACCGACCCGGCCGGCGGTGCTGCGGAGCTATCCGACCTTCATTTCGCCGCTGCCAGTGGCGCTCGTATCGACCTGCCGGCGGGTAGCAGGGCCGTTATGCGCTGGCCGGACGGGCGGTGGAGCTTCAATGGTGCCGCGCAGCTGGGCGGCGGTGGGTTGCCCAGCGGATTGCTGCGTCTGACATCATCCGGCCCCAGCGGAAATTATTCAGGCCGCCTTGAACTGGCGCCTTATAAAGCGGCCGGCAGCCGTCTCGCAATGCGGCCGGTGATCTTTTCGGCGGAGCCGGGCGGCAGCCGCTTCGCCACCATGATCACACTCGACGGTCCGATGGCGGGCGGCGGTGTGACCGGCCTTGCCATGCCATTGTCCGGCCTGCTCTCGAGCGACGGCGCCTTGCATGTCAACGACGCCTGCGTGCCGCTGCGCTGGCAGACCCTGCGGATCTCGTCACTTGCGCTCGATCCCGCCGTCCTGAGACTCTGCCCGAACGGGCGGGCGATGCTCAGCCTCGCTCGTGGCTCAGCGACAGGCGGAGTCTCGAGCGGACCCTTTGCGCTGGCCGGTCGAGTTGGATCCAGTCCCCTGCATCTCCGGAGCGTCGGGATCACGGCCGATCTCGCTGATTCGGCCTTCCGTGCGCGCGGCATGGAAATACGCATCGGCAGGAACGAGGCGCCAGTGACCCTGTATGCGGGCTCGTTGCAGGGCAGGGCCGAACGCCGGGGGATCGCCGGCAAGTTCGACAATGGCAGCGCCCGGATCGGGACCGTCCCACTCGACTTTCAGGGCATGGCTGGCAGCTGGCGCTTTGCGGATGGGCGCCTTGATGTCGACGGCGGCCTGCGCGTGGCCGACACGCAAGCGGATTCCCGTTTCAATCCCGTGCGATCCGATGATAGCAAGATCAGTCTTGCTGATGGTCGCTTGACGGCAACCGGGCATCTTCGTCACCCGGTGCGCGGCAAGCCCTTTGCCCGGGTCGATGTCGTCCATGCGCTTGCCACCGGCGAGGGCCATGCCGAATTCACGCTGGAAGCACTGCGTTTCGGACCGCAACTGCAACCGGACGATCTGACCCCCGTGGCGCTGGGTGTGGTCGCCAATGTCGCGGGTGCGGTCGAAGGCGGAGGAAAGATCGTCTGGGCACCAGGGGGCGTAAAAAGCAGCGGCCGGTTCATGACGGCAAACATGGACCTTGCCGCTGCTTTCGGTCCGGTCACCGGCCTGTCGACGACGCTCGTGTTCACCGACCTCCTCGCGATGGAAACCGCGCCCGGGCAGATCGCCACGGTCAAAAGTATCAATCCGGGCATAGAGGTACGCGACGGGCGGGTCGCCTTCCAGCTGTTGCGCGATCAGAAGGCGCAGATCGAAGGTGGGCTATGGCCATTTTCCGGCGGCACGCTGACCCTGTTGCCGAGCAGGCTCGACTTCGACGCCAAACAGGCGCGCCATCTCGTCTTTCGAGTGACGAGCCTCGATGCGGCCGCCTTCATCAACACGCTCGATCTCAAGAACATTTCGGCGACGGGCACCTATGACGGTCTGCTGCCCATGGTTTTCGATGCCAGCGGCGGGCGCATAGAAGGCGGAATACTGGTAGCGCGGCAGGATGGCAGAGGGCCATTGGTCATCCATGATGCGCGCACGCTGTCTGCGCCCTGCGACCCCCGGCGGCAGGCCGGCACGCTCTCCTATGTCGGTGACGTTTCGAACGCGGACCTGGGCACCTATGGCAAGCTCGCTTTCGACGCGCTCAAGCACTTGCACTACAGGTGCCTGACGATTCTGCTCGACGGCGCGATCGACGGCGAGTTCGTGACCCAGCTTGCGATCAACGGCGTGAACCAGGGAT
>DATJLC010000390.1:0-16500 GCA_035490755.1 Sphingobium sp.
TCGCGGTAGAGCGGAACAAGCTGGGACAGCGGCCGGTCGCCGATCACCACGCCCGCCGCATGGGTCGAGCTGTGGCGCGGCAGGCCCTCGAGTTTCATCGCGAAATCCACAAGCCGACGGACCTGCTCGTCCTGCTCATATTCATAGCGGAACTCGGCCACCCCGCCCTTTTCCATGGTGCGCTCCAGCGTCCATGGGTCGGTCGGATGATTGGGCACAAGCTTTGCCAGCCGGTCGACATGGCCATAGCTCATCTGGAGAACGCGGCCCGTATCCTTCAAAACCGCGCGCGCCTTGAGCTTTCCGAAGGTGATGATCTGGGCGACATGATCGCGCCCATATTTCTCCTGCACATAACGGATCACTTCGCCGCGCCGTGTTTCGCAGAAGTCGATGTCGAAGTCGGGCATCGACACGCGCTCGGGGTTGAGGAAGCGTTCGAACAGCAGGCCGAGCTTGATCGGGTCGAGATCGGTAATGGTGAGCGACCAGGCGACGAGCGAGCCCGCACCCGAACCACGCCCCGGCCCTACCGGAATGTCGTTTGCCTTGGCCCATTTGATGAAGTCGGCGACGATCAGGAAATAGCCGGGAAAGCCCATCTGGTTGATGATGCCGATCTCGAAATCGAGGCGCTCGAAATACTCGGGATAAAGGGCTTTAAGTGCCGCGTCATCACCGCTGCCACAGGTGTCGAGTTTCCTCAGGCGCGCGATCAGGCCTGCCGTCGCATCGTCGCGCAGCTGCTGCTTCTCGCCCTCGATATCGCCGGCGAGGCTCGGCAGGATGGGCTTGCGCTTGGGAGCCATGACAGCGCAGCGCTGCGCCACGACGAGGGTGTTGGCGAGCGCTTCGGGCAGATCCTCGAACAGGCGCTGCATCTCTTCGGCAGGCTTCATCCAAGCGTGCGGACAGCTACGCTGGCGTTCGCCGCTGTCGACATAGCTGCCGCTGGCGATGCACAGCATCACGTCGTGGGCGGCATGGAAATCCGGTTCCGCGAAGCAGGCGGGATTGGTCGCGACAATCGGCAGGTGGCGGGCGAAAGCGAGGTCGAGGAGCGCACCTTCGGCCATGGTCTCGACCATGTCGTCCCGCCGCGTGACCTCGATGTAGAGCCGGTCCGGGAAAAGAGCCTGCAGTTCGTCCAGATAGGTTGCGGCTGCGCTCGCCTGTCCGTCTGCGAGAAGCCGGACCAAAGCGCCCTCTCCAGACGCTGTCAGGCAGAGGAGACCATCGCTCGCGCCCCGGAGGGCAGCAAGTGGGACGTGAGGCGGCGCCGAATCGGGGCGATCAAGATGCGCCGCCGAAACCAGCGCGCACAGATTGTCATAGCCGCGATCATCCTGGGCATAGAGCGTCAGCCAATCGATGGTGCCCGCGCCGCCACCGCAGCCATCCGGCCGGGCTACCGCCAGCATGGCGCCGATGATCGGCTGCACGCCCTCGCCCTTGCAAGCGTCGGAAAAGGCCATCGCCCCATAAAGACCATTGCGGTCCGTGATCGCGGCCGCCGGGTAACCGAGCTTGCGTGCGCGCTTGGCGATCAGCTTGGGGTCAATCGCGCCTTCCAGCATCGTGAAGGAGGACAGGATTCGCAGCGGTACGAAGGCGGAATGCGACATGGTGCCGATAGTGACGGGCGCGACGTGCCTCCGCAAGCGGTGTGCACAAGTTACCCACATCAATCGCACCACTGCGGGCAGAGGCTGACGAAGCATATGGCCGCGCTTGCACATACCCGCATATAATGATGCAATTGTCTCGAAACTGCAGGGAGTAGCCATATGACGAACGGCAGCGGTTTTTCGCGCGACTCGATCATTGCGCGGGCAAAGGCGATCATCAGGGACCCCAATGCCGAGTGGCCCCGAATCGCAGCCGAACAGCGCAGCATCACCGAGATCTTCATACGCTATTCGATTCCGCTCGCCGCTGTCGGGCCCGTGGCTGGCTTTCTGGGCGGCCAAATCTTCGGCTATGGCATGTTCGGCATCAGTTATCGTCCCGGACTTGCCACCGGCCTTTCCATGGCGGCCCTGTCCTTCTTGCTGTCGTTGGCGGGGATCGTCATCCTTACCATCATCGTCGAGCTGCTGGCGCCGAAGTTCGGCGGCGCCGCCGATCGCCCCCGTGCGTTCAAGCTCGTTGCCTACAGCATGACGGCCGCGGCACTGGCCGGGATCTTCGGGATCATCCCGGCCCTGGCATGGCTGGGCATTGTCGGCCTTTACTCCTTCTATCTCTTCTACACCGGAGTGGCGCCGATGCTGAACATACCGGCGGAAAAAGCAGCGATGTTCACGGTCGTCACCTTTGTTTGCGCCATGCTCTTCTACTTGGTGGCGGGCATAATCATGGGATCTATGGGAAATGTGATCGGCATGCGCCCCGGCATCCCCACTGCGGAACGAATGGGCGACTCAAGGCTGGCCGTCAGCGACGCACCCGCCCTGCTGAGAGGGGGCGCTGAATCACGAACCTACTGACTGGCCGGCGACCGGTACTGGCGCGATCAGGACGCCGTCGTGCAGCCGGACAACGCGGTCCATCCGCGCGGCGAGCGCTTCATTGTGGGTGGCGATGAGGGCCGCCGAACCCTCACCCCGCACCAGCGCCAGGAATTCGGCAAAAACGATATCGGCGGTGCGCTCGTCCAGATTGCCAGTCGGCTCGTCGGCCAGGACGAGCTGCGGCCGGTTCGCCAGCGCCCGGGCGACCGCGACCCGCTGCTGTTCGCCGCCGGATAGCTGGCTGGGCTTGTGGTGAAGCCTGCCTGACAGGCCAAGCTTGCCAAGCAGCTCTGCCGCCCGGTCCCGTGCCTGGGCCTCGGTTACGCCGTGGATAAGCTGGGCTAGGAGGACGTTCTCCAGCGCGCTGAAGTCGGGGAGGAGATGATGAAATTGATAGATAAAACCGAGCGCGTCACGACGCAGGCGGGTGCGGCCGTCATTGCCGAGCTTCGCGGCTTCCTCACCGCACAGCCTGATCGATCCGCCATAGCCACCTTCCAGCAACCCAACCGCCTGGAGCAAGGTCGATTTGCCGGTACCCGACTGGCCAAGGAGACCGACAATCTCGCCGGGCGCAACGGCCAGGTCGACGCCACGCAGCACATCGATCTTGACGCCGCCCTGCTGGAAACTGCGGCTGAGGCCCCTTGTCACCAGTACGTCACTCATAGCGCAGCACCTCGACGGGATCGGTATTTGCTGCCTTGAACGCGGGGTAGAGGGTCGCCAGGAAGCTGAAGAGGACCGCCATGAGACAGATGCCTGCGATCTCGAACGGATCGGGCTTGGATGGCAGCTCGGTCAGGAAGCGGATCGACGGGTCCCAGATGTTCTGCCCCGTCACCAGCTGGATGCCGTTCAGCACATTCTGCCGGAAATAAAGCAGCAGGAAGCCGAGCGCGGCCCCGGCCGCCGTACCCATCGTTCCGATCGACAGGCCGACTGTGACGAATATTCTGAGCAGGCTGGCTCGCGATGCGCCCATCGTCCGCAGGATCGCGATGTCCCGAGTCTTTGCCCGCACCAGCATGATGAGCGAGGAAAGGATGTTGAACACGGCCACCAGTATGATCAGCGAGAGGATGACGAACGACACTACCCGATCTACCTGGAGCGCTTCGAACAGGCTGGCGTTCATCTGGCGCCAGTCGACGACCACCGCCTTGTCCCGCAGCGCCTCCGCCAACGGCTGGAGGATTGGCCCGACCAGATCGGGATTTTCTGTCTTGACCTCCACCATGCCGACCTTGTCGCCCATCAACAGCAGCCGCTGTGCGTCGGACATGGGCAGGATGATAAAGGCCTTGTCATAATCATAGACGCCGATCTCGAACACGGCGCCGACTTCATAGGGCAACTGGCGCGGCACCGTGCCGAACGGTGTCGAACGGCCTGCCGGGTTGAGGATGCTTATTGTGTCGCCGACCGTCACGCCTAGATTTTGCGCAAGCCGTGCACCGACTGCCACCCGGCCGCTGCCTGGAAGGACAGCGCGGAGGTCGCCCGCCACGCCACTGCCCTTGAGCGAGGGATTGGCTTGCATGTCGGCAACGGTCATGCCGCGAACCAGCGCCGCCTCGACCCGGCCATCGTGAATGGCGAGGAGCGGCTGCTCGATCAGCGGCGTCGCCGATACCACCCCTGGCGTCGCCCGCGCCCGCTCCGCGATCGACCGCCAGTCGTCAAGCCGTCCGCTATAGCCCTGGATCACCGCATGGCCGTTCAGGCCCACGATCTTGTCGAACAGTTCGGCACGAAAACCATTCATCACACTCATCACGACGATGAGAGCGGCAACGCCCAGCATGACGGCAACCAGGCTGATCGCCGCCACAAGAAAGATGAAGCCCTCGCCCCGGCCAGGCAACAGATAGCGTCGCGCGACCAGCTTTTCATATCGGGTAAGGATCATGGGTGGATCAGGGCTCGCAGAAAGGGTCGCGCACGCCATCGTCTATGGCCATGAGGGGTTGCTGGCAAGGGCAGTTCCCCAGGCGCGCTTGGCGCGAGGCTCAAGGACGCGGATGATGCTGTTGCGAAATTGGCACAGAGGCAAAGGCAAATGTCGGCGGTGGTGGAAAGGGCCGTGACAGACGCGGCGGGCTGGCATAGCTCTCATCCTTGGAACACAGGCGAGCAAAGCAATGGCCGTGGTTCAGGGAGGTCGCAGTCCCGTTCCGAAGCTAAAAGGGGGCGACGGAACGCGCGGACGCGGCAACCACAAGGGGGAGACGCTTAGTCGTCTAACGGGCGTCCGGATCGAAAACGATCCGGACGCCTCAGTTTTTACAGGGATAGCCTGTCCGACGCGCGACCTGCGCGGTCACATCCTCGGCCTGATGCAGGACAAACAGAAGATTGCCGCCCTCGTCAAAAATCGGCGTGTTGCGCGGACGCCAGTAACGCACGACGAAATTCCCGTCGTCATCACGAACATCGTAACGCTGGATAGCCATGGTGTGCGGAATTCCGCACTCCGTCGCCGTGAGGATCGACGCGTACAGATTGCTGACCCCGTCGGCCGTGGGATCATCCGGATTGTCCGGAAAGGCGTCGAAGAGCTTTTCGCCCGCCACCGATGACCGGGCCGCCATCGTAGCGCTTGCATAGGCGTCGTTGATGTCGACGATGCGCAGACCGGGCCTGGGATCGAGAATGAGAAAGGGCTGACTGGCATTCTCCACCATCCGGTGAAAGAAGCGGGCATCGGCGCTGCCGATCGCCATTTGCCCCGATGTCTTTTCGCAGAATCGTCCCCGTGTCACGTGCGCGCCGAACATCGCCGAGTCGAGCTGCGCCAAGGTGCGGAGCGAATCGGCGAGGGTTATGCGTTCCCAGTGATTATCGGCAGCAGGGTCATTTTCGGCGAGAACAGATTGAAGCTGCTCGATATTCTGCTGCAGGATGAAGCGCTTTATGGACCAGGATCCGGCGCGTTCAAGCGATGACCTCAACATTGGATTGTCTATCTTTCAGTATTCCAAACAAGAGGATCAGGGATTTGGGTTAAGGAATCAACCAACGTCCAGGTTCAAAATGGACCACGAAAGGCGCGTTATGGACCATCTTGAAAGCCGGCGCGCTCGTCCCATCTAAAATCCGTTCGGCCGCCAAATCGGGGCCGGATGATGCAACGGACGCCGTCAGGGTCCGGCATCGCGTCATTTTGCTCTTTGGAGGATTTGATATGCGTGGATTTGACTTGACCCCTTATCGTCGCAGCACGGTCGGCTTCGATCGTCTGTTCGATCTTATCGAGAACAGCGCGCGGCTCCAGCAGACGGACAATTACCCGCCGTTCAATATCGAGCGGCTGAGCGAGGACCGCTATCGGGTAACGCTGGCCGTGGCCGGATTCAAGCCGGACGAAATTGACATCACTGCCCAGCAGAACCTTCTGCTCGTCACGGGCAAGAAGAATGAGGAGGCAGTGGATCGCGCCAAGTTCCTGCATCTCGGCATCGCCAACCGCAGTTTCGAGCGCCGCTTCGAACTGGCGGATTTCGTGAAGGTGGAGGATGCCAGCTTGGCTGATGGGCTGCTCGTCGTCGAACTGGTGCGCGAGGTGCCCGACGCCATGAAGCCGCGCAAGATCGCGATCAACGGCAAAGGCGCGGTGGTTGACCTGACCGCCGGCGAAACAGGCGCGGACAAGAACGCCGCTTGAACTACCCTCAGGGTGAAACGAGGCGCCTGGGCAATTCCCGGGCGCCTTTCTTGCGCATCGCCCAGGTTTATTCCATCGCGTCGGCGACGTCCTCGAGCGCGGCGCGGTCGCAGATCCTGACGCCGCCATGGACGACCTCGACAATGCCGTCCTGCTGCCACAGCGACAATTGCCGGTTGATATTCTCCCGACTGATCCCCGCGAACATGCTGAGTTCGGTCTGGCTGAGACGGATGGCCGCTCCGCTGTCCTCTGCACCATCCCCCGCCAGCCGGATCAGGAAGCGCGCGAGCCTGGGCCCGGCGGCATAGGCGCGATCGGTTTCGATGGTCTGATTGGCCTGGCGCAGGCGCGCGGCCATTTCCCGCATCAGGCTGAGCGCGATACGATGATTGTGGGCGATGACATGCTCGAACACGGAGCGGGGCAGCGCCAGATAGCGCACCGGCCCCATGGCGATCACGCTGGCGGTCCGGACGCCGCCGTCGAGTAGCGCGATTTCGCCCAACACCGTGCCCGGCCCGGCATATTCCAACACGATCTCGCGGCCATTGGCGGAATAGATCGTGACCCGCGCCTGGCCGTCCAGCAGGATGAGAAGCGCGTTGCCTTCATCCCCCTGGCGGATCAGCGCCTCGCCCTTGCGCGCCTTGTGCTCGCGCGCCTGGGCCAGCAATACGGTCAGTTCCTCCGGATCAAGCGCCTTGAGCAGGCTGTGCTCCGGCAGCTTTTCCAGCAACGCTTTTTCCATGGCGCCCCCTTCCCGTTCCGGCACAGTTGTCGCGCCAACCAGACGTCGGCGCAAGCGATAGGGATCAGACCAGACGGCTCTGCTTCAGGGCCGCCTCGATGAAGCTGGCGAACAGCGGGTGCGGGTCGAACGGCTTGGACTTCAGTTCCGGGTGAAACTGGACGCCGACAAACCAGCTATGATCCGGTCGCTCAACGATTTCTGGCAACATGCCATCGGGCGACATGCCCGAGAAGATGAGGCCGCCTTGCTCCAGCGGCTCGCGATAGCGGACATTGACCTCATAGCGATGCCGATGGCGCTCGCTGATCATGTCGGTGCCATAGATGCTGGCGACCACGCTGTTGCCAACTAGCCGGGCCGGATAGGCGCCAAGGCGCATCGTGCCGCCAAGATCGCCGCCCTGTTCGCGCTTCTGGAGACCTTCGGCGCTCATCCATTCGGTGATGAGGCCGACCACCGGCTCGCTGGTGTCGCCGAATTCCGTGGTCGAGGCCGAAGCGATGCCGGCCGTGTTCCGTGCGCCCTCTATGCAGGCCATCTGCATGCCGAGGCAGATCCCGAAGAACGGCACGTTGCGTTCGCGCGCGAAGCGGACGCTGGCGATCTTGCCCTCCGACCCGCGCACACCGAAGCCGCCAGGCACGAGAATGCCGTGCATAGGCTCGAGCCGGGCTGCGATGCCGCTATCGTCTTCCTGCTCGAACATCTCCGCGTCGAGCCATTTGATGTTGACCTTGACCCGGTTGGCGAGACCGCCGTGCTTGAGCGCTTCGAAAAGCGACTTGTAAGCATCGGGCAGGCCGACATATTTGCCGACCACGCCGATCGTGACCTCACCCTCCGGATTGTCGTTCCGGTCCATAATGTCGAGCCAGCGGCCCAGCTGTGGCGCAGGTGCGTCCTCGATGTTGAAGGCGCGCAGAACCTCGTCGTCCAGCCCTTCCGCATGATATTGGGCCGGCACGGCATAGATGCTGCTGGCATCCAGCGCGGGAATGACAGCTTCCTTGCGCACATTGCAGAACAAAGCGATCTTGGCGCGCTCGCCGTCGGGCAGCGGTTGCTCGCAGCGGCAGAGCAATATGTCGGGCTGGATGCCGAGCGAGGTTAGCTCGCGCACGCTGTGCTGGGTTGGCTTGGTCTTCAGTTCGCCGGCCGCCGCGATATAGGGTACCAACGTCACATGGACGAAGATGGACTGCCCCCGCCCCAGCTCGTTGTGGAGCTGACGAATGGCTTCCATGAAGGGCAGGCTTTCGATGTCGCCCACCGTGCCGCCGATCTCGCACAGGACAAAGTCGACATCGTCGGTCTCGGCTAGCGCAAAGGCCTTTATCTCGTCGGTGACGTGCGGAATGACCTGCACCGTCGCACCGAGATAGTCGCCATGCCGCTCCCGCTGGATGATGGTCTGATAGACGCGCCCTTGCGTAACATTGTCGGAGCGGCGGGTCGGAACGCCGGTGAAGCGCTCATAATGGCCGAGGTCGAGGTCGGTCTCCGCCCCGTCGTCGGTCACATAGACCTCGCCATGCTGATAGGGCGACATCGTGCCTGGATCGACATTGAGATAGGGATCGAACTTGCGGATCCGCACCCTGTAACCGCGCGCCTGAAGAAGCGCCGCGAGGCTGGCGGCCATCAGGCCCTTGCCAAGGGAGGAGACCACGCCGCCGGTGATGAATATGAACCGCGCCATGGGAGTGAAGGCTTAAACCGATACTGAAAGGGAGTGCAAGGCGCGAGCGCGCGCCTGTGTGAAAAATTACGATCCGGGAACCGGTTACTGGGCCAGCGGCACCGAACCGTTGCCAGCCGCGCTGGCCGCTCCACCGAGCGCATCGTCGGCCGGAGGCACCGCGGGTGCCGGTCCAGTCGCGGGAGCGGTAGGCGCCGCCTTGCCGACCAGCGAAGTGTCGATCGTCGAACCCCGGTGGCGCGTCGCCGCGATGACCGCCAGCACGATGCTGAGGATGACGAAGATCGTCGCGAGGATGGTGGTCGCGCGGGTCAGGAAATCCGCCGCGCCGCGCGCCGACATAAAGCCCGATGGGCTGCCGCCCATGCCGAGCCCGCCACCCTCTGACCGCTGCATCAGGATCACGGTGACAAGCGCAGCCCCGATGATGGCCTGAACGACGAGAATGAAGGTAAAGAGCATGTCGGCGGAGGTTCCTTTGGGGAATTCGGGGTTTCCTTAGCGGGCTTTGTGACCGCCAGCAACCCTAGCCCCGGGCAGCGGCGATGATCGGGGTGAACTTGGCAGCGGTCAGGCTGGCGCCGCCGACCAGAGCGCCGTCCACGTCCGCGATCGCCAGGATATCGGCGGCATTCTCGCCGTTGACGGAGCCGCCGTAAAGGATGCGCATCGCGTCCGCCTCGTCTCCGATCGCGGACCTCAAAGCGGCGCGCAGCGCCTGGTGCATGGCCTCGATCGCCTCTATGGTCGGGATGCGGCCTGTTCCAATAGCCCAGATCGGCTCATAGGCGATTGCAAGCCAGCCGGCGCTCGCTCCTTGGGGCAAGGACGCCAGCAGTTGCCGGGAGACGACCGCCTCGGCATCGCCGGCATCGCGGATGTCCAGGCTTTCGCCGACGCACAGCACCACCGACAGGCCCTCGGCTTGGGCACGACTCGCCTTGGCCGCAATCATGGCGTCGGTCTCGTGCTGGTCGGTGCGCCGTTCGCTGTGGCCGACGATGACGCCTTTCGCGCCCGCCTCGGCCAGCATGGCAGCGGAAATGCAGCCGGTATGGGCCCCCGATGCCTGTTCATGGCAATCCTGACCCCCGATGAAGAGGTCCGGCGCGGCGGCCGCGGCGGGGGCGATGAGGGTGGCCGGAACGAACAGCGCCACGTCGACGCCCGGATGCGCCCCGGCAGCGTCGGCAATGGCGACGATCTCGCCAATGCTCGCCTTCAGACCGTTCATTTTCCAGTTGCCCGCGATAAGGGGTCTGCGCACCGCCATTGCATCTTCCTCTTTTATAGTGGCCTGAATCTTGTCCCGTGCCGGAACGCTGGTGCCGATGGCGCGCCAGCGCGCGCTTGTCCAGAGCTTCCACCGTCGGACATGCACTTGAAGCGGCCGAACGCTCGCCCTAAAGCGGCCTCCAACCCAATATGGGAGCGACGCAGGCGATGATGGGTTTTTTCAGGCAGATGTTGCGGTCGAAGGTGGGGCCAGTCATCGGCATCGGCTTCCTGGCGCTCATTGCCTTTGCGTTCGCGGCGGGCGACATCTCCCAGCGCGCGGACGGCGTGTTCGGCCAGTCCGCGGGCACGGCCGCGAGCGTCGGCGATGCGACCGTGACCACGGCGGAACTTCAGGACCGGGTTCAGCGCGTTCTTCAGGCAAATCAGCAGGAAAGACCGGGCCTGACGCTCGACCAGCTTGTCGCGGCGGGCGGCGTGCGAGAGATACTCGAACAGCTCATCGGCGGGCTAGCCTTGTCCGAGTTCGCCAAGGAAAATGGCATGTTGCCCGCCAAGGCGCTTGTCGACGCGGAAATCGCACAAATTCCAGCCTTTCACGACGCGACGGGCGCGTTCAGCCAGAGCCAGTTCCAGCAAGTGCTGCAAAATCAGCGCGTGAGCGAGGCCGCGCTGCGCAACGACATCCTGCGCCAGATACTGCAGCGGCACCTGCTGCAGCCCGCCGGAGCCGCGGCAAGAGCTCCCGATGCCATGGTGCAGCAATATGCCTCGATGCTGCTGGAACAGCGCAAAGGCACCATCGCCGCGATTCCCTCGCCTATGTTCGCGCCGGCCAAGGCGCCTGACGAGGCGGCCGTTGCCCGCTTCTATACGTCCGCCGGCAACCGCTTTGCCCTGCCCGAGCAGCGCCGGATGCGCTATGCGCTGATCGACGTCTCGCGCTTTGCCGACAGCGCCCGGCCAACCGAGGCTGAGATCGCCCAATATTACAAGACGAACGCCGCGCGCTATGCCGCGAGCGAGACCCGCAGCGTCGAGCAGCTCATCCTGATGAGCGAATCCACCGCAAAGTCCATGGCAGCCGGCATCGGCAGCGGGGGCTCACTGGCGAACGCGGCCAAGTCGGCTGGCCTCGCCACCACGACCGTCGGCCCGCTGGACAAGGCCGGCCTTGCCGCAGCGACGAGCGATGCGGCAGCGAACGCGATTTTTGCCGCTGCCCCTGGAACCTTGGTTGGGCCGGTCAAGACCGGACTCGGCTGGGCGCTGTTCCGAGTTTCTGCGGTAAAGACCGTTCCGGCGCGTTCGCTTGATTCGGCTCGCGCCGAGATCATTGCCGCACTGTCCAAGACCAAGGCGCAGCAGGCGCTCAGCGATCTGGCGAACCGAATCGACGGCGCCGTCGGTGATGGCGCAACCTTCGACGATGTGGTCAGGAGCAACGGCCTGACCGCCGCCGAAACCCCGCCGCTGACCGCCGAGGGCCGCGTCCTCGGAACGCCGGCGCAGCAGCCCGACCCCTCGCTGCCGCTCCTGGCCAAGGCCGGGTTCACGATGGAGCAGGACGACGATCCGCAGGTCATCCAGATCACGCCCGACCAGCGCATCGCACTGGTGGCCCTCGCACAGGTGATCCCCGCCGGCCCGCCTCCCCTCGCGCAGGTCCGCCCGGCCGTAGAGCGCGCCTATCTGCTCTCCGAGGGTGCGAGGCAGGCAAAGGCACTTGCCGAAGCCCTGCGCGCGAAGATTGATCAGGGCCGGCCATTGCAGCAGGCCATCGCGGGCGTCGGCAAGCCGCTGCCCCGCCCCGAAGCCGTGGTGGCGCAACGCGCCGACATCGCCCAGCCCGGCCGGCAGGTCCCGGCGCATGTCGCGGCGCTCTTCACGATGAAGAAGGGCAAGGCGCAGGTCATCCCGCTCCAGGGGGACCAGGGCTTCATGATCGTTCATCTCGACGAGGTGATTCCCGGCAATGCCACCGGCAACGCCCAGCTCCTCGCCGCCACCCGCAATGGCCTCGGCAATGCCATGGGCGCCGAATATGGCATGCAGTTCCTGCGCGCGATGGAGGCGGATGTAGGCGTCACGCGCAACATGACGGCCGTGGCCGGGGTCGAAGCGGACATGCGCAAGTCGAACGGTCTGGCTCAGTGACCATCGCCGTCTCCACGGATCGTTCCGACCCCGTGCATCTGGCAGATGCGCTGAAAGCGGGCCGTTCCGTGCTGTACTGGCAGCGCCAGGTCGCAGATACCGACACGCCAATTTCCGCCGCGCTCAAGCTGATGGAAGCGGAGCGCGGCGACTTCATCCTCGAATCTGTCGAAGGCGGCGCGGTGCGCGGGCGCTATTCGATCATCGGCCTTGCGCCCGACCTGGTGTTCCGGGCGCATGAGCGCCATGCGGAGATCAATGCCCGCTGGGGAACGGATCGCAATGCCTTCGAAGCGCTGCAAGGTGATCCGTTGACCGAACTCAGGGCGCTGGTGGCGCGCTGCCGGGCCGATGTTGATCCGGCGCTACCGCCCGCCCTGTCCTGCCTGGTCGGCTATTTTGCGTACGAGACCATCGGCCTCGTCGAGACGCTGCCGCGCGCGCCCGACAACAAGCTGGGGACGCCGGACATGATCTTCGTGCGTCCGACCCTGCTGCTGGTGTTCGATCGGCTGGCGGATGCGCTGTTCATCGTAGCGCCGGTCTGGGCGGAGAGCGCTCAGGATCCCGAACGCGCCATTACCGATGCGCGCGAACGGGTGGAGGCTGCGTCGGCGCGGCTGGCGGCGCCCCTGCCGGACGTTGCGCGATGCGATGCGGTCGCGGACGTGCCGGAGGCAAGCCCGACGCCGATCCTGCCCGCGGGACGCTATGGCGAAATGGTGCGCGCGGCGAAGGACTATATCGTTGCGGGCGACATATTTCAGGTGGTGCTGGCGCAGCGCTTTACCCTGCCATTCGCCCTGCCTCCGATCGCCCTCTATCGCGCCCTGAGACGGATCAACCCCTCGCCATTCCTCTACTGCCTCGACCTGCCCGGCTTCGCGCTGATCGGATCAAGCCCGGAGATACTGGTTCGGATGCGCGACGGCGAGATCACAATCCGGCCGATCGCGGGTACGCGGCCGCGCGGCACCAATGCCAGCGAGGATGCCGCCCGTCGCGACAGTCTGCTCGCCGATCCCAAGGAGCGGGCCGAGCATCTGATGCTGCTTGACCTGGGGCGCAATGACGTGGGTCGCGTGGCGGCGGCAGGCAGCGTCGCCGTGACCGACAGCTATACCGTCGAGTTCTACAGCCATGTCATGCACATTGTCTCCAACGTCGTTGGCCGGCTGGCGCCCGGCAATGATGCGCTGGACGCCCTGTTCGCGGGCTTTCCGGCGGGCACGGTGAGCGGTGCGCCCAAGGTGCGGGCCTGCGAAATCATCGCCGAACTGGAAGCGGAATCCCGCGGTCCTTATGCGGGCGGCGTCGGCTATTTCTCGCCCGACGGCAATATGGACAGCTGCATCGTCCTGCGCACCGGGGTCCTCAAGGACGGCGTTCTTCATGTTCAGGCGGGCGCGGGCATCGTTGCCGACAGTGATCCCGCCTATGAACAGCGAGAGTGCGAGGCCAAGGCCGGCGCCCTCGTCGCCGCTGCCCGCGAGGCCGCAAAGATTGCGCGCACACCCGGCTTCGGGCAGTAGCAGACAGGCCATGATCCTCGTCATCGACAATTATGACAGCTTCACCTGGAACCTTGTCCATTATCTGATGGAGTTGGGCGCGGAGGTGGAGGTCGTGCGCAACGACGCCATGTCGGCCGGCCAGGCCATAGGCACGGGGGCGGATGCGTTCCTGCTCTCACCAGGGCCCTGCACGCCGAATGAAGCGGGGATCAGCCTCGACCTCGTCGGCGCCTGCGCGGATGCCGGCAAGCCGCTGCTCGGCGTGTGCCTTGGGCACCAGTCGATCGGCCAGCATTTCGGCGGCCGCGTGGTGCGCGGCGGCCTGATGCACGGCAAGACATCCCCCATCCGCCATGACGGCACCGGTCTGTTCGCCGGCATCCCTTCGCCCTTCACCGCGACCCGCTATCACTCGCTGGTGGTCGAGGACATACCGTCCTGCCTCATCGTGAACGCCACCGCCGACGACGGGTCGGTAATGGGATTCCGCCATGAAAGCCTGCCCATCCACAGCGTCCAGTTCCATCCGGAAAGCATCGCGACCGAACATGGCCACGAGATGCTCGCCACTTTCATGAAGATCGCGGGGCTCACCCCCGTACGCACGTCATGAGTGCGCTGCCTGATCCATCGGCGCTGCTGACCGAAGCCCAGGCGAACGCCGCCTTTGCCGCGATGCTGGACGGTGGGCCGAACGATACGGAGATCGCGCAGTTCCTTGCCGGCCTGTCCGACAGGGGCGAAACCGCGACCGAGATCGCCGCCGCCGCACAGGCAATGCGGGCGCGCATGATCCCGATCAAGGCCCCCGCCAATGCGATTGACGTGTGCGGCACCGGCGGCGACGGCCTCCATACCCTCAACGTCTCGACCGCCGTCGCCATCGTCGTGGCGGCCTGCGGGGTGCCGGTGGCCAAGCATGGCAACCGCGCGGCGACATCACTGGCCGGCGGCGCAGACACGCTGGAGGCGCTCGGCCTCGACCTCGGCCAGGCCTCCGCCAATGCGGAGGCGACGCTGGCGGAGCTCGGCATCTGCTTCCTGTTCGCGCAACGGCATCACCCCGCGCTGGCGCGGATCGCGCCGATTCGCAAGGCGCTTGGCCGGCGGACAATCTTCAACCTGCTGGGGCCGCTCGCCAATCCGGCCAACGTGAAGCGCCAGCTGGTCGGCATCGCCCGGGCCGATTATGCGCAGATCTATGCCGAAGCCATGCGCCGCATCGGCATCACGCGCGCGATGATCGTCTCCGGCGAGGACGGCATGGACGAGTTGTCCCTCAGCGCGGCCAATCGCGTCACCGACCTTGGCGGCGAGACCATCCGGGCCTTTGCCTTGACCGCAGCTGATGCGGGCCTGCCCACCTATCCGGCCGAGGCGATCCGGGGCGGTGACGCCGCCTATAACGCCGCAGCACTTCGGGCCCTGCTCACCGGCACCACCGGCGCCTATCGCGACGCGGTCCTGCTCAACGCGGCGGGCGCCCTTATCGTCGCTGGGGTCGCGCCGGACTGGCAGCAGGGCGTCGAACAGGCGGCCGCGACGATCGACGGCGGCCAGGCGAACCTGCTGCTGCACCGCTGGATCAACTATACATGACCAACAAGCTCATCGAGATCTGCGCCACAAAGCGCCAGGAGGTGGCCGATCGCAAGGCGACCGTTGCGACGTCGCTTCTCGACGCCCACATCGCCGCCCAGTCGCCGCCACGCGGATTCCGGCGCGCGCTCGACACCACGATCGCAGCGGGCGGCTTTGGTTTGATTGCAGAGATCAAGAAGGCGAGCCCGTCCAAGGGCCTCATTCGCGCGGATTTCGACCCGCCCGCCCACGCCCGCGCCTATGAAGCCGGGGGTGCGACCTGCCTGTCGGTGCTGACCGACGCGCCCTATTTCCAGGGCCATGAGGATTATTTGATCGAGGCGCGCGCCGCCTGCGCCCTGCCAATCCTGCGCAAGGACTTCATGGTCGACCCGTGGCAGGTGACCGAGGCACGCGCGATCGGCGCCGATGCGATCCTCATCATCGTCGCCGCGCTCGACGATGTCCAGATGCGCGACATCGAGCAGGCGGCAATCGGCCATGGCATGGACGTGCTGGTCGAGGTGCATGACGCGGAGGAGCTCGACCGCGCAATGGCGCTCCAGTCCCGGCTCATTGGTGTGAACAACCGTGATCTCAGGGACTTCACGGTCGATTTCAATCGGACTTATGAGCTGGTCGGACGCGCGCCGGACGACTGCACCTTCATCGCGGAGAGCGGTCTCGGCAGCCATTCCGACCTTGCCGCCATGGCCGCGCATGGCGTTCGCTGTTTCCTTATCGGCGAGGCGCTGATGCGGCAGGCGGATGTCGCGGCGGCCACGCGCGCCATGCTGGGACGATGAACGACAAGCTCAGCCATGTCGACGAGACGGGCGCGGCCCGCATGGTCGATGTTTCGGCCAAGGCGACCAACACGCGCAGCGCCACGGCGCGGGGCCGCCTGACCGTCAATGCGGCTGCGCTCAAGGCCATAGCCGAGGGCACGGTCGCCAAGGGCGACGTCATCGCCACCGCCAGGATCGCGGGCATCATGGCCGCCAAGCGCACCGCCGAATTGATCCCGCTCTGCCACCCGCTGCCGCTGGCGGCGGTGAGCGTCGACATCGTGCCCGATGAAAGCGGCATAGAGGTATCCGCGACCGCCCGCATTGCCGCGCAGACTGGCGTGGAAATGGAAGCGATTACAGCGGTTTCTGTCACGCTCCTCACTTTGTATGATATGCTCAAGGCGATCGACAAGCAGATGGTGCTGGGCAATATCCGCGTGACCGAGAAGCGCGGCGGCAAGTCAGGCGACTGGACCGCGCCATGAGGCTGCTTGCGGTCGAGGCGGCGCAGGCCCGGCTCCTCGCCATGGCAAAGCCTTTGCCGGCTGAACGGATCGACCTGCTGGCCGCACGTCGCCGCTATCTAGC
>DATJLC010000391.1:0-10394 GCA_035490755.1 Sphingobium sp.
CTCTCTCTCTCTCTCTCTCTCTCTCTCTCTCTCTCTCTCTAGAGCCTAGAAGAGCAGGCGCTGGACCTCGGGCGCGCTGTTGCGCGGCTCGGCGGGGATGAGCTGGGTCATCAGGATGAGGATCAGCCGCTCGGACGGCACAACGGCGAACCAGTTCGAGAAGAAGCCGGACCAGTGGAACGCACCCGCTGGCGGCACGCCGTCGCCGCCGGGAAGCGTCACCGCGAGCCCCAGGCCGTGGCCGGTGTTGCGATGCTCCGGCCCGGCGAACAGGCCGCGCGACAGGGCGCCGATGCTGCCGCCGCCCGGCAGATGGTTGCTGGTCATCAGCGCGATGGTGTCGGGCCGCAGCAGCCGCACGCCTTCCACCGCCCCTTGGCCCAGCAGCATGCGGCAGAAGCGGTGATAGTCCGCCACCGACGACACCAGTCCGCCGCCGCCGGACTCGAATGAAGGCGGGCGGGACCAGAGGCTGTCCTCGGCCCGGTCATAGAGGCGTTGACCGAGCCTCGGGTGCATCGCCCAGCTATCGGTGAGGCGGTGCAGCTTGGCGGGCGGCACCTCAAAAAAGCTATCCTTCATGCCGAGCGGCCCGAAGATGCGGTCCGCGAAAACGGCCGCCAGGCTGCTGTCCGTCACCCGCTTGATGATGATCCCGAGGAGATCGGTCGCGATGGAATAAGTGAAGGCTGTGCCCGGATCGTCCACCAGCGGGAGCGCCGCCAGCTCGCGGAGCATCCCCGCCTCCGTCACCCCCGCCTTATAGTCATGCAGGCCCGCCGCCTGATAGCATTGGTCGACCGGCGAATGGCGCTGCAACCCGTAGGAGAAGCCGGCGGTGTGGCGCAGGAGGTCGACGATCAGCGGCTGGCGGGCGGCCGGGCGGGTCGCGAAGGGGGGCGCCTCCCGGCCCGCATGGACGCGAAGATCGGCAAGCTCCGGCAGGAAGCGCGCGACCGGATCGTCGAGCGCGACGCGGCCTTCCTCCACCAGCATCATGAGGGCGACGGCCGTCACCGCCTTGGTCATCGAGGCGATGCGGTAGAGCGCATCCCGCCGAAGCGCCCGCCCATCGGCGCGCGCGGACCCGGCGCAGAGCTGGAGGAGAGGCTCGCCGTCCCGCGCCGCGAGGAACTGGACATGCGGGATCGCTCCCGCCTCGACCAGGCCGCTGAGATAGGCCTCCACCCGGTCGAGGCGGTCGCGGCTGAGGGGCGGGGATTCGGGCATGGCGCCTTGTCCAACGTCATACGGGCGCGCGCAAGTGGACGCGGGCCCTGTTACCCCGCTACAGTGGCGCGATGAAAACACTTTTCGCCTATAAGCTGCTCGACCAGACCGCCTGGAAAGCGTGGAAGGAATCCGGCCTGTTCACGGGCTCGCCCGACGACCTGCGGGACGGTTTCATCCACCTTTCGACCGCCGAACAAACCGCCGAGACCGCCGCCAAATATTTCGCGGCCGTGGACCCGCTGGTCCTCGCCATGGTCGATCTCGCGGCCGTTGCCGATGCGCTGCGCTGGGAGCCCTCGCGCGGCGGCGCGCTGTTTCCCCATGTCCATGGCGCGATCCCGTTCGGCGCCGTTGCCGGGCACAGCCTGTTGCGGCTGGGACCCGATGGCCGCCACATCTTTCCGCAGGGGTTCTGAAGACGATGGCGGCGGATATCCATGTGATCGGCGGCGGCCTTGCCGGGAGCGAGGCGGCCTGGCAGCTCGCCGAGGCGGGCCTGACGGTGCGCCTTTCGGAAATGCGTGGCGGCGGCGACATGACGGCGGCGCATGAAAGCGACGCGCTGGCGGAGATGGTCTGCTCCAACAGCTTCCGCTCGGATGATGCCGAGAACAACGCGGTGGGGCTGCTTCATCAGGAAATGCGGCGGCTGGGATCGCTCATCATGCGCGAGGCGGACCGGGTGCGCCTGCCCGCCGGGTCGGCGCTGGCGGTGGACCGCACCTTGTTCGCGGCCGGCGTGACCCGCGCCATCCTCGACCATCCCCGGATCACGCTGGTCCGCGAACGGGTGGATGCCCTGCCGGCGAACGGCGCCACGATCATCGCGACCGGTCCCCTCACCGCCGCCGCGCTGGCGGAGGACATCGCCGCCGCCACCGGCAACGACGCGCTGGCCTTTTTCGATGCGATCGCGCCGATCATCCATGCCGACAGCATCGACATGGACATCTGCTGGAAAGCGAGCCGCTGGGACAAGGGATCGCCGGACGGCGACGGGCGCGACTATATCAACTGCCCGATGAACCGGGAACAATATGAATCCTTCGTCGCGGGCCTGCGCGCCGGGGAGAAGACCGAGTTCAAGCAGTGGGAGCGCGACACGCCCTATTTCGAGGGCTGCATGCCGATCGAGGTGATGGCGGAGCGCGGCGTCGACACGCTGCGCCACGGACCGATGAAGCCGGTCGGCCTCGACGATCCGCGCACCGGCCGCTGGCCGCACGCGGTCGTGCAGCTGCGGCAGGACAATGCGCTGGGCACGCTGTGGAACATGGTGGGGTTCCAGACCAAGCTCAAGCACGCCGCGCAGGTGGAGCTGTTCCGTACCATCCCCGGCCTCGCCAACGCGCAGTTCGCGCGGCTGGGCGGTCTCCACCGTAACACCTTCATCAAGAGCCCGATCCTGCTCGACCCCGAGTTGCGGCTGCGCTCGCGCCCCCATGTCCGCTTTGCCGGCCAGATCACCGGCTGCGAGGGCTATGTCGAAAGCGCGGCGGTCGGACTGCTGGCGGGGCTGTTCACCGGTGCCGAGCTGGCCGGCCGCGCCCTGCCGCCCCCGCCCGCGGACACCGCGCTCGGCGCGCTCCTCTCCCACATCACCGGGGGCGCCGACGCCGAGAGCTATCAGCCGATGAACGTCAATTTCGGCCTGTTCCCGCCGGTCGACCCCGAGATACGCAAGAAGGGCCGCAAGACCGCCATGACCGACCGGGCAAGGGCGTCGCTGGGCGAATGGATGGCGCGGGCATTGCTGCCGGTGGCGGCTTGAGGTTGCGCTAAAGCGACGCGCAGATAATCGGGGATCAAAATCCTCCCCGGGACGGGGAGGTGCCCCGAAGGGGCGGAGGGGCTGCGCCTGGTGCATAGCCCCCTCCGTCACGCGCTTCGCGCGCGCCACCTCCCCGTTCCGGGGAGGATTGGTTTCGCTCTAACACCGGCAAGCCGGCTTCTTCGTCCTTTCCGGCGCCGTGCTCGCGAATTCGGGGCGTGTGAGCTTGCCGTCCTTGTTCGCGTCCGCCTTGGCAAAGCGTTCGCCGGTGTGGGCGGCCCATTCCTCGAAGCTCAAGAGATTGTTGCCGTCGGTGTCGAGCTTGCGGAAATCCCTGGCGCGGCTCGCCATCATTTCATTGCGGGTGATGATGTTGTCGCGGTCCCGGTCATAGCGGTCGAAGCGCCGTTCCTCGCGGGTGCGCGCGGTCGCGGAGGGTGGCATGGGCGGGGCCTCGCCCATGGCATTGGCATCGCCCTCGGGCAGGGCATCGTCCAGTGCCGACGGCTCCGGCCGCGCGGCGACGGTCCGGGGCTCCTGCGAGGCGCGCCCCTGCCACCAGAACAGCCCCGCCGCGGCCAGCAGAAGCGCCGAGATCGAACCCGCGATAAAGCGTCCCATAAGTCCCCCCCCACTCCGATCAGCCTATCACGAGAACAAGGTGCGGCGAAGCAGTCGCAGATACTGACCGGGCGTGAAGCGGCCATCCGGCAGGCAGCCAGCCTTGATGTCATCGAGCGCCATCGCCGTGGCGAGGCCGAGCGGCTTTGGCCGGATCGTTGCAGGCCGCAAGCCCGCTACCTCCTGCGCGCCTGCCGCCGTGAACGCGCCTTGCGCCCGCTGGCGGTTCGGGTCCCGCCTGGCGGCATCCCATAGCGCCCAGACCGCGCCGGCCCGCGCCAGCGCCTCGTTCCCCGCCTGCCGTGCGATCATCGCGAACAGCGCGCCCCGCCCCTCTGCGAATGCCTGCCAGTCGGCCGCGCTCATCGGGGCGGGATCGAGGAGCATGCGCCACGCACCGGCGATCGCCTCGACAGCGGCACGGGCATCCGCATCGGGATCGCAGGCCCGCCATTGGATCAGCAGCGGATCGGCCGGTGGCGGCGCATCGACGGCGGTCAGCGCCTCTTCCCACCAGGCGAGCCGGATCGCGGCGACCGCGCCTTCGCGGGCGCCGAGCGCCGTGCGCACCATAATGTCGTCAATCCGCCAGCACAGCCTGTGCCAGTTGCGCTCCGCCTTGGGGGCATGCGCGATCAGCAGCGGGATCGGATACGGAAGCGGCGTCTCCACCGGATCAGCGATAGCAGACCTTCTTCGCCGCCGCGACCACGCGCGCCGCATCGACCAGCGCCATCTTCTCGAGGTTCGCGGCATAGGGCAGCGGCACATCCTCATTGGTCACGCGCAGGACCGGCGCATCGAGATCGTCAAAGCCCTGCTCCATCGCCACGGCCGCGACCTCGGACGCGATCGAGCAGACCGGCCAGCCTTCCTCGACCACGACCATGCGGTTGGTCTTCTTGAGGCTCGCCAGCACGGTCGCCGTGTCGAGCGGGCGCAGCGTCCTGAGGTCGATCACCTCCGCGTCGATGCCCTCGCCCGCCAGCGCCTCGGCCGCGTCCAGCGCCACGCCGACGCCGATCGAATAGCTGACGATCGTCACATCCTTGCCCGTACGCACGACCCGCGCCTTGCCGATCGGCAGGACATAGTCCTCGACATCAGGCACATCGAAGCTGCGGCCATAGACCAGCTCGTTTTCAAGGAAGACGACCGGGTCCTCGCTGCGGATCGCCGCCTTCAACAGGCCCTTGCAATCGGCCGCGTCATAGGGCGCGATGACGACAAGGCCGGGCACGGCGGCATACCAGGGGCCGTAATTCTGGCTGTGCTGGGCACCAACCCGGCTCGCCGCGCCATTGGGGCCGCGAAACACGATGGGGCAGCGCATCTGGCCGCCCGACATATAGTTGGTCTTGGCCGCCGAATTGATGATCTGATCGATCGCCTGCATGGCGAAGTTGAAGGTCATGAACTCAATGACGGGTTTGAGGCCGCCCATGGCGGCGCCGGCGCCCACGCCGGCAAAGCCATGTTCGGTGATCGGCGTGCCGATGACGCGCTTGTCGCCGAACTCGTCAAGCAGGCCCTGGGTCACCTTGTAGGCGCCCTGATATTGCGCGACCTCCTCGCCCATGACGAACACGCGATCGTCCCGGCGCATCTCCTCCGCCATGGCGTCGCGCAGGGCTTCGCGGACGGTGAGCTTCACCATCGCCGTGCCTTCCGGAACAGCGGGATCGGCGGCCGGCGCGGGCGCGGGGCGGGTAAGCTGTTCGGTGCCGCTCGGCGCAGGCGCCGCGGCGGGCGCGGCCTCCGGCTTCACCGGCGGCGCGCTCTGGGCGACGGCGGGCGCTGCGGCTGCATTCGCATCGTCGCCGGAAAGCTGCGCGATTACCGTTCCCACCTTCACATTCTCCGTCCCGGCGGGCACGAACAGCTTCTCGATCACCCCCTCGTCCACCGCTTCAAATTCCATTGTCGCCTTGTCCGTCTCGATTTCGGCGAGGAGGTCGCCGGAGTTGACCGCGTCCCCTTCCTTGACCAGCCATTTAGCGAGCGTCCCTTCCTCCATCGTGGGGGACAGAGCCGGCATCTTGATGTCGATGGCCATCAGTAGCTCTCCACCAGCACGTCGGTGTAGAGATCGGCGGCCTCGGGCTCAGGCGACACTTCGGCGAAGTCGGCGGCTTCGCTCACGATCTTGCGGATCTGCTGGTCGATGCCCTTGATGTCGGCCTCGGACAGCCCGGCCGTTTCAAGATGCTTCTTGAGGCCCTCGATCGGATCGGACTTCTCGCGCACCGACTGCACCTCCTCGCGCGAGCGATATTTGGCCGGGTCGGACATGGAATGGCCGCGATAGCGATAGGTTTTCATCTCCAGGATGATGGGGCCATTGCCGCCGCGCACCCATTTCAGCGCTTCCTCGGTCGCGCCGCGCACGGCCAGCACGTCCATACCGTTCACCTGCAGGCCGGGGATACGGAAGCTTTCGCCACGCCGGTAAAGCTGGTCCTCCGCCGAGGATCGATTGACGCTGGTGCCCATGGCGTATTGATTGTTCTCGATCACGAAGATGATCGGCAGCTTCCACAACTCGGCCATGTTGAAGCTTTCATAGACCTGCCCCTGGTTGCTCGCGCCGTCGCCGAAATAGGCGACGCACACGCCGCCATCCCCACGATATTTGTGCGCGAAGCCGAGGCCGGTGCCGAGCGACACCTGTGCGCCGACGATGCCGTGGCCGCCGTAGAATTTATGCTCGACGCTGAACATGTGCATCGAGCCGCCCTTGCCGCGCGAGATACCGGCGGCGCGGCCGGTCAGCTCGGCCATGATGACCTTGGGATCGATGCCGTAGGCGAGCATGTGGCCATGGTCGCGATAGCCGGTGATGACGCTGTCCTTGCCGGGCGTCAGAGCGGACTGGATACCCACCGCCACGGCTTCCTGGCCGATATAGAGGTGGCAGAAGCCGCCGATCAGCCCGAGACCGTAAAGCTGCCCGGCCTTCTCCTCGAAGCGCCGGATCAGCAGCATCTGCCGGTAGAATTCCAGCAGCTCGTCCTTGCTGGCCCGATAGTCCGCGGGCTCGCCGGGAGCGGCCCGGTTATGATGTCCGGGCGGTGCCGATGTTCGGGCCTGAGCTGCGGCGGTCTTGGCCAAAGGAGGGCTTCCTTTCTTTCACAGGAATTACCCGGCGATATAAAGAAGGCCCGCGCAAAAGCGCAATGCCACTAATGCGCTAAAATGGCCAAATAATGAGGAGAAGTCAGTTCAGCGGGACGACAACGTCATCCGGATGCAGAACGTTCAGATTACGGCGAAGCAACTCGTCCACCATGTCGGGGTCGGCATGGCGCGGATCGACCAGCGCGACGCGGTTCGCCAGTTCCGCCCGCTTTGCCTCGACAACCCGCAATTCCGCCTGCCGTTCCTTGAGTTGGCGGCTGTAGCTGTCCCATGCCAGCAGTCCGCTCGGCCCGATGATCGTATAGCCAATGAACAGGATGAGCAGGCCGGTCGCCAGGGCCGGCGCCAGCGCCATGCTGAAGAGGAACCTGAGTTTCGCGAGTTCGGCCATTTCCCACTGGAATCACGAACACGGATTCAGCGCAAGTGGTTTTTGGTAAACACGCGACAAATGGAGGGGCATGAGGCCTTCGCCCCTCCTTGCCGCGACCGAATCCTCAGCGAAAGATCGCGCGCCCGGCGTAGCGGGCGACCGCACCCAGTTCCTCCTCGATGCGGATCAGCTGGTTGTACTTGGCCAGCCGGTCGGAGCGCGCGAGGCTGCCGGTCTTGATCTGCCCGCAGTTGGTCGCGACGGCGAGGTCGGCGATGGTCGCGTCCTCGGTCTCGCCTGAGCGGTGCGACATCACCGCCGTGTAGCGCGCCCGGTGCGCCATATCGACAGCCTCCAGCGTTTCGCTGAGCGTGCCGATCTGGTTGACCTTCACCAGCAGCGAATTGGCAAGGCCGCGCTCGATGCCCATCGACAGGCGAGCCGGGTTGGTAACGAACAGATCGTCGCCGACCAGCTGGCAGCGCCCGCCGATCTTGTCGGTGAGGATACGCCAGCCCTCGAAATCGTCCTCGCTCATGCCGTCCTCGATAGACTTGATCGGGTAACGGTCGACCAGGGCGGCGAGATAGTCGGCCATTTCGGCCGGCGTCAGGCTCTTGCCCTCGCCGGTCATCTCATATTTGCCGCCGCGGAAGAATTCCGTGGACGCGCAGTCGAGCGCCAGCACGACATCCTCGCCGGGGCGGTAGCCGGCCTTCTCGATCGAGGCCATGATGAAGTCGAGCGCATCGGTCGTCGAGGCGAGGTTGGGCGCGAAGCCGCCCTCGTCGCCGACCGAGGTGGCCAGCCCCTTGTCGTGCAGGCCCTTCTTGAGCGTGTGGAAGATCTCCGACCCGATCTGGACGGCATGGGCGATGCTGTCGGCACCGACCGGCATCACCATGAATTCCTGGAAATCGATGGGATTGTCGGCATGCTCGCCGCCGTTGATGATGTTCATCATCGGCACAGGCAGGACATGCGCCGACACGCCGCCGACATAACGATAGAGCGGCAGGCCGCGCGCATCGGCGGCGGCCTTGGCGACCGCGAGGCTGACGCCCAGGATCGCATTGGCGCCGAGCCGTGACTTGTTCTCCGTGCCGTCGAGCGCGATCATCGCCGCGTCGATCTCCGCCTGATCCTCCGCATCAAGGCCGATGATCTCGCCGGCGATCTCGCCATTGACGGCCTCGACGGCGCGCAGCACGCCCTTGCCGAGATAGACGTCCTTGTCGCCATCGCGGATTTCCACCGCCTCATAGGCACCGGTCGACGCGCCGGAGGGCACCGCCGCCCGGCCGAAGCCGCCGTCCTCCAGCATCACGTCGACCTCGACGGTCGGATTGCCCCGGCTGTCCAGTATCTGGCGCGCGTGGATGGCGAGAATCTCGGTCATGATCGTCCTTTGCCCTGACGGTGGAAGTGCCACGCCGCTTAGCCAGCACCCCGGACAAGATCAATGAAAAGCGGGCGACGACCCGGGGAACTGTTGAATCACTCGTGCATTTCTATATCCTTGGCGTTCCGCAACGGAGCGCGGGCATCCGGTTTGACGTTCAAGGATCAGGGATTTTCTTCATGGCCGATGAAATTGGTGATCTCTCCGTCGCATCCGACAAGAGCAGCGCATCCGTAAGGGAAAACACCAGGGAAACCATCGCCTCGCTGAAGGCCGCGGCCGGCTCCGCGAAGGGCGCCGCCGCCGCCGCCGCCTCGCAGGCGAAGGAGGCCGGCGAGGCATGGCGTGAACAGGCGGGCGTCCTGGCCGAACAGGCCGTCGAATCCGCACGGGCGGCAGCGACTGTCGCCAAGGACAGGACCGGCTCCGCCCTCCACTCCCTCTCCAAGCTGATCGCGGACACCGCCGAGACGGTCGATAGCCGCATGGGCCCGCAATATGGCGACTATGCCCGCAAGGCCGCGGAAAGCGTCGCGGGCACCGCGCGGACGCTCGATGACAAGGATGTCGACCAGCTTGTCGCCGATGCACGCGACTTCGTGCGCAAGAGCCCTGCCGTCGCGCTTGGCGCGGCAGCGCTGGTGGGCTTCGTGCTGATGCGCCTGGCGCGCGGCGGCGGTTCCAAGGAGAGCTGAGCGCCGGCGATCGGGCCAGGAAGGCATTGCAATGAAGGGCGGCCGGATCGTGGATGCTTGGACAGAGGGTACGGCGGAGCAGGACATCGCGGCCGGTCCGGCCGTGTCGCACGATCGCGCTCCCACCGATGACCGTCCGATCGGCGATACGTTCGAGCATCTGGTAGAGGCCAGCAAGGAACTTGCCGAGGCTGAACTAGCCTGGGTCAAGGCCAGGGCCGCCTATGTGACCAATGCAGTCGCCTGGATCGGGGGACTGGGCGCGCTTGCCTTCGCCCTCGCCTTCGCCATGATCGTCACCCTGATGGTCGGTGCGGTATTCGCGCTGGCGCCGCATATCGGCCCCGGCCTTGCGTTGCTCGTCACCTGCCTGGCTGCCGGCGCCATCATCCTGGCCTGCGTGCTGGGCATGAGACGCTTTGTCGGGCGCATCGCGCGCATCGTCAAATGACCACAGAGCCCGACCTTCTCGCGGCGCGCGAGCGTGCCCATGCCGCCCGTGCTGATTTTCAGGCCGCGCTTACCCAAGCCGCCGACCGCTTTGCGCCCGCCCGGCTCAAGGAGGATGCGGCCCTGGCGGCCAGCCAGAGCATCGACGGCGCCAAGGAGGCATTGCGCCAGCAGGTGCAGCGTCATCCGGTGATATTGTCGGTGCTGGCCGGGGCATTTGCGCTGCTGGTCCTGTGGCGTCCGGTCAAGGCGCTGACGCGGGCCGGACGGAAATCCGTGCAGGCGCTGCGCGATCATCTGGGACAAGGAAGAAACCATCATGGCGGATAAGACCCCGGAGGCCGGCAGCGATCCGGTCACGAAAGCGGCTGACAAGGCGCGCGAGATGGTCAACGCGACCAAGGCCCGCGCGGGCGAGGTCGCCGCCGATGCGCGCGATGGCGCCTATCGCGCCGCCGACAAGGCGAACACGTTGCTGACCGAGCATCCCTTGGCCGCAGCCGCCGCGGCAGCTGCGGCCGGCGCCATGATCGGCCTGTTCCTGCCGCGATGGAGCGCGACGGCCCGCATCGGGGCGACCATGGGGGCAACGGTCGGGACGACCGCCCGCCGCGCCGCCAAGGCGATCGCCACCGCCGAGACAGCGAAAACCCTGCTGGCCAGCCTCAATGCGGCCGGCAATTCGGTCCGGACAAGCGCCCATCGGCTCCC
>DATJLC010000392.1:0-5878 GCA_035490755.1 Sphingobium sp.
GTCCCGACCCGCAACGCGAACAGGGTGAGCGCGCCGCCGATATAGAGCGCGAGCAGCACAAGGATGAAGGTGCCGCGCTCGGGATCGACCGCGAAGGCATGGACGCTCGTCAAAATGCCTGAACGAACGAGGAAGGTGCCGACCATCGACATGGAGAAGGCCACCACCGCCAGCATCACCGTCCAGGCCCTCAGGCCATCGCGTGTCGCCAGCACACTGACGCTGTGGAGCAGCGCGGTAGCGGCCAGCCATGGCATGAGCGAGGCGTTCTCGACCGGATCCCAGAACCACCAGCCGCCCCAGCCAAGCTCGTAATAGGCCCAGTAGCTGCCCGCCGTGATGCCGAGGGTGAGCAGCACCCAGGCGCCCAGCACCCAAGGCCGCATCGCCCGCGCGAAAGCCGCGTCGACATGCCGCGTCACCAGCGCGCCGACCGCGAAGGAGAAGGCGACCGACAGGCCGACATAGCCGAGATAGAGGGTCGGCGGGTGGAAGGCGAGGCCGGGATCCTGCAGCAGCGGATTGAGGCCGGCGCCATCTGCCGGCGCGGGGCTAAGCCGCGCAAAGGGATTGGATGCGAAGATCAGGAAGGCATAGAAGCCGAGGCTGATCGACGCCTGCGCGCCGAGCGTGGCGATATGCGTCCTGGTCTTGAGGGCACGCTCGAACAGGGCGACAGCAGCGCCGGCGGCGCCCATCACCGTCACCCAGAGCAGCATCGATCCCTCGTGATTGCCCCATGTGCCGGCAAATTTGTAGAGCCAGGGCTTCATCGAATGGCTGCTTTCCGCAACCAGCTTCACGCTCATGTCGGAGCGCAGGAACAGGAGGATGAGCGCGCCGAAGGCAAGGGCGATCAGCACCGCCTGCGCGACCGCCACCGGGCGGACCAGCCGAATGAGACCGTCATCCTGCCTATGCAGCCCTACCCCAGCCGCGATCAGTTGCAGCGCGGCAAGTGCCGCCGCCAGCCACAACGCCGCGAAACCAAGTTCAGCGATCACTTGCGCGCCTGCTCGATCTGGTGCGTCTTTTCGTTGTACCGCATGCCCTCAAGCTCGCGGGGCATGTAGCGCTCGTCATGCTTGGCAAGGATCTCGGTCGCCATGAAGGTGCCGTCGGGCTGGAACCTGCCGTCTGCCACGACGCCCGAGCCCTCGCGGAACAGGTCGGGCGTGACGCCGATATAGCGCACCGGGACCACCGCCTTGCCGTCGCTCACCTCGAAACGGATGCTGATGCCGTCGGGCGCGCGCGTGAGACTGTTCCTGACCACCATGCCGCCCAGGCGGACGGCGCGGCCCGGCTCGATCGTCCTCGCCCGCGCCTCGCTCGGCGTATAGAAATAGGATGCCTGATCCTTGAGTGCGGACATGGCCAGCAAGGCCGCACCGAGCAGTGCCGCGAGCGCCAATATGACAAGGACCAGACGCTGATGCTTGCCCTTCAGGGAAATCGCCACGTCAGTCCCGCCCTCGCATCTGGTCGGCCTTTTCTTCCGCTGAGCGGCATGCCCGCCAGGCCCAGAGGCTGGTCAGGACCGTCCCGCCAAGGGCCAGCGCATAGGCCGCGATCACGAATGGCCAGGGGTCCATGCTCGTCCCTCAGCCTCTCGCCAGCCGGCGCATGCGCGCCTCTACGCGGTTGGACGCCAGTATCGCGCGCATGAGCAAGAGCACGATCGCCCCGAACCAGAGGCTGAAGCCGAGCACCGTGAGGCCAAGCGGCCAGAGCATGCTGGGATCGATCGCCGATCCCTGGAGCGTGATGCTGGGCGGCTGGTGCAGGCTGTTCCACCACACCACCGATCCCTTGATGATCGGAATGTTGACCGCGCCGACGATGCCGTAAATCGCCGTGACCCGGCTTACTCCGCCCTGCTCGCCCGACTGTGCGCTCGCCGACGCCAGGGCTATATAGCCGAGATAGAGGAACAGCAGCACCAGCATGGAGGTCATCCTCCCGTCCCATTGCCACCACGTCCCCCATGTCGGGCGGCCCCATATCGAACCGGTCGCAAGGCAGATGGCAGTGAACAGCGCACCCGGCACCGCGATCGCTCGGGCGGCGATCCCGGCCAGGGGATGGCGCCAGACGATCTGCGCGATGCCCGCGAGTGCGATACCGGACCAGCCGGCCATGCCCAGCCAGGCCGCCGGCACATGGACATAGAGGATGCGCACCGACTCCCCTTGCAGATAGTCCGCCGGGGCAAGAAACAGGCCAGCCACGCAGCCTGCGGCGATCAGCAGGACGCCGCTCCAGAAGAGCCAGGGCGTCGCCGGACGCGCAAGGCCTACGAATCGCGTCGGATTGGCAAAGGCATGCATGATGCGACGGTCTTTAGTTTCAAGGTGGACGCATTGCCAGTGGCCAATGCTGCCGGTCTAGGCGAGCTTGGCCGAGGGATATGCGGCGCAGCAACCGATTTTTGTTACAATGGGGCGACAAGCGCGGTCTTGATCACTATATGGCCGGTGCAACGGGGCCGTTGCACGGCCCAACGCAATCAAACGGGCGCTGCTGACATGCTTACCACCCATCCGTTCGACGACGATAAGTTGCGCGAAGAGTGCGGTATTTTCGGAGTTCACGGCGCGGAAGGCGCCTCGGCCATCGTCGCGCTCGGCCTCCATGCGTTGCAGCACAGGGGGCAGGAAGCGGCCGGCATCACCAGCTGGGACGGCCATGATTTCCACACCCATCGCGCGATGGGCCATGTCGCCGGCAACTTCGACCGGGATGACGTGATCCGGGCGCTGGCGGGCAATGTCGCCTGCGGCCATGTGCGCTACTCCACTACGGGCGAGACGGCGCTCCGCAACGTCCAGCCGCTTTATGCCGAACTGTCGTCCGGCGGTTTTGCCATCGCCCATAACGGCAATATCTCCAATGCCATGACGCTACGGCGCGAGTTGGTCCGGCGCGGCGCGATCTTCCAGTCGACGAGCGACACGGAGGTGATCATCCACCTCGTCGCCACGTCCAATTACCGCACGCTGCTCGACCGCTTCATCGATGCGCTGAAACGTGTTGAGGGCGCCTATTCCCTCATCTGCATGACCCCGGAGGGCATGATCGCCTGCCGCGATCCGCTCGGCATCCGCCCGCTGGTGATGGGGCGGCTGGGCGATGCGATCATCTTCGCGTCCGAGACGGTGGCCTTCGACGTGGTGGGCGCGGAGTATATTCGCAGCGTTGAGCCCGGCGAGCTGCTCGTGGTGCCCAATGGCGGCGAAATGCGTTCGCACCGGCCGTTCGGCGACCACCATCCCCGGCCCTGCATCTTCGAGCATGTCTATTTCTCGCGTCCCGACTCGATCGTCGATGGCAACAGCATCTATTCGGTCCGCAAGGCGATCGGCGCCCAGCTGGCGATCGAGAGCCCAGTCGAAGCCGACCTGGTCATCCCCGTGCCCGACAGCGGCGTGCCGGCTGCATTGGGCTATGCGCAGCAATCGGGCATCCCGTTCGAGCTCGGCATCATCCGTTCGCATTATGTCGGGCGCACCTTCATCCAGCCGGGCGACAAGGTCCGCCATCTCGGCGTCAAGCTGAAGCACAATGCCAATCGTGCCCTGATCGCCGGCAAGAGCATCGTGCTCATCGACGATTCGATCGTGCGCGGCACCACCAGCCTCAAGATCGTCCAGATGATGCGCGAGGCCGGCGCGCGCGAGGTGCATATGCGCATCGCCAGCCCGCCAACCCGGCACAGCTGCTTCTATGGCGTCGACACACCGGAACGCGCCAAGCTCCTCGCCCACCGGCTCGACATCGACGGCATGCGCGACTTCATCCATGCCGACAGCCTGGCGTTCGTGTCGATTGACGGCCTTTACAAGGCGCTGGGCGAGCAGCAGCGCGCCGACATTCGCCCGCAATATTGCGATGCCTGCTTCACAGGCGACTATCCAACCCGGCTCACCGACCTGGACGAACAGGATCAGGGCAGCCAGCTCGCACTGCTGGCAGAACGGGTCGTCTGACCCTCAAGACACAAGAGCACATCAATGGCCGACAACCTCCCTCTTTCCGGGCGCCTTGCCCTTGTGACCGGCGCCAGCCGGGGTATCGGCGCGGCGAGCGCAATGGCGCTGGCCCGCGCGGGCGCCCATGTCATTCTGGTCGCCCGGACCAGTGGCGCGCTGGAGGCGGTCGAGGACGCGATTCATGCCGCCGGCGGCAGCGCCACGATCGCACCGCTCGACCTCATCGACGGGGAAAGCATCGGCCGGTTGGCGCAGGCGGTGAGCGGCCGCTGGGACGCGCTCGACATCATGGTCCTTAACGCGGCGACGCTGGGAACACTGGCGGGAGTGCCTGCGATCGACGCCAAGGAATTCGCGCGCCTGATGACGCTGAACGTCACGGCGCAGCAGGCGCTCATCGCCGCATTCGACCCGATGCTGCGCAAGAGCGCGGATGCGCGGGTGGTGGCACTCACCAGCGCGGTCGCGGCCAGCCCGCGCGCTTATTGGGGCGCTTACGGCGCATCCAAGGCCGCGCTGGAGGTGCTGGTCAGCGCCTATGGCCAGGAGGTCGCGCGCATCTCGAAGATCCGCACCCATATCCTCAACCCCGGCGCCACCCGCACCGCGATGCGCGCGCGCGCCTATCCGGGCGAAGATCCAGCGACCGTCAAGGAGCCCGAGATCGTCGGGGAGGCAATCGTCGCTCTGGTGACGGGCGACCATCCGGACGGCTATCGGATCGAACTGCCCAAATAGGTCAGGCGGGCTTGACCAGCGTGACCTGGTGGACGTCGATGCCGCCGCCCCGGAAGCCGCCCTCGCAATACATGAGATAGAAGCGCCACAGGCGGACGAATCGCTCGTCGAACTCGGGTGGCAGGCGGCCGGTGTCGATCGCCGCGTCGAAGCGATGCCGCCACTCGGCCAGCGTCCGCGCATAATCGAGGCCCATGGAGGTCTCGTCGTGCCACGACAGGCCCGCTTGCGCGGCAAGATCCCTGAACCGCTCGCGCGCGATCAGACAGCCACCCGGGAAAACATATGTCTGGATGAAGTCGCCGCTTTCCGAATAGGACTGGAAGATCGCGTCGTCGATGCTGATGAACTGGATCGCGGCGCGGCCGCCGGGCTTCAGCAAGGCGTGAATGGCGCCGAGGAACTCGGGCCATTGCTTCTCGCCGATCGCCTCGACCATCTCCACGCTGGCGATTGCGTCATAGGGCCCGTCGGCGTGATCGCGATAGTCGCGCAGATGGACCTGCGCACGGTCTCCGAGATGCGCCGCCTCAAGCCGCATGTCCAGCAGCGCCTTCTGCTCCACCGACAAAGTGAGGCCGTCATAGTTCAGACCCGCCGCGCTTTCCGCCGCGCGCAGTGCCAGCGAGCCCCAGCCCGTGCCAATCTCCAGCAGCCTGTCCCCGGGCTTCAACTCGAGCCGCGCCAGCAGCGCGTCGATCTTCGCCGCCTGCGCCTGCTCCAGCGTCATCTCCGGCCGGGCGTACAGCGCGCTCGAATAGGTCATGCTGACGTCGAGCCAGAGCCCGTAGAAGGCGTTCCCGAGATCGTAATGGTAGGAAATATTGCGCCGCGCGCCGCGCCGGCTGTTGCGGTTGAGGGCATGCCAGGCCCGCACCAGCAGCCGCGAGGGTCCAGACGCCCGCGCCGCATCGCCCAGAGAGCGCGCATTGGCCATGAATAGCGCGAACAGGGGCACGGGGTCGGGGCTTTCCCACTCCCGCTTCATCCAGGCCCTGAACCAGCCGACCGAACCGGAGAGGCCTAGGCGGATCAGCGCCGTCCAGCTGCGCAGGTGGACGGCGCAGCACGGGCCGTCGGCCCGCGCGCCCAGGATGCGGATGCGCCCGTCGGGCAGATGGGCCTCGAGGCTGCCGACCATCAGGCGC